>JBDSWG010000229.1:0-15715 GCA_039926825.1 Ferruginibacter sp.
GTTCGTAATTCATGGGATAAAGAGTTCAGGATTGTGTTGTAAAGATTAACACTATTTGCTTTCTCTTCTTTTAATTGGCCTTCTTTTTCAACCTTCCGTATTTTATACGTAAGAACGCCGCTCACACTTGCAATGATAAAATACATTATAAGGAAAATGGTATCTTCTGTAGTATTCACATGAATAGTAAAACGGGGTGGAATAAAAAAGAAGTCCCAGATGAAAGCACTCAGTGCTGCAGACAGCAAAACCGGGAGAATATCAAACGTAATGGCTAATAATGAAACAGTAACTAATAAAACCAGTGCTGCCACCTGGTAGCCTATGAAGTTGGAAAATGCAAAACATAAAGCTGCAATGGCCATGATGATGGCAATACTTACCAGGTATTGCTTCCACTTATCAATAGAATAATTCAAAAGCCTGCTCATATAATTTTATAAGAAGCAAATGTAGGCCTTCCATTGTGAGCACTCCCTGCCACAGTGAAGGAAAGGTATAAAGATTTTATAAGGATTTTCTTCCTACGGCACTTCCTGTGATAGTCGCGGTTTAATTTTGACAGCCAAATTTCAAATCAGATGTCGTCGCATAATCGTGTAACCGTTGCAGGTATTTTAATTGCTCTCGGAATTATTTATGGAGATATCGGCACATCACCGCTCTATGTTTTAAATGCTATTACAAATGGAAAAGTAATAACAGAAGAATTGATTTTAGGCGCCCTGTCACTTATCATCTGGACGCTGACACTTCAAACTACAATAAAATATGTCATACTCACCTTACAGGCAGATAACAGGGGAGAAGGCGGTATATTTTCATTATTTGCGCTGGTAAGGCGGAGAAAAAGATGGCTTGTATTTCCGGCTATGATAGGCGGCGCTGCCTTGCTGGCTGATGGCATGATTACACCACCGATATCTGTTACATCCGCCATTGAAGGGTTGAAACAAGTGCCCGCCTTACATGACATAAGCCAATGGACGGTTATTTATATCGTCATTGGAATTTTATCCTTACTGTTCTTTATTCAACAATTCGGAACAGCTTTTATTGGTAAATTTTTTGGCCCTATTATGACGGTATGGTTCAGCATGCTGGCCATTCTTGGTGCAGTTCACCTGGTACAGGATATTTCTGTTTTAAAAGCTTTTAACCCTTACTACGGTATTCGTTTATTGATTGCTTACCCGGGTGGTTTTTACATTTTAGGCGGCGTATTTCTTTGCACTACCGGTGCCGAGGCGTTGTATTCAGATTTAGGGCACTGTGGTAAATGGAACATCCGCTATTCCTGGATATTTGTAAAGTCCTGCCTTATTTTAAATTACCTGGGCCAGGGTGCCTGGTTGCTAAGCCAGCATAATGGAAGATTTATCAGTGCCGCTCTCATTGAGGATGGCTTCAATCCTTTTTATGGCGTGATGCCCCATTGGTTTCTTTATTTCGGAATTGCAATTGCAACTGCTGCAACGATTATCGCCAGCCAGGCACTTATTTCGGGTTCCTTTACACTGGTAAGTGAAGCTATCCGGTTAAACCTGTCACCAAAATTAAAAATAAAATATCCGACAGAAGCCAAGGGACAACTTTTTGTACCGGCTGTAAACTTTCTATTATATGTCGGTTGTATTGGTATTGTTCTGTTCTTCCGGAAAGCCTCCAATATGGAAGCTGCTTACGGCTTAGCCATTACAGTAACCATGATTGCAACTTCCATTCTTTTTGCGAATTACCTTGTTTTAAAACGCACCAGGCGGGTGTTAATTTATTTATACCTGGCAGTTTACCTGGCGATAGAATGTAGTTTTTTTTATGCCAACCTGGAAAAGTTTCCGCATGGCGGATATGTAACACTTATTATCGGCGGCTTGCTGTTCTTCATCATGTATGACTGGTTCCGGGCAAGAAAAATTAAAAACAGGTATGTAGAGTTTGTACGGCTGGAAAATTATATTCCTAAAATACAGGAGTTAAGCAATGACAAATCTGTACCCAAATATGCAACGCATCTTGTTTATCTGACCAGTGCTGAAAATCCAAACGAAATAGAGCATAAAATTATTTATTCCATACTGAACCGTAAACCAAAAAGAGCAGACATCTATTGGTTTATTCATGTAGTAACTGTAGATGAACCTTATAAAACTGAATACACGGTAAAGCACGTTATTCCAAATAGCATAATAAGAGTGGAGTTCCGGTTGGGTTTCAGAGTACAACCGCGTATTTATTTGCTACTGAGAAAAGTTGTTGAAGATTTAGTAAAAAATAAAGAGGTAAACATTACAAGCCGGTATGTGAGTTTAGAAAAAAATAATATCGTTGGAGATTTTCAGTTTGTTGTGATGGAGAAATTCTTAAGCCTGGACAACGAGCTGCCGTTTTGGGAAATTATGGTAATGAAGTTTCACTTTTGGTTAAAAGAAATTTCACTTTCGGAAGAACGGGGTTTTGGCCTGGACCCAAGTAGTGTGATGGTAGAAAAGTTCCCGTTAATTGTATCTCAACATACGCCTGTCAGGCTGAAGAGAGAAGAAGTCTAAGGGATTAAAGAAATAAAATACTATCCATATTATTTATCATTGCCGTATTGTAAACTTCTTGCTGCGCAGCAACGTCAATCAACGAGCCTTTCCAAAAACCAGGAAGAGATATTGCTGCGAAAGAAAAGCCAAAAGTATTGAACAGTTCTTAGCAGTAGGGTTAATTAATTATTTTTTTAAAGCCCAATATATCATTCCATTTTCTGTCTTTAGTTGTATAAATTTTAATTTAGTTAGAAGATTTATCGAGTTTATATTTTCTGTCAAACAGTTTGCAGTAATTTCTCTTACAATTTCATTAGAGAAGGCCCATTTTATAATTTCACTTACGGCTTCTTCAGCATATCCTTTTCGTCTTTCTTCTTTAATTATTCCATAACCAATATCAATATTTTCATCTTCATAATTGAATCCTTTAAAACCTAAATCTCCAATAATTTCTAAGGTATCTTTTTTAATTATCATCCACGATTCAAAACCCGTTGGAGATTCAACTTTTGATAAGTTGTTGATTATTTTGGGCAAAGTTTCAATCACATCATTGTCAGGCCAACTTTTACCTTTTTTAAAATTCCAACGCTCCAAATCACTGTAATCTTCCTTTAGAAAATTCTTGCATATCTGAATTGTAAATGGGATAAGAATTAATCTCTCCGTATTTAATCTTTCAATTTCCAGGTGTTTAACTTTCATTATTTCTGTCTGTATGTTTAATCCAAGTTAGGTTATCCATTTGGAGTTGCTGAGTATGTGCAAGCGGAATCAAAATTGGCTTTGTATCCTATGCCGTCATAAGTCCAGCTGAAACTTTGAGTATTTGTCATATCACCGGTAGATTTAGATCATCACAGAAAAGACAACAATCCAATGAAAAATAAAGTGACATAAATAAAACGCAAAAAGATTTACTTTTTCAATAGAGTATAGCCATGGTTGAATCGTAAATGGCGAAGAGTATTACTATTTAAGTCCCAATCTTTCCATTAGCATTTCTTTTTTTGCTTTACTGACGGAAAGCCTTTCATTATTCTTCAACATTACATAGCATCCATCTGTTCTGGAGAATTGTGCGATGTAGGTAATGTTGACCAACGTAGAGTGATGAATACGATGAAATAATTCCGGGGGCAATAATTCTTCTATGTCGCCTAAGGTTTTTGATACTAGTATTTTTTTGTTGTCCTGCATGAATATTTTTGTATAGGCACCTTCAGCTTCACAATAGATTATAGACGCTACATCAGCAAATTCGTATCCTTCCCGGTTCGGCAATGCAATTTTTTGTTGCGTTAGTGGCTGCCGCATATTCCTTAAAAGATTACTGATATGTTGCAGCCCGCCCCCTTCATTTACTTTTTTTTCAACTTTCTGTACGGCTTCTATAAGATCATGTACGTCTATGGGTTTCAATAAATAATCTACAGCACTTATTCTGAAAGCTTTTGCTGCAAATTCACCATGTGCCGTTGTGAAAATGATAGAGAATCTGACATCTCCCATTACTTCCAGCATTTCAAAACCACTCATCCATGGCATTTCCACATCCAGGAAAATAAGATCGGGATTATATTTTTTTATGGACATGATACCGTCCTTCGCAGAACTGCAAACTTCCATTACCTGTACAGCCGGGCAGTTTTTTTGCAGATCTCTTTGAAGCGCTTTGATGCAATGGCGCTCATCATCTATAATAATTGTTTTTATCACGATGTTTCCTCATTTATCGAAATGATAACTTTTGTACCGGATGCCAAACCCTGTTCATCTTTCTTATCCAATGTTTGCAATATAGCCTTACGTTTTCGTAACAGGTTATGCAACTCTAATCTTGACTGTGTAAGATTCACGCCTTTAGACTGGTGTATTAGGCCACTTATAGGTTTATTCCGGCCTGAAGCTTCACGTCCAATACCATTATCATCAATAACAATGTCAACTGAGTTATCATTTTTTATGACGGATAATTCTACATGCCCGCCTGTGCCTTTGGGTACAATGCCATGCCATATGGCGTTTTCTACAAAAGGTTGTATGATCAATGCCGGAACTTCTATAGACTTAAAATCAATTGTTTCATCAATATGCAATGAATAAGAAAACCCGGTATCAAAACGCATTGCTTCTAGTTGAAGATATAGTTTACAGGTTTCAATTTCGTCATACAGGCTAATCTCTTTCTTATCCGCATTACTAAACAGGGTACGGATGAGTTTTGAAAAAGTGGTTAGATAGTTTACGGATTTATCTTCTTCGTGTTGCTGTATTAAAGATTTTATGGAGTTCAGGCAATTGAAAATGAAATGAGGATTCATTTGGGCTCGCAGGGCTTTGGCTTCCAGTTCTATCATTTGAAGCTGGTACTGCGTTTTTAACTGTTCTTCCCTTCTGACTCCCTGAACATAATGAAAGAGAAAATAAATAAGAACCCATCCGGAAAATGTAAGTAGAACAGGGAAAAGGTTGAAAAAAAGACCATGGATAAATCCTTCTATCCAATCAGATTGATCACTGTCGGTAATTTTCCAGAAGCCAAGATTAATCATAATCAGCATCCATACAATAGTTCCGAAAAGAGAATAAAAAAAACTTAATAAGGATAAATAAATAACCTGGGCAGAAAAACTTTTGTTTAGTATCCCAAATTTTATAATAGTAATCTTCATTAAATGAGAAAACAGTAATCCTAAAATATATATTGAAACCAGCATTGGGAAAAATTCCCCGGAGTCATGATAAATAAGGTGGTTAAAAACAAAGACCACGATTACAAATCCAGACCAGCCTGCAAATTGGCATTTCCAATATGTTGTAGATCTTAATTTCATTTACGTTGAATTACCTGTAAACCCCCTAAATCTTCACGGTTTAAAAGTATAAACTTCCTCCCGTTTTTTATAGCAGAATTGATAATTGTCCATTTACAGTTGGCAATTGGTCGATCCCACTTCACAAATAGTTCTAAAAGGTAAAAAATTTCAAGTACCAACCCAGCTCCACAGTTTACCAACTGCCTGTTGCAGTTATTCTGGTATGCTCATACTCTTGTATAAATTAATCAAAATGAAAAAGTCATCTACCTGCGGCTTTTATCTACTCAGCGCTCCATTAAGTTCAATCAATTACCTCAATGAGGGAGAAATTCTAGCACTAACGGATTTCCCTTATAGCACACCGTTTACGAATAACCACTTATGGAAGAATTAAAAACTTTTACCTGAAAAAACTTTTAACCCTTCACGCTAAATAATAAACGTAAGAATCATGAAAAAAATAATCCTCCTCCGATTGCTTTGCCTTATCTGTGCAAGCCTTACAGTACACAACAGTTTCAGCCAGGTTATTAAGCGTTATGATCATCTTCCAAATTATAGCAGGAAGATACAAACACGGCTTTTAAAAAATTCTGTTGCGTTGATGGACAACATCAATTTATCCATCGATGTTGAAACTTTTGATGCAGTAGAAACACCCAAAATATCAAAAAAACATCAGGTCAATTTCTTCATCATTTCCAGGCGTCACAAAGGAAAATTAGATCTCGGCACGCGGTATAATATATTAAGAACCAAACTGCGGGCTTATTTTAGGATAGATAAATTTGTTTCCATAGTGGCTTCAGATGCACAGAAGGCAAGTTCTAAAATTGTACGTCACCTCAGCAGGCACAATGCACGCATTGGTACCATTTGGTTTGATTCGCATGGTAAATATGCCCGTGGGCATTCTCTTTTTCTCATTGGTAAAGATGAGATAAGCTACCAAACGCTAGAAGATACCGCAGTAGTTTTTTCATTAAGCCAGATAGCAGTTTTTGCGGATGATGATACCAAAGTGGTAATAGGAGCGTGCTATGGCGGCGCCACTTACTTCCGTCCCTCAATAGACTATAAGGATACAACCCGAATGAATGGTGATTCTCTTATGTTTGGCTTAGGAAAAATATTCACCCGGGCCATTATTTATGGTTGCGAAAGCTGGGTTATGGGTAAGCCGGGTTTATTTCTTGAGCGGGGATCAGTGGCGGGCTTCCCGGGGAGGAACCTTTTTCATGATATTTGCTATAGGCCCGCCTGGGAGACTATAGGAAAATGGAATGAATATAATGCCGCTACCAAAACGTTTACAGCTGTAAACCCGGTAACGCTGGATGAGAATGGTAACCTCAAGCTTAGGGCATGGGCCTACACCGGGCATAGAGATGTGAATGAAGACATACTTAAAAACCTGGAGAAACTGCAACCCGGATTGTATAAATGATTAGAAGGTAGATACAAAAGCTGTGAAGGGATAGCATTGCCCAACTTCCGGGGATACCTGCATGCTGCAGCCGGATAAACCCGATGAAAATACTAACTATCTTTTAACCCTGTTCGTCTTGATGGCAGTATATAATCCGGCGGAAAACAGCAGTGTAATCAGTCCTGCGAAATAAGGCAACAATTCAATCATTTTTCTTATTTATCAGGTGTATATAAATTGCAAATCCAAGTATAGAGGGCACCCAAAGCCCTACAAATATTGCGCCCTCTCTTTCGCCTTTGAACCATAGCGTTTCTGAAAAAATGAGGGATAAAAATGCAGAGAGCAACATTAAAATATCTGTGATGGTTAATTTTTTGATCATATATATCTGTGTGAAATTTATATTTGAAGATAGGAAATATTATTTATTAATATTTTAGGAAGAGATTTTGTGTAACCGGCTTCAGAAAAAAAGCAGGGTCAATTAACTATCGCCTGCTGAATAGTATTACTTCAAAGGTTATCAGGAGAAGATGACAACACATAGTATAATCTTCACAGTAATAAATAGCAAGGAGAAACATGAGCCCGGTGATATAAAGCGTTTCTGAATATGAACAGAAACCCGAGGGGAAGTTGCTGCGAAACAGTTATGCAGATAATCAACAGCCTGCTTCACCATGAACTTTAAATGTTGCTTTTATTTTATCACCGGTTATCTGCAACGTTCCGGTATAAAAGCCACCTTCATCATAGGCCTTTGTTTGCTTAATTTTCAAAACTGCTTTGTACCCTTGTCCTTCATAGGTAGCTATGTAACTTTTGTCTGTAATATTTTTGCTCTCCGTTTTATCTCTGTTTAAATATATATCGGTTCCATTGATTTTGATAATTGCAAACGTAGTGAGATTAGATAAAAAAATATACTTGTCCTTAGTGAATGGGATTGTTTCATAAGTAAAATATTCTCCACACCCATCTATAGTATCCGGCACTGCGGCAAAGAAATCAAGTTTAAAAGTTGTGTCACTATTCGACGCGGGCGCAATTTTTTTAGATATGTCCGCTTTTGAGGTATCCTCCGGTTCAATATTTTTATTCACGCTGTCATTACCGGTGCAACTTGTCAAAATAAGGAGCGATAGAAATATAAAAATTAGTTTTGTCATTACTGTTTGATAATTTGGCTGCGTGAACAAATTGCAGGCTATGGCATGCTGTTGTGGTATTTATTAGTTGCCCAGTTCGGCGCTACAACTCACCTTCCTGCTAATCAGCACCGAAAGTAAACCGTTTATTGGCGGCTCGCCATGGTACACATGGGTTAATGCCCGGCAATAATTGTATTCTGGTCAAGTCTCAGTAACCATTTATTTTGCCGTTTCACAATTATATACGTTTTCATTTGTCTTTCATTTTGATGTTTTACACCTTGCGGTAATTCATATTCACTGCTTTTGTGAACAACGTTAGCAATGGCAACAGTCGTTGAAAGAAACCGGATTTCAATGCTTTCAATGGAAATAGAAACTCCATTCAGAAATGTTTTATGTACGGCTCTTACTTCTTTTAAAACTTCTTCCCTTCCTTTGGTAATTCCTCCACCCGGGTTTATGTGCTGCCAATCTGAAGTGGTGTAACGTTTAGCATTTTTAAACCCTCCTTCGTTAAAGTCTTTTTGAAAAGCCAGAACAACATGCTTCACTAACTTTTCATTTTGTGCGTTTTGTCCAAAAGAAGTATATGAGAAAATAAAAATTAAAAACAGAAAGAAATATGTTTTCATATTGGTTTTTTAAAAGTTTATATACAATTGTTGATAGGGATATTTTTTTAAGCTTGCCACAAAAGGGAGTTCGTAAAAAAAACTACCATCGCTTACCAAATATACACCCTATGTGAATAATGAAAACGTTCGCATTTAATTTGGGCCCCTGTTGTCGCAGATTTGCAGCCCGGCCTTATTGAGTTAGTGATCTGGGCCTTCCAGGCAGTCGTTGTGAAGCCGTGATATCCTTAAAAAAAAGAGGTAGATAATGCGAATGGACAGGATATACCGCATCAGGGGATAACCGCATTTTGCAGTTTTATTTTTGGTTTAAATATTATTCTCTGCAGTATTATAAAAAGGGCAATGGCACCAACGCCAAATATGGCTTCCGTATTGAGCATAAAAGTTGCGCCTCCTTGTGTGTAAGCTTTACCCACAACGTAGGTCATCAAATAAATGGGTGCATTGGAAAGCGCTGCAAAAATATTATACTTGCTGGCTGCGGCGCCTTTGCCTATGGCTTCTAAAGTAAAAGCTGTGAATCCTGCATAACTCAAACCCATTGCTATGGCATAAAAGGATGTCCATACAATAAACATTATTTCTGTCCGTGGCGTATAACTCATACCTACAGCAATTGCTGCACCTACCAATCCAAAAAGCAGGTAAGCATTCCTGCGGTTCATACGATCGCAAATCCAACCCCCGATGAGACAACCTATGGCAGAAAGCAAGCCGCCGGCGACACCGGTTACCAGGGCTATAGTATCCGCATTTACTTGCCAGTCCTTTGCAATAGAAGACCATAAATTGCTGGCTGCTCCTGTGCCTAAAGTGAGAAAGCAAAGTAAAATAGCAAGCAGTCCCGTTTTTGTTTTGAGGGTGCTCCATACGTCTTTCAATAAATTCTTGTAAGTCTTACTTACAGATTCTTCCCGTATGGTAACTTTTGGATCTTTAAAATAGAATAAGGCCAGGGCACATAATAAACAAATAATGCCCAATATGAAACTGACCATCCAGGGTGCTGGTAACCGTTGAGCAAGGAAAAGGCCTAGCCCTCCTCCAAGCCCGACACCACCAAGATTACCCGCCTGGAAGAAGCCTCCGGCTCTTCCTTTTAATGCAGGTGGTACATCATAAGCCATTAATCCTTCTGTTGCCATGCAAAGAAAAGTTACAGCAAATTGTGAAAGAAGAATAATGATCGTGAGAGCAGGCAAGCTGGAGGCATTTAAGGGTAAGATGCCCAGTGCCATGATACCAATGGAAGATATAATGCTTGCACCCAAATACCATTTTTTAAAGGATAGTGTTGTGTCAACTAAAGGTGCCCATATAAATTTGAAAATGTGTGGAACTAACGTAGAGGCAATTAATGCCGCAATTTTATCTACCGATACGCCGGCCTGCGATAACAGGTATCCCAGGGTTACAGATACAAATCCAATGGAAACGCCCATGGGCAAAATAAGAATCGTCAATAAAAATGGATGGACCGGCTTATGCACAGGCATTTCAGGTGAACTTTGTATATCTGCCATTTGAAGTGTTTAAGACAATAAAAATAATGTTCTAAAAATATATGTATGTTATTTTTTTAGTGGTAGGAAAGCCTGGAGATGATATTGGGAAGGATAATGTCTTGCGCAGATATGCAGTACGGCTTTGCACGACGGCGTATCTGTGCCTTCTCCGTAACTTTATATGGAAGATTAAATTATGGGAGGCACAGTCTGCTATCTTTCACAACTGAGTTGCACATCTGCACAGGAGAGCAATAAACGTTACCGCGAAGTGGTATTTTACAGTAGGCGCAGCAGCAATTCAGATATCTCAATTTTGTTTTTACCAGGAAGATGGTGATCTGCACCTTTAATTGTATCTATTGAAATAGATTTAGCATTTACCAGCATTTCCCTGCCATATTTTACATTTTGAATAGGCACCCAGGTATCCTTATCACCATGAATGAAATAAACGCTCGATTTTATCAATTTAAATTGCTCCTGCATGGGTATCAGATCTTTCTTTAAAAATAAAAGTTCCGTGTTACTGGGGCCAAAGGCTCCTGGCAGCAGCCAATAGAGTGGTTTTTCATTCATAATCCTGCGCCAGGTTTCTATTTTTTCCAGGGTAACATCTATGGCCCCGGCAGCTATCACAATTACTTCCGCCAAAGCAGGGTCGAGGGCAGCTAACGTAACTACCACCGGCCCACCATAACTATGTCCGAAGAGCACAACTTTTCTATTCTTTTTCATTGATTGAATGAGAGGCAAAATAATATTGCATTGCTCCTGCAAGTGCATTGCCTTACCAAAATCGCTAAGGCCAAAGCCTGGTCTGTCAATGGCTAACATTTGAAAATGAGAGCGTAATGATGAATCTGATAAATACTTGTAATAATGCCTCCAACTACTGGGGCTACCATGAATAAATACCAAAAGAGGCAAAGCATCTTCGCCGCTTACTGCATAGTGCAAATGACGCCTGTTGATTATCGTATCGTAAAGTTTTAGGGGAACTCCGCTTTGCTTAAAAACTTCCACAGCTTTTGTATCTGTCCACCTGTTTTTCATGATCACGCATTGGGAGAAAAATATCCCTACAATTACAGTAAGAGCAAAATATATAATAGCTTTCAAAAGTTTACTTTTCAAAATAGTTTAGTCTATCATGTTCCACAAAAAACTACACTGTGTATAGGCGATCATATGTTTTGCGGGCATACTTCAAAATTATAATTTTCACTGGATTAATTAGCAAATGAAAACTTGAATCCAGTATTTCGGTACAACCCCGGCTAATGCATATAAACCGGGGAGAGACTTTGTTTCAATGTGTGTTCTTCGCTTTTAAAGTTTACAATGCCAAATGATGATGCGAAACTTCGGTGCCCGCCTGTTGCCCAGGCGTCGGCATTCCTATTTAAATTGGGTGGTAAGCCGAAACGGTTTTCAAAAAATATCTTTCACAGCTATCAGTATCTGCGAAACCAGGAAAGCGGGCATAACGGACCTAAGAACTTTTCCTTATTTTCGAGACTTCATAATTACTTATGCCTCTTTTCCAGAAATCCGTTCTTAATAAATACATCAGCGTCCTGGATACCGATGCGGTAAAGCAGGCATGGGCACGCTACCAGGCGCATTTCTTCAACCCCACTATACAGGCCAACATACGGGATGCCAAAGAAGAAGAATACCAGGAAGGTTTTGTACGTGACCTGTTTGTAAACATTCTTGGTTATACTTTAAAGCCACAACCCGATTATAATTTTGTTTTAGAAAAAAAAACTGAAACTGATGCTACAAAAAGCGACGGCGCCCTGCTGCGTGGCGGCAGCATCATTGGCGTAATAGAACTGAAAGATACCGGCACAACCGAACTGGATAAAATAGAAAAACAGGTTTTTGGTTATAAGCACAAACACAAAAACTGTATATATGTAATTACCAGCAATTTTGAAAAGCTGCGTTTTTATATACAAGATGCAACGGAGTACGAGGAGTTCGACCTCTTTTATCTTACCGTTTACGATTTTACTGTGTTGTATGTATGCCTGCAACAAAAGCATATACAAAAAGATATTCCGCTGGCTATAAAACAGGCATCGGTGGCAGTAGAAGAAAACGTAACTAAAAAACTCTATGCCGATTATTCTGGTTTTAAAAGAACTTTGTTCAATAATATTGTAGCGCTTAACCCGCAGTATAATAAACTGGACCTGTATAAAAAAACGCAGAAGCTGCTGGACAGGTTGCTCTTTATATTTTTTGCAGAAGACCGGTTGCTGCTGCCTCCCAACAGTATACGTAAAATATTACAGCAGTGGGAGCAGCTAAAAGAATTAGACAATTATGTACCCTTATACAACCGCTACAAAAAATACTTTGGCTATCTCAATACCGGCCATGTGGGCAAAGAAGAAGAGATATTTGCTTACAACGGCGGCCTGTTTGAGCCCGATGATATTTTAGATAACCTGCAGATTGATGATGATGTTTTATACGCCGGCAGTTTTAAAATAAGCCATTACGATTTTGACAGTGAAGTGGACGTGAATATCCTGGGCCATATTTTTGAACACAGCCTGAATGAAATAGAAGAAGTGCAGGCCGAACTGGAAGGACAGGCATTAGATAAAACGAAAACCAAACGCAAAAAGGACGGGGTTTTTTATACACCCCGGTATATTACCAAATACATTGTAGAAAATACCGTTGGCGAAATCTGCCGCCTGCAAAAAGAAACACTCGGTATAATAGATGATGCTTTTACTCCACAAAAACGCAAAACGAATACCCGGCAACTGCAACAACAACTGGAAGATTACCGCCACTGGCTGTTGCAAATAACCATCTGCGACCCCGCTTGTGGCAGTGGTGCCTTTCTGAACCAGGCGCTTGATTTTTTAATAGCAGAACACCGGCTTATTGATGAACTTACTGCAAGGCTCTTTGGCTCTGCCATGGTTATGAGTGATGTGGAAATGGCCATACTGGAGCATAATATTTTTGGAGTAGATATAAATGAAGAAGCCGTGGATATTGCCCGCCTGAGCCTGTGGCTGCGTACTGCCCGCAAGGGCCGCAAGCTGAACAAGCTAAACGAAAATATTAAATGCGGTAACAGCCTCATTGATGACCCCACCATTGCGGGTGATAAAGCCTTTAACTGGCAGCGGGAGTTTAAGCATGTATTTGATAAAGGAGGTTTTGATGTGGTGATTGGGAATCCGCCATGGGGTGCAACATTTAGCACCAACGAAATTGAATACTATCGACAAAACTATAAAGTAGTTGTCGGACATTCAGAAGCTTATTACCTTTTTGTTGAAAGGTGTTATTTTTTAATAAATGTGAACGCTAAGCTTGGCTTTATTATTCCAAATTCTTGGTTTAGTAATAAATATGCGAAAGGTTTCAGGAATTTTATCCTAAAAAACTATCAAATAAATATTTTACTAAATTTTAATCAGAAGATAATATTTGAAGATGCAAATGTCGAAACATCAATTCTTGTGACTCAGAAATCAAGCAATGTTGTATTAAGTGCGCTAGTCGGTTCAGATATTGGTGAAGAATTTGAATTTAGTATTTCCTCTTGGTATACAAACAATAATAACATTATTTCATTTGATAGTATACCAGAAATTAATTCAATAATTTCAAAATTTTCTTTTGCAGATTCAATCTTATCTCAAAAGTTAGATATATCAAATGGAATAAAACCATACCAAGCTGGATACGGATTAAATTCTAATGGAGTTTCATTAACAAAAATTGATGTTGACCAAAAGATATATCACAGTTTAAATAAAATTGACGACTCTTACAAAAAAGAAATCAAAGGAAAAGGTATAAAAAGATATTTTTTTGAATGGGAAGAAAGCTATGTTAAATGGGGTAATTGGTTGATGTCTCCAAAGGCTCTAAAATATCATGAATCACCTAAAATTCTGGTCAGACAAATAATAGCAAAGCAATTACTGGCAACATTAGATTTAAATAATTATTACGCTGATCAATCTCTATACATCTGTATTAATTATGAAAATGACACCCATAATAATTTGTTGTTTTACTTATGTCTTTTGAATTCAAAGTTGTATGGCTTTTATTTTCGAAAATTTTATTCAGAAGAGGATGATCTATTTCCAAAAATAAAAGTTAATGAATTGAAATCGCTTCCTGTGAAGAGTGTGCCCTTACAAAGCCAACTTTTGTATGCGTCCAAAGCTGATATCATGCTCAGCAAAAACAAGGAGTTGCAGCAGGTGAAGCAGCAGTTGCAACAATTATTGCAGGGCAAATATCCCGGCTTATCTCTAAGTAAAAAATTACAGGACTGGCCCGGCCTTTCCTTTGCTGCTTTTTTAAAGGAACTGCAAAAGCAAAAAATAAAACTTAGCCTGCCCGAAGAAGCTGAATGGATGCATTACTTTGAAGTACAGAAAACTATTGCCACCGCACTTCAGCAGGTGATTGATACAACAGATAAAGAGATAGATGCCATGGTGTATGCGTTGTATGGATTATCAGAGGAGGAAATAAAGATTGTGGAAGGCGGATAAAAACAGATGTTTTACAGTCATCACGAATAAGTAACAATTCTATTTCACAGCAACGTTCCTCCGCAAGTGAGTAAGCTAATGGCGTTGCGTAAGTTGGAATGGTTTTTTTTAATTTGCAACATTTACCATCGATATTAAATATAACCATTGTGAGAAGTTGCTGCGAAAGAAATACAACTACCTTAACCTAGGGTAGGGGAATGGCCAATTCAGATTGGCGGCTACCATCTTTTGCGCTGGCTTCAAATAAAATGATATGTAAGGTAGAATTGTCACGGGCCTTTGCCACTGACAAAGAAAAATTAAAATTTCCCCAGGCCGGTGCCCCGGCATCTGCCATTTCATGGCCGGATTTTAATTCATTATGGCCATCTTCCACCACCCAGCTAATGGCGGCTTCGAAAACACGTGCATTACCCTTTACCACAAATTCTCCGGTGCTTTGTTTAGTTACTGTAACGGTTTTAAAACGCTCATTAGAATATTGCTTATTGAGAACCATTGTATCGGTGTGGAGCAAAGGAGAATCTTTGGCAGTTGCAGGTTGCGAATGCCTTTCTATCGTGTCAGTTTTATTTTCAATACTTGCATCCTTTTTATCCGGGGCATTACAACCCGCAATAAGGAACAACAGGGAATAATATATTTTATGCATGTACCAAAAATAGGAAATTACATAACACTAACTTAGTGTCTCGGTGTCCCAACGGGGTTTTCGCAACGGAATCAACATCGAAAAACAACTCTTACTTCGCAGCAACGTCTCTCAATAAGCCAGTGCGTTAACCGAGGACGTTGCGTAAGTTGGAACAGATTATTGCTTAACAAAGGTTGCATCAGCCATTTCCATATAGTTATTCACCAGGTATATCCCTTGCTCGCCTTACTTCGCAGCAACGTCTCTCAATGAGCTAGTGCGTTAGCCGAGGACGTTGCGTAAGTTGGAGCGGATTATTGCTTAACAAAGGTTGCATCAGCCATTTCCATATAGTTATTCACCAGGTATATCCCTTGCTCGCCTGTTATATAAAACCTGGCAGAGCTATGTAGGTATTCAACCGGGTTTCGGCTTAA
>JBDSWG010000230.1:0-12329 GCA_039926825.1 Ferruginibacter sp.
GGGCCACGTCGTGTTGCTATCCCCAGAGCGCCATGCTCAGAATGGTGCAAAAGCCGGTTAATAATTTTCAATGAGATTTTGAGTGTTGAATTTTCAAGTGAATTCAGAGGTTTTACAGAGCTTTTCACCTGTTTTCATTAAATTGTAAGGTGCTCATAACAGACCATCATATATACCCGTCTCCTTTGGGTAATTTACTTATCACCTGTTCCGGTGAAGGCCTTCATTCCCTGATTTTTGAAAAAGAGGAAAATACAAATGTTTCGCCCTCCGATAATAGTTTATCTCATGGCTCTATGATGGCTGGCATTATACAGCAACTAGATGATTATTTTTCCGGCAATGCTTTTGCGTTTACTATTCCGGTCATTCAATCTGGCACTGTGTTCCAGGAAAAAGTATGGAAGTTATTATCAGGGATACCGGCAGGCACTACCCTTTCTTACCTGCAACTGAGTAAAAGAATGGGCGATGTAAAAAGCATCAGGGCAGTAGGTACGGCAAATGGGCGCAACCAGGTAGCTATCGTTGTACCCTGTCACCGTGTTATCGGGAGTAATGGAAGCCTCGTAGGCTACGCCGGTGGTACGTGGCGAAAAAAATGGTTGCTGGATCATGAAGCAAAATTTATTCACGGCACCCAGACATTATTTTAAAACTCTTAATGTATAGAAAAAATATAATTATGATTAAATGGATTATAATCCCGGCCTTTATTTTATTTACCTCAGCTACCTGTAACCCCAAACAACAGCGTACAACCGGTACTGTTACTTCCGCCGGCAGCGGGGATAGTAATGCCTTATATAAAAAATATAACCTTGATAAAATCAAGCTGCCCCAGGGTTTTTCTATAGCCGTGTATGCTGAAGTGCCAAATGCACGCAGCATGGTTTTGTCGCCAGGCGGTGTTTTATACATAGGTAACCGTAGCGGAAATAATGTGTTTGCTGTTACCGATGAAAATAAAGATGGTATCGGCGACAACGTTTATACCATTGCCTCGGGGCTTGAAAGCCCCAATGGTGTTGCTTTTGCTGACGGAAACTTGTATGTGGCAACCATCTCGACAATTCTGCGTTTTGATGATATTGATAATCGCCTGGTGCAGCCGCCAACAGCAAAAACAATTTTTGATAAATATCCTACTGACGGGCACCATGGCTGGAAATACATTGCCTTTGGCCCCGATGGAAAATTATATGTTCCCGTGGGAGCACCTTGCAACATATGTGATAATCCAAATGAAGTGTACGCCAGCATTACCCGACTAAATAAAGATGGCAGTGGCATGGAAGTTTTTGCGCATGGGATACGCAATACCGTTGGCTTTGCCTGGCATCCTGTTACCGGCCAGTTATGGTTCACTGATAACGGGCGTGATAATTTGGGAAATGATGTGCCGGGAGATGAGCTGAATACAGCGCCAAAAGCCGGGATGCATTTTGGATTTCCGTTTTGCCACCAGGGAAATATTTTGGATCCCGAATTTGGAAAGGAAAAAAATTGTGACAGCTATACGCCTCCTGTACAGGTACTGGGGCCGCACGTAGCAGCATTGGGTATGAAGTTTTATACCGGCAACCAGTTTCCCGCCACGTATAAAAATAAAATTTTCATTGCGGAGCATGGCAGCTGGAACCGTAAGGATCCTATAGGATACCGCGTGAGCCTCGTAAATGTAGATAGTTCCGGCAAGTCTGGCGGATACTCAAATTTCGCAGAAGGATGGTTGCAACCGGATGGGAAAGTGTTAGGAAGGCCAGTAGATGTATTGGTTATGCCCGATGGAGCTATGCTGGTGAGTGATGATTACAGCGGTGTCGTATATAGGATTACTTATAAAAGTTAGCGCTGAAATTTTATAACCTGGCTATTTCAAATCGGCACCGCCAAAAGAAAGTGGTAATAATTTGCCCGCACTTTCCAGCACCACAATCCTGCCTTCCATACCACTCAGGATTAAGCGTATAGGCTTTCCCGTTCGGTCTTCATATTCTGATAAAGATTGACGGCAAATACCGCAGGGAGAAACCGGGCGGTTACTTTCGCCATTCTGATTATGGTAACTTATCGCAATGGTATCAATCGGTATGTTTGTGTGCAGCATAGATGCACTGGAAAGCAACACCCTTTCTGCACAAATGCCAACCGGGTAAGACGCATTCTCCTGGTTAGTACCATATACGATTTCACCATTCTCCATACGGGCAACGGCGGCTACCCGGAAGTTACTGTAAGGCGCATACGCTTTTTCCGTAGCCTTACGGGCCAGTTCTACCAGATCTGCATCACGGGCTTCCAGCTCGGAAATATCATCAAAAGATTCGTAAGTAAATGTGACCTGTTCTTTCATATTCAATCTTGTTAAGGAAAAAAATCCTCCCAGCCTTAAGGCGGGAGGATAAATAAAGTTACATTATTTTGAAACAGTTTATTTTATTCCCTGGAAAATTCTCTTCCATCTCGGGCCACCTTCCCAGCTGAACCAAATCATAGAGGCTTTGCCAACAATATGATCTTCCGGTACAAATCCCCAATAACGGCTATCCAAAGAATTATGCCGGTTATCCCCCATCATAAAAAAGTAATTCATTTTAAAAGTATAACTCGTAGCAGGTTGTCCATTAATATAAAAAGAACCGTTACGGTTTTCAAATTTATTGCCTTCATACACTTCTATACAGCGTTGATATCGCACAAGATTATCAGGGGTTAATGGAATCGTTGCGCCTTTGGCGGGGATGGTTATGGGCCCATAATTATCTACGCCCCAGTGATGGGCAGAATCATAGTAAGGGAATAATTCTGCCGATTTATAAAAAGGATTATTAAACTCTACCACGTAGGGTGTAACGCTATATCCTGCCGGTAATTTCAGGTTTGCTTTTTCAGCATTGGTGATATTGATAAGATATTTCCCTGTTTCCAAAGGATTAAAGTCACCCTGCTCTTCCCGTATAGCTATACCGAGATCCGACAAACGCTCTTTATCTATCCAGGCGTTTACAGGTGTCTCCAGCACATAATAGCGTTCTGATTCCGGAAATAGGGGTTGAGGTTTACCATTTATCATGACCTGGCCATTTACCACCTGGAGTACATCGCCACCAATGGCAACGCAGCGTTTAATAAAGTTTTCTCTTTTATCTACCGGGCGGGTTATGATCTGATTACCATAACGGCTCCAGATAAATTCACGCCCGCCTTCTCTAACCGCCTGGTAATAAGTTACACGGCTGCCAAAATTTACTTCATCATTTATAAGCGTATCATTTACGGGGAAATTAAATACCACTACATCATTGCGTTCTACAGGGCTGGCAAACCACCGTGTGTATGGAATTTTAATGGCTTCTGAATATGATTTTACTGCTACAAATGGCATCGTATGATGCACGAAAGGCATGGCCAGCGGTGTATTTGGAATGCGTGGCCCATAACTGAATTTGCTTACAAAAAGGAAATCGTTTACCAGCAAGGTTTTTTCCATTGAAGGTGTGGGTATGGTATAAGCCTCAAAAACAAAAGTGCGGATGATGGTAGCAGCTACAATGGCAAAGGCAGCTGCGTCTATCCATTCCCGTGCTGCTGACTTTTTGTAGTTGCTTACTACCTTGTCGCCGGCATATCTTTCATTAGGAGAAAAGCCGAGGTAAGGAAAATAAATAAAGGGCAGGAAGACCGTTGCTGCATGATGGGCAATGGAAAAGCGGCCAAAGTGCTCCACGAATTTTATGGTAATCCAAATGGTTATAAACTGCCCGGCAATGGGAATGAACTGCAGGAAGAACCATACTTTATTGAGCCCGATTTTTTCTACAATACACCAGGTATTATAAAAAGGTATAAAAGCTTTCCAGCCCTCGATGCCGGCTTTCTTAAACATACCATACATGCCGATATGCCATCCCAGGGCGCAAACGATAAAAATAATCCAACCTAAACTCATAAGTGTTCTTTTATGGTGCCAAAGCTAATATTGTTATGTGGAGAATGTATGCCGCCTGTAATTATGACGTTCCCTTTGCAACAATTAACTTATCCTATTTTATTTTGGTAATACGTAAGTTTTTATATCCTCAGCCGTAATCACTTTGCCGGTAAGAATAACTAGCCGCTCCACTACGTTTCGTAATTCGCGGATGTTACCACTCCAGTCATGATCTTTCAGCGCCTTAACTGCACCTTCTTCCATTACTTTATTAGGCTGGCCATAATCAGCAGCAATAATTTGAAGGAAGTGATTTATAAGTGCCGGAATATCTTCCCTGCGCTCATTAAGTGAGGGCACGTGAATAATGATGACACCGAGCCGGTGATATAAATCCAGGCGAAAATTTTTTGCATCCACTTCTTTCAGCAGGTCTTTATTAGTTGCAGCGATCACCCTCACATCAACATTAATATCTTTATCGGCACCTACCCGTGTTATTTTTCCTTCCTGCAATGCCCGAAGCACTTTTGCCTGGGCGTTATGGCTCATGTCCCCAATTTCATCCAGGAATAAAGTGCCGCCATTAGCCTGTTCAAATTTCCCGATGCGTTGTTTAATAGCCGATGTAAAAGAACCTTTTTCGTGACCGAATAATTCACTTTCTATCAGTTCGCCGGGTATAGCTGCGCAATTTACTTCCACCATCGGCCCGGAATTGCGGTTACTTTTTTCATGTATCCAGCGGGCTACCAGTTCTTTTCCAACGCCATTATCGCCGGTTATGAGTACGCGTGCCTCGGTAGGTGCCACCTTTTCTATTGTATCTTTAATTTTTGTGATGGCTGGGCTTGTGCCCACCATATCCTGCACCTTACCCACTTTACGTTTCAGGACTTTTGTTTCTTTTACAAGGTTTTGTTTTTCTGTGGCATTTCGCAGCGTTATCAGCAATCGGTTAAGATCCGGTGGTTTGCTGATGTAATCAAATGCGCCTTTCTTTACGGCTTCCACGGCTGTATCAATATTACCGTGGCCGGAAATCATAATAATGGGCACATCAGGATTTACAACCCGGGCTTTTTCTAAAAACTCTATGCCATCCAGTTTTGGCATTTTAATATCGCATAATACAACATCAAATTGCTTTTCGCTAAAGCGTTTCAACCCTTCTTCACCATCTGCGGCTTCATCTATTTTATAGCCTTCAAATCCCAGAATTTCAGAAAGTGTTTTTCGGATGGCTTTTTCATCATCAATAATGAGTATGTTGGGCATATTGGTTTAGATTATTTAATCGGGTTCTTCGCTTTTCGTAAAGGTTCAAAAATAGTGATTTATATGTCGCCTGCATGATGACATATTAAAACTATAGCGCAAAATGGTAGGCTTTAGTATGCGGATGTTCAAAAAACAGGCTAATGAGATAAACGGTTACCATGTATTCAGCAATGTTTGTGGGGGATTTTTTTCTTTAAAAATTTGCGTTTACTTTTGCTGCCCGCTTTATATTTTCGGGATGTAGCGCAGCCCGGTAGCGCACACGTCTGGGGGGCGTGGGGTCGCAAGTTCGAATCTTGTCATCCCGACAAATGAAAGCCCTGGCATTTGCTGGGGCTTTTATTTGTGACACACCAAACTTGTTTGAGTGTGGCTAAGAATAAAAGTACCGGGGCACATAGTGCGGGGCTTACTTTTGTACACCCCACCCAAAGATCAACGCAGTTAATCTTGTCATCCCGACAACAATTCCAAGGCTGCTTTGCAAAAGGCAGCCTTCATTTTTCTATGTCACATTACATATACATATTGAAGAGTTTGAAGGACAATAAGTATTATATAGGCGAGACAACAAATATTGAAGCCCGGTTAAAATTTCACAATGAAGGTCTTCAAAGGTCTACGCGGAACAGAACACCATTTATTTTAATTTATTCAGAACCTTTGGCAGACAGGGCATCACCTCTCGCAAGAGAAAAACAAATAAAGAGTTGGAAAGGCGGAAATGCCTTCAAAAAATTGATTGGGATGTAGCCCCGCCATCGGCGGGGCACACGTCTGGGGGGCGTGGGGTCGCAAGTTCGAATCTTGTCATCCCGACAAATGATAGCCCTGGCATTTGCTGGAGCTTTTTTCGTGACACATCAAACTTGTTTGATTGTGGCTAAGAATAAAAGCACCGAGGCACGCAGTGCAGGGCTTTCTTTTGTACGCCACCACCAAAAGATCAATGCAATTAATCTTGTCATCCCGACAAATGAAAGCCCTGGCATTTGCTGGGGCTTTTGTTATGTCTCACCCCTACCATATGATCCCTCTAACTAAGTTTTTTTTGCCAGCCTGTAATGTTTTAAAAAGTTCAACGTATTCAATAATAGGAAGGCATGTATAAAATAAATATATTGTAATACAGTATATCCTTTTTAAAGACCTGGGAAAAATAATTAATTTGGAAAATTTAAAGCACATAGTGAAAGGCTGTATGCGGCAGGAACAGGCCTGCCAGAGGGTGCTTTATGAACGTTACAGGGCTTTCGCCTGTAAGATTGTGTTCAGGTATATATACCGATATGACAAAACCAATGATATTGTTACAGATGGGTTTATAAAAGCTTTTAAAAATTTTTCGAAATTTATCCTGCCCCAGGATGAGGATATTGAAAAAGTATTGATGGCCTGGCTTAAGAGGATCATGATAAATACGGCAATTGATGATTTGCGCCAAAATAAAATGCTGCCGGTTATTGGAGGAATAAATGAAGAGGTCTGGGATATTTCTGAAAAATCCAACGAAGCTGACCAGCAGGTTTTATACAAAGATTTAATATCTATGATAAAGCAGCTTCCCGGGAATTACAATACTGTTTTTAATTTGTATGTGCTGGATGGTTATAGCCATACACAGGTGGCGGAAATGCTGGGCATTTCAATCAATAATTCCAGGGCCATCCTTAGCCGGTCCAGGACGATGCTTCAGGATAAAATAAAAAAAATGGAAGAAGGAAATTTATGCAGTATTTAAACAACGATATTGAAGATATATTTCGCCGGGCTTCCGAAGCTTACCCGTTAAAAAACGGGCCAGATCGTTGGGAAGAAATTTCCGGAAAGCTAGTGGAGACGACCGGTGCAGGCCATAGAACATTCGTAGCCTGGAAACCTGCTGCATTTATGTGTGTACTCATCTTTGCTTTTCTTGCTGTAAATGATAGCCTCCATATAAATCCAATATCAAACAAATTTGCTGTTGCAGAAAATCCCCAGGTTGAAAATATAAAACAACCAGGTAATGAAAATCATTCTGCAACAGAAGAAAGTAAAATAACACCTTCTCCAAATAAGAATCATGACAAGCAATTACTATCGGCTTTTGCTGTAAATCTTTCTAATACTTTATTTATACACCCGGAAAATAATCGGGAGAAAAATTCACAGCCTGCTTTGCAGACGGGAAAGGATTATAAATTTTCTCACGTAGAATTATTATCTCTTAAGGAAAAGGGAGTTTTAAAAAATGAGATTATAACACCGGGCAGGAAAATTTTAGTAAATAAAACATTAAATGCTGCTTTAGTAATTAAAACTGAAAACAATGAATTGATGCCGGTCGCTACGCCCCCTATACAAAAAAACAGAAAATTTTATTTTGGAATTTCTGCAGGAATTAATTCCAGTGCGGTTAAGTCTGGAAATTTTGGTAAGGCAACATCGCAGTTAGGTCTTGTAGCAGGTTACCAGTTAAATAAAAAAATGTCAGTGGAAACCGGGTTATTATTATCCAAAAAAAATTATACAAGTTCCGGCGCATATTTTAATATGAAAAATATGCAATCATCAATGCCTGCGGGAATGGACATTATGAGTCTTACCGGCAAAAGTAAATTCCTGGAAATTCCTGTTCAGGTTTCATACTATATTTTAAACGGAAACAAGCACCAAATGTATGTAAAATCCGGTGTTAGCAGTTTTGTTATTCACAATGAAAAAAATCAGTACAAAACCCTGATGAATGGTAGCGAAGGCAGTATGGACGCAAGCTACAGCAAAAATAAATTTTACCCGGCAGCTTCTCTGAATCTTGCAGTCGGTTACGAAAAAATAATTACATCGTCAGCTGGAATAAGGGTAGAGCCTTTCGTACAATTACCACTTAAAGGTATGGGCGTGGGTAAACTACCCTTTAAGAATATAGGATTACGCCTCATCTTGTTTCACCAGAACTAGTTTTTTCGACATAAAATAAAATAACAGCAGTGCTGAACAGGCAAAGTATGCCCGGCATGAACCAACATAAAATTTTTTATTCAACATTAAAATTTACATCATGAAAAAAGTTAAGTATTTTATTTCTGCGGGTTCTTTAGCTCTCGTATTATTATCCTGCGAAAAAAATGTCCAGGATAGCAATAGTGCCCTGGCGCTTAAAATAGAAAATAACAGTTCTGCAAAAGGAACTCCCGGTTACGTATACACGCTCAACAACCAGGCGGTAAATAAAGTGATGGCCTTTTCCCGCGATGCCGCAGGTCACCTGCAATATGTAGCTGCCTATGCTACCGGTGGAGCTGGTACCGCTATGGGTTTAGGCAGCCAGGGCGCCCTGTGTTATTCTGAAGCATATAATGTAGTATTGGCCGTGAATCCCGGCAGCAATTCTGTAAGTTCTATGAGCATGTCGGGCACAGGTTTGCAGCAAATATCTACCGTAGCATCCGGCGGATCAGTGCCCATTAGTGTAACCACTTATAACGACCTCGTGTATGTATTGAATGGAGGTGGCAGCGGTAATATTTCTGGTTTCAGAGTGTCTGCAGACGGGCACCTGACGGCAATTGCTAATTCTACTCATGCGCTTAGTTCCGGTGCAGCCGGACCGGCACAGGTATCCTTTGTAAATGGAGGAAAGGTATTAGTAGTGACTGAAAAAGCTACAAATCTTATAACCACTTTTACGGTTAATGGTTCCGGTGTTCCGGCAAGCATGACGGTAACAACTTCTGCCCATCCCACACCATTTGGATTTGCAGAAGGTAAGGATGGGATAATTTACGTTTCCGAAGCAGCCGGTGGTATGCCTGGACAAAGTGGTGTTTCGGCTTATTATGTTGCAGATAATGGAATGGTAACGCATACGGGCGGACCTGCCCTGACCGGCCAAACAGCCGCTTGTTGGGTTGTAACCAACAACAATGGCAAATATGTTTATTCAACCAATACAGGCAGTAATACGGTAAGCTCATTTGCAACTGGCAAAGCTGGTGAAATCTCAGTATTATCAGCAGTAGCTGCGACGACAGGAACAACGCCAATTGATGCTGCTATGAGCAACAATTCCAGGTACTTATATGTACTAAATGCAACCAGTGGTAATATCGGGGGATATCAAGTACATAATGATGGAAGCTTAAGCCACAATGGTTCAGCTGGAAGTTTGCCATCTGGTACTGTCGGTATGATAGCTAAATAATATTGGTTTTTAGATGTACGGGAGAAATGGTGATGAGCTGTTTCTCCCTTTTGTAATTTATGATGAGGACTTGTCTGTCATTTTACCAGACTTTTTAAGATACCTGACCAGCAGGTATAGCATACCCAAAACCAGGATTAGTATAATAGCGAGTTTGTTTCTAAGGTCGTTATCGAAATGGATAAGTTGCGGATATTTGAATAGCAAAATCAAAACAATACCACATAACCAGACAAACTGGGTATTATATTCCTGAAGCAACCAACGCCGCCAGTTAAAATACATGCTATTCAGTGTTTTTCCCAGGCCCTTAGGATTAATCAGCCACCGGTTTACACGGCTACAATAATCATTAAATGCTTCGCCAAATTTTCCTTTCAGGAAATTTTCTTCTGCCAATACTATTGCCTGGTAAATAAATAAAAACAATGGAATAAAAACCAGCAGGTATATAAGTGAGTTGGATAAAATACCCACGCCCACCAGCATCAATATATTACCAACATACAACGGATTGCGGCAATGTCGGAAAATGCCTTCCGTTACCAAACCCTCAGCATATACTTTTTTATCTTTTCCGCCGCGGACAATGTAAGCCAGGCCAATCGTAATGCCGCGTATAGCCTGCCCCGTTATAGTAATGATTAAGCCTGCAATAATAGGAATGAGATAATAATACGACCCGAAAACGGATTCCCTAAATATGGGTGGGGAAGGAATAAAAAGTGCTGCATATAAAATGATGAAAAGCTGGTTGCGGTATTTAAAGAAAAAATTACCTATCTGAATCATCCTTGTTTTTTTTCTGCAATAATGCCGGTGAAATTATACCACTTAAAAAATATCTCGTAATGGCCGAAGCCTGCTTCCTTGAGCATGAGCAGGTTTTCCGAAAGTTTATAAGGAATGAGCACATTTTCCAGCGCTTCACGCTTCTGGGCTATTTCCATTTCGCTGTAGGCATGGCGCCTTTTCATGTTATAATAAAATTTTATGAAATCCCTGTTGTAACTGCTTTCTTCAGCGAGTATTTTTTCTACCAGAATTAATTTGCCCCCCGGCACCATACCATCCAGTATTTTTTTCATTATCCTTTCGCGGTTGATAGGCCTGATAAATTGCAATGTCAGGCACAGTATGACAACTGAAGCATTTTCAATTTTTATATCCTGGTTAAGGTCGGCGACTTCTAAAGCGTATTTTCTTTTTATACCCGCGGCTTCCAGGTTTGCCCGGCACTTGTCCAGCATTGGCTGTGAGTCATCTACGCCTACAAAAGCTACATCTTCTTCCAGTAAAGGATCCATATTGATCATGGCGGTGCCGGTAGAGCATCCGAGGTCATATACCTGTGTTCCAGGCAAGGCGTATTCCCCCGTCATTTCAGCTATCATGCGCTGTATTTCATCATAAAACGGAACGGAACGAGACACCATATCATCAAAAACGGCGGCTACTGTAGGGCTAAATTTAAAATCGTAGGCTTTGGGGATCTCGCTTTTAAAAACTTCATCTTTACCTGCCTGGGGTTGACTTTCTTGCATAAATATTTTCCTTAAATATTTGCCGGCCAAGGTAGCAATTAATCATGAACCTTTTTTGCCGCTGGGAATTATTATTGAATCTTCTATATGCCCTTCGGATTCTTGGTCAAATTTTCTATGGCCCGGCTCAGCCTCATAACTTCCGCTTTTAGTTCCTGCACATCCGCTGAGCCGGCAACAGGGGCATCTTTTTCTTCCGCATCACGGCCAATAAAATAGGAAGCCAGCGTGGCAGTTATATACCCGAAAACACATAAACCATAAATAGATAACAAGAGGCACAATGCCTTACCCTCCCCTGTTTGTGGCCAGTATTCACTAGCAATGGAGGTTATGAGCATGGCCGTCCACCAAAGGGCTTCCGGATAAGATTTTAATCCATGCTCATTTTCAAAAGCCAACATACCAGCTGCCCCTGCGAAAATTACAATCAGGGTGAAAACCAGCACATATTTCAACCCACGTCGGGAGATTGTTTTCCCCAGGCTTTTCATGCCACGGTTCAGACTTCCTACAATCTTTACAAGACGCAATGTTCGGAGCCCCCGAACCACTTTGAAAAAACGAAAAAACTTTAAAACCCGGAAAGCCGGAACAACAAGGGAAATAATGGTGAGCCAGTTTTTTCTGAGAAAAAATATTTTTTGTGGGGCAAGAATAAGTTTTAATAAAAAATCAATGATAAAAATAATCCAAATTCCTAAGCTCATGAATTCAAGCGTAGGCGTAAGGCCCCAGGTAAATTCTATGATAAGCAGGATAAGCCATAAAAATCCCAGGAAAATCATAGGCCCTTCCAGCAATTCTTCTAATGTTTGCAATAAGGAATGCCGTTCTTCTTTGAGTTCTTTATCGTGGGGTTGCATAAATTGGTAATTTAAAAATGCAAAAATCTCTAGTCTGCTTTTAATGAAAGCCATTATTTATTCCGGAACTTTCCGTCATCGTCCGGTGGTATTTCTGTAATCTCTGGCTCATCCGGTAAAATTTCTTCCTCTGCCAAAGCTTCTTTAACATAGCTTTTTTTGAGTTGTTCATAGAAGGAGTCTTTCTCAATCATCAGGGCGGCCAGGTTAGATATCATAGCAGCCAGCATTAAGTGAAAAATTACACTATGCCTGTCCGTCATTTCCAAAACCAGTATTGCAGAAGTAAATGGAGTCCTTGTTACTCCCGTTAAAAATCCAACCATCCCACTGAGTACGAGTATGTTAGCATTGGCACCTGCAAAATCAAATAAGGTTGCAACAAATCCACCTAAAGAAGCCCCGGCAGCGAGGGAAGGTGCAAAAATGCCGCCTGCAGCACCGGTGTTGAACGCCAAAATAGGGCCTATGAATCGCATAATAACCATGGAAGCACTTGTCTCTTTCTTCCTGATAAA
>JBDSWG010000231.1:0-7328 GCA_039926825.1 Ferruginibacter sp.
GGATCAGTTTTACAGATATTGAAAATGCCATCAAGAGAGAGAATAACGACATCACCGGTGGATTGATAGAAGTAGGAGATATGAAGCGCACATTGAAAGTGAAGGGACAGTTTACCAGTGCCCTGAACCTGCAGGATATTGTGGTACGCAGTTCCACGCAAGGCGCTACTGTTTACTTGAAAGATATTGCCCAGCTAAAAGATACCATCAAAGACAAAGAAAGTTATGCCCGCCTGGATGGTAAAAATGTAGTAACACTAAACATCGTAAAAAGAGCGGGGGAAAACCTGATAACGGCTGCCGGAAAAATCAAGGATATTGTTGAAGAAATGAAAACCAATGAAGACCTTCCCAAAGATCTGAAAGTGGTAATAACCGGCGATCAGAGTAAAGCAACCGCTACATCATTTAATGACCTGGTGAATACCATCATTATAGGTTTCGTTTTGGTATTGCTGGTTCTCATGTTTTTTATGGGCGTAACGAATGCGTTCTTTGTAGCGCTTAGTGTACCCCTTAGCGTTTTTGTTGCCTTCATGTTTCTGCCCATTGCAGATGCTATCGTTGGCACATCGGTTACACTGAATTTTATAGTTTTATTTGCCTTGCTATTTGGTTTAGGTATTATTGTGGATGATGCCATCGTGGTAATTGAAAATACACACCGTATTTATAACAATGGCCGTATGCCCATCATCCGGAGTGCGAAAGAAGCCGCGGGTGAAGTGTTTATCCCGGTACTTGCAGGTACAGCCACAACGCTTGCGCCATTCTTTCCATTATTATTCTGGAAAGGAATCATTGGCAAGTTTATGATTTACCTGCCTACCATGCTTATACTCACTTTGGCAGCGTCTCTCATTGTGGCCTTTATATTCAACCCGGTTTTTGCTGTAAGTTTTATGAAGCCGGAAGGCAAAGAATTTGAGGAGCCAAAGGAAACTATTTTTCGCAAGTGGTGGTTCTGGGCTTTTATAGCTTTAGGGGTGGTACTGCATGTGGCAGGTTCTCACGGCATGGCGAATTTTGCTTTCTTCATGGCTTTGATTGCTGTTGTGAACCGGTATCTTTTCCGGGGTATTATTCATCGTTTCCAGAACCGGATTTTACCTGCCCTTATGGCCCGGTATGAAATATTGCTGCGCTGGTTATTAAAGGGCTGGAGACCAATGTGGATGCTGGTTGCATTATTTATTCTTTTTCCCGTGTCCGTTCTGTTACTTATGGCCCGCGGCAATAAGAGTACCTTCTTTCCAAGTGGTGATCCAAATTTTATTTATGTGTACCTGAAGATGCCTGTGGGTACCGATATTAAAAAGACAGACAGCGTAACGCGTGTGCTGGAGCAGCGGGTATACAAAGTACTGGAAGAAGAAAAACCAGGTACGCCTGGCAGCATGGTAGAGAGCGTTATTACAAACGTGGCGAACAGTGCAAATAACCCCAGGGACAATAACCGGAGTGTACGGCCAAACCTCGGGCGCATACAGGTTTCATTTGTGGAGTATGAAAAAAGAGACGGTAAAAAAACACGTCCTTTTATGGATTCTATCCGGGCTAACATGGGTGGTATTCCCGGCGCCAGCATTGAAGTGGCGCAAGAAGATGGCGGGCCGCCAACGGATCCGCCCGTTAATATTGAAGTTACCGGGGATCGATACGAAGACCTTGCCTTCGTGGCAACCAACCTGCAACATTATTTAGATACCAACCAGGTCTATGGAATAGAAAATTTAAAACTGGATGTTGATCTCAACAGCCCGGAAATTACGGTTAACGTTGACCGTGAGAAAGCCATGTTTGAAGGCATTAGTACAGCACAGATAGGCATGGAAATTCGCACGGCTGTTTTTGGAAAGGAAGTAAGTAAGCTTAAAGATGGGGAAGATGAATATAAAATTCAACTGCGGTATAATGATTTGCAACGTAAGAATATTACAGACATTATGAACATGCCCATCACGTTTATGGATATGACGACCATGCGGATAAAATCTGTGCCCATCAGTGCTGTCGCCAGCCTGGATTATACTAATACCTCCGGGGCTATTGCCAGGAAGAATGTGAAACGCACCATTCAATTACAATCTAACGTGTTAGATCCTTCTCTTACCGGGCAGGTAAATGATGAACTTAAAATTAAGATTGCAGATTTTAAATCCCGGACAACTATTCCTCCCGGCGTTACAATAAAACAAACCGGTCAGGGCGAACAGGAAAAAGAAACCTCTGCATTTTTAGGAACTGCATTGGCAGTTGCCCTCGGCCTGATATTTTTAATTCTCGTGTTGCAGTTCAACTCCCTTAGCAAGCCGTTTATAGTACTTACGGAAATCTTCTTTTCCATCATAGGTGTTTTGCTGGGTTATGCACTTACCGGCATGACTATCGCCACCATCATGCTGGGTGTGGGAATTGTTGGCCTGGCGGGTATCGTAATCAAAAATGGTATCCTGCTTATAGAATTTACAGATGAACTGCGGGGCAGGGGCGTTAAGACCCGTGAAGCAGCCATACAGGCGGGACGGATCCGTATCATTCCTGTAATGCTTACGGCTATTGCAACCATACTGGGGTTATTGCCGTTGGCGGTTGGGTTCAATATTAATTTTGTGTCTTTCTTCCAGCATCTTAATCCACATATTTTCTTTGGGGGTGACAGTGTTGTCTTCTGGGGGCCTTTAAGTTGGACTATTATCTTTGGATTAATCTTCGCATTCTTCCTCACATTGGTTATGGTACCGAGTATGTACATTATTTCGGAAAGGTTGCGCCGGCCAATGGAGAAATTTTATGGTACTAAATTTATTGCCCTCCTCGGTTTCACCGGCCCATTTTTCTTCCTGTTTGTTGGCCTAATGTATATGGTTAAAAGATTACAGGGTAAAAAAGTCTGGAACGGGCTTCAACGCAGCGAATAAAAATATTTGTAAATTTTACATTGCCGCATTCTTTTGATGCGGCATTTTTTTTGCTTTTAGCCGGGAACTGTTGTACTCTGGCATCGAAATATTTCAATATACAAGATTTTCATACAAAATTTTTAGGGCATAGTGCTTATCTTGTATTTCAGAATAATTTATACTCACAACACAACACACAACTCGTAACTCATAACTTATCCCCCTCATGCGCAACAACCACGAAATAGATTACAAAATTTACGGAGAAGAATTACAATTTGTAGAAATAGAACTCGATCCGGATGAAACTGCCATTGCAGAAAGTGGCAGTTTTATGATGATGGATAATGACATCCGCATGGATACGCTTTTAGGGGATGGCAGCCAGCAGGGCAGCGGCGGCTTGCTGGGGAAATTAATGAGTGCCGGAAAGCGTTTACTCGTTGGCGAGAGTTTGTTTATGACGGCATTTACAAATATCGGTCAGGGTAAAAAAAGAGTCAGTTTTGCTGCGCCTTATACCGGCAAAATAATTCCACTTGATTTACAGCAACTGGGTGGAAAAATCATTGCGCAAAAAGATGCCTTTCTCTGTGCCGCCAAAGGCGTTAGTATGGGAATTGAATTTCAGCGTCGGCTGGGTACAGGAATTTTCGGTGGTGAAGGATTTATAATGGAAAAGCTGGAAGGCGATGGTATGGCATTCGTTCATGCCGGCGGGTATGTTATTGAAAAAGAATTGCAGCCGGGTGAAATACTTAAAATTGATACCGGATGTATCGTGGCTTATACCGCGGGTATAGATTTCAATATTGAATTTATTAAAGGGATTAGAAATTTTATGTTTGGAGGCGAAGGATTATTTTTTGCCATACTGCGTGGGCCGGGTAAGGTGTGGATACAATCCTTACCCATCAGCCGGTTGGCTGGTAAACTCATGCAGTATGGTAATGGTAACCGCAAAGAAGAAGGCAGTATTTTGGGAGGCCTGGGCAATCTCCTGGATGGCCGTGAATAATCGTTACTGTAGTTAAGTTCTGCTGTGTAAATATTCCATTGTACATTTAAGACATGAGTAAAAATTTTATTTTTATTTTCCTGGTTCTTTCAATTGGTTTGCTGGCCTACATGCTGGGCAGGAAAAACGGTAGCAACCAGGTAACCGCCAGCGTGGTACAGAATATTAATCTTGTTCAGCAGATTGCAGAACTCTCTGCTGTTTCTGTAAGTGGTACTACCACGGTAAAGCTCACCAATAAAAGTAGCAGCCCGGGTGCATTCAGCCGGTTAAAAGATTACCTCGTGGAAAATACCCTCACGGCTACTTTACCTTATGAAGCAAAGTTTGGCGTAGACATAAAAAATAAAAATATAAAATCCGATACAAAGGGCAAAACCATAACCCTCTTCCTCCCGGATTGTAAATTACTGAGCCTGCAATTGAGCCTGGATAAAATGGAAACGATGAACCAGACCGGCATCTTTGCCAGCACCACTATCGCTGACCTGGGCCGGGCACAGAAGGAAATGTATAGCCAGGTAACCAAAACCCTCTCCGGAAATGTAGAGTACCGGAAAATGGCCCGGCTCCAAATTACCAACATCCTGCGCAGCTATTATGAACCTTTGGGTTATAACCTCACCTGCGTCTTTGACGATAACGCAGCTTCTGCCAGGCCGTAATTTTTTCTGTAATTAAATTTTGGGAATTAGAATATTCTTATCGTATATTTGCGATATAAGATTTTAATCAGGCACTATGGCTATAAATAAAAAGGAAAGTTTCACCGGTAAAGAGCAGGAATTATCTGCTTTTGCTAAAGCCCTGGCGCACCCCGCACGTATCGCTATCTTAAAGATTCTTGCCCGGCATAATGAATGTATCTGCGGAGATATCGTGGAGCTTCTTCCCCTTGCCCAAAGCACAGTAAGCCAGCATTTAAAAGAACTTAAAAATACGGGATTGGTTTTAGGAACCATTGACGGGCCCCGCAGTTGTTATTGCATTAACTGGAAAGCTTTTGAAAAATTTCATTCAGAATTTGGCAACCTTTTCTCCAGTATGAAAATAAAAAATGAAAAGGCTTGCTGCTGATACATCTCTTAATAACTAATTAAATTTTATTTTATGAACACGATGACTGAAAATAACCAGGTAAAAAAAATGGTGCAGGAAAAATATGCAGCCATTGCTTCTCAACAGGCAGATGAAAACCGGGCATCCTGCTGTGGCGCTACCGGCTGTGGTACAGGTACGGAAGTGTACAACATTATGTCTGATGATTACACGGAACTGGAAGGCTACAATAAAGATGCGGACCTGGGCCTGGGCTGTGGGTTGCCCACAGAATATGCCCATATTAAAGAAGGTGATACTGTACTTGACCTGGGTAGTGGTGCCGGCAACGATTGCTTTATTGCCCGCCGGCTGGTGGGAGAAAGTGGCAAAGTTTTAGGGATTGATTTCACCCCGGAAATGCTGCGCCTGGCCCGCGCCAATGCAGAAAAACTAGGCTTTGAAAACATTGAATTTTACCAGGGCGATATAGAAAATATGCCGTTGAAAGATGGAATAGCAGATGTGGTTGTGAGCAATTGTGTGCTGAACCTTGTACCGCATAAAGAAAATGTTTTTAAAGAAATTTTCCGGGTGCTGAAACCCGGGGCACATTTTTCCATTTCAGATATTGTATTGGAAGGCGCCTTACCCGGTAAATGGAAAGAAGTAGCAGAACTCTATGCCGGCTGTGTTTCCGGGGCTATACAGAAAGATGAATACCTGGATATTATTAAAAGGTCCGGTTTCGAAAATGTAGAGATACAGAAAGGTAAAATTATTCAAATCCCTGATAGCATTCTACAGCAATATTTAACTGCAGAAGAAACGGAAGCATTCAAAAATTCCGGAACACGCATCAGCAGCATAACGGTAAATGCTACACGCCCATCAGGGGGAACCTCCTGTTGTGCCCCCGGCTGTTGTGATTAATTAAAGTGTATGAATTATAACATTCGTTACGTAAGATTTTAATAATTTACTATTTTGAAAACTTTCATTAGAGGGTAATAAAACTTTTCAAACAGAAAATAAATAAGGCTGCTCCTTTTGAAAAAGAAGCAGCCTTTTTAGTGCATTATATTTTTTATCGCCGGCTTATTTTACTCAGCAGGCGCAATATTTCCAGGTAAAGCCAGATGATGGTGACCTGCAATCCAAAAGCACCATACCATTCCATATATTTTGGTGCGCCCATTTCTGCACCTTTTTCTATCATATCAAAATCTAAAATAAGGTTGAGGGAAGCGAGGGCTGTAACAAATAAAGAAAAACCAATGCCCAGGGGGCTGCCCTCATGCAGGAAAGGAAGATTGTCATAGCCAAACATGCGGAGCGCCAGCACGATAAAATAGAAGATAACAATACCCACCGTTGCAGTGATAACCACCGACTTAAATTTTTCCGTGGCCTTTATAACCCGGAAACTATACAGCAGGTACATGGCTATGGCTACGCCAAACGTAAGGCCCACGGCATTAATAATAATGTTAGGCGCCGACTCTGCAAAGGCATCATTGTACATAGCAGATATAGCCCCGATGGCCAGTCCCTTTAATAAGGCATAAAGTGGAGCGAGGTATGGGCTCCAGGCTGTTTTGAAAATAATAATAAAAGCTACCGCCAGGCCGCCTATCACACCCGTCCATACCATAGGCATAACATTGCCGCCGCCAGCAAATTCTCGCCAGGAATAAAAAGACGTACCCAAGAGCATGAGCATGAGGAAACCAAATTTTTGCATGGTACCTTTTATGGTCATGGCATTTTCCCTGTCCAACACGTCTGACAGTACAGAGGCACTATATCTTTTTTCAGTGAAAGCCGGGTTGCTGGATTTAAAAAGCGACATAAGGTTTTTGTTTTGGTGATAAATGAAATTTAAAAATACGTGTTTCTATTTAGATTTTATAGGAGGTGGCAGGGAATATAAATTCGCAGTATTATTGGTAAAAAAGCAGATTATCTTTTATTGTAAATTTTCCGCAACATATTCCCATTTTTTTATACTTGTTTGAAATAATTCCAAAACCACCTGCCGTACTCCTCCACTAGCAGATTATAGCATAAATCTTTTACATTTGCGCCTATGGAGGATTTGGTTAATAAAATTGAAAGCTGGAAGGCTGAAATTTCCGGCGCAGCACTGGCCACATCGGAAGAACAGGAACAATTCCGCATTCGCTACCTCGGCACAAAGGGCCTGGTAAAATCTGCTTTTGGTGAAATGAAAAATGTAGCGCCGGAAAACAAAAAAGCCGCCGGCCAAATCCTGAATGATTTTAAAGTCTTTACCGAAAATATTTATAATACAGCACAGCATAGCCTGGCCGGGCCAAAAACTGCGGCGCCGGAGATAGATGTAACCC
>JBDSWG010000232.1:0-10248 GCA_039926825.1 Ferruginibacter sp.
TACACCAAAATCTGCTTCATACATGCTGGAAATAATATTTAAACCTCCGGGACTGAAAACATTTACTTCCATAAGTTTATCGCCCACAATATCCAGCCCTACGAGAAACATTCCATCCTGCACCAACTTTGGTTTCAGGATCTTTACAAGTTCCAGCATTTCTTCATTTACTTCGGCTTTTACACCTTTGCCACCGGCATGTATATTACTGCGGATATCTTCAGATTTATTTACCCGACGCATAGCTGCATAATGACCATTTACTTCCAGAGGTACGCCGTTCATAAGAAAAAAACGGGTATCGCCATCCTTTGCTTTAGGTAAATATTCCTGGGCGATGATGAAACCATCATTCGAAATGGCCTCAATAATCTGGTTGAGGTTTGACTTGGAATTTTTGTCAACCATGAAAACGTTTTTGCCCCCAGAACCTTGTAAAGGTTTTAGGATGATTCTGCTTTTCTGCTCTTTAAAAAATTCCAGGATGTCTTTAGGTTCCCGGGTGATAATAGTTTTCGGGCGGAGAACTTCAGGAAAATGCTGGAAATACATTTTATTGATTGCGTCTGATAAACTTGACGGGTGATTTAATACGATGACACCGTCCCGCATGGCAATCTGTCCGAAAATGTAAGGTGCATTCTGTGCCCAGTTCCTGTCTGTTATATCTTCAGAAGGATCGTTGCGCAAGTATAATACATCCATATCGCCGGAACTAATGCGATCCGGGGTTGATTTTTCCAGGGCTTTAAAAAATGTTTCATTGGTCTTGTAAGATTGTTCGCCTACGGTGCGTGCCTGCGCTACCATGTGCCCGTCAGAAGAGTAGCCAAGATCTCCTACACCAAATACATAAACTTTATGACCGCGCTTATGGGCCGTTAATGCCAGGAAAATTGTTGTAAAATTTGCTTTTTCCGTTTTAATGTCGTTGATGATAAACGCAATTTTCATAAATATTCTTTTAAGATGAGGTTATGAGTGTTTTTAATTCTATTCCTTTTTTTAATATTTCAATTTTTTCTTTTGTTGCCTCTGCATGTAGCCATGCTGGCAGAAGAGGTTTTTTCAATATTCCCAAATGGGTAAGTTCCTGTATAAGAGGCAAGTGTTCCAGGGCATATTTTCCGGCATATAACTGGTTAATATTTCCACCGGTTTTTATAAAGGATAATAATTCCAGTAAGCCTTTTAAGTAAATAGCATCTTTCGTGTAGCCGCCACCGCGATGTACCCGCATACTCACGTTGAATGCTGTATGCTTGCTGAAAGAAAAATCATCTGAAAGCAACCTGAAAGTTTCTATAAAATCTGCACCCTGCTCCAGGGAATGTACTGCCATCACACGGGCAGCTAATAATTTCAACCTGTTGCGGTTGAGGCCATCTACGAAAAATTCTGACAATACAGCAAGCCCTTCCTGTATTTGTTCATAACCCGCAAAACCAGCGTACATCAGGTTAAGTGGCTGCATATGGCCATTACCATAAGTGAGCATGTGCGTACCTACTTCATGTTGTATAAGGGCATTAACCCGGCCTTCACTCATATTTAACCCCATACCAACTGAAAGTTCTTCCCCGGAAACAATAAGCCCTGTTACATTTTCCTTTATAGTCACGCGTAAATTTAAACCCGGGAAATGTGGGCGGTAGATTGCTAATTCTTTTTCTGCACGTGCAGCAAAGGCCTTAGCATCCAGGGATTCATATTCTTTTTCTTCATTGGGAAGGCTGTCTTCTAATAAGACAGTTGCGGTATCAATTAATTCTTTGTCCAGGTCACCATAAATACTTTTGCTGGTATGCAGGAATTTTTTCGTCCCTCTTTCTTCCAGCATGAGTAATTGTTTTTCCAGTTCCATTCGCTTATCCCGGAGTAAAAACGCCAGGGTAGGGTGTTCTATATTTTCCAGGGGAATATTAAAAAGTTTTCTCTTTTCCAGTTCCGGATCCAGGGAAATAAGCCTGTAGGTAAATTGGGGCAGAACAGTATATTTTTTCTCTTTAAATCTTTCCCATTGTGCCGCTGTATTTACCGGGGTAACACGAAGGATAAAATCCATTTTTTCACTGATTACGGCCAGCCGTTTATCGGCAGAACGTACAAGGTTATCCAGCCGGGTTTTTCCCAGCATAAGATAATGCTCAAACTTATTGTCTGCCTGCACCCGCACAAATTCATAAGCGGCCAGTTTTATAACATCAGCAAACTTCCTGCGAACCCGTCGAAAGAATAAGGGGTAATCAAGGTTGGTTGTTTTATCTGTAAAAAGTGGGGGAATGCTGATACCAATCAGGAGTGTCCCGGTCTTTTTTAGTTTTTCAAGGGATACCAGCGGTTCGAATTTTTCGGAACTTCGTTTACCCGTTGGGGAGAGATGGACATTAATACCGTCCAATAAATCTTTCATTTCGCTAAAGCCTTTATCCATGGCTTTTACCGTTGCAGGCACATCCTCTCCCGGGTAATTAATCGTTATGGTTTTACTGGAATTATTACTGGTGTCTGGCCATATTTCCAGCAACATAAAAGATTTAAATTCATTTACTGACACCTGCTCTATCGTTTCCAGCAACCCGGTAATATCCAGGGAAGCTTCACAGATAAGATAAGCGCCCTGGGTTTTTAATAAAGAAGCAATGAACGGATCCGGGCTTTCAATAAAACGATATACGCACAGGTATGGAAGTTTTTGATCAATAACTAATTTACTGTTATGCGGCATTTTCCTCCGTATACTCTTTCCTTTTTTATAGGTTGAGCTTATGGTCTCTACCAGCAATGTATTCAGCATAATAATTTATAACATTTATATTTCAGACAAGGCTTTTAAAACCGGCTCCCGGGTTGCCAGCATAAGATTTTTTATCAAGTTCACATCATCACGGAGTGGTTCGCCCGTCCATTCATCCATAAAAAACTTTTTAAACTCTATACTTATAGGGCAAATTTTATCACCATATTTTTCATACAACCATTGGCCAAAATAACCGCCTTTAAATTTTACATTTTCTCTTACATCCAGGTGACGGCCATCAAAATTAAATTTTCTCATTTCGCTCATAAGCGTTTGAACGAGTGGGCTCCATACCTGCTGGTTCATGTTTTTGGTGCCGATATTCACTTCCGGATTTTCTTCAGCAACTGCTTCGGTATCCGGGGATTCCCGGCGATGATTGTATGTATGCATGTCATAAACTACAATCTTATCAAACTTTGTAAAAAGCTCATCAAAATATTTACCTGTTTCAGTATAAAAATTATTGTAGAGCGTTCGGCAATTTTTTTCTGCTTCTGGGCTAAGATCATTTTTCCAAACCTGCAAACCCCAGGCATCTTCTGGTTTTAAATATATGGCTTTTTCCGGTGACCTGTTTACGTCTGTTTCAAAACGGGAATGATGCATGATGATGTTGCTATCCGTTACAGTTAGCCATTCCGCAGTATATGGGTCTTCTTCCCTTAATCGCTCTTCATCAGATAAATTAAAATGCTCATTTAATTCTTCCCTTGTATGATGACCATCATGTATGGCAGTAGCTACAATTGGAGTAGAGCCGGTGGTAAAAGTATAATGTGCGGGCATATAAGAGGGTTTGTCTCTTTCATTACCAATATTATGCCTTAAAGAATTTAGTTGTTTTTAAAAATTTTTAATAATTACTTTTTTTATACTGCCATTTTTCCAAAATATATTCAAGCTTATTTTACTGAAAGGATAATTTTAATAACATAAAAAAAGCCGGCAATGCCGGCTTATATAAATAAACATATTTCTTACAACCTGTTAGTCAGGTAACCAGCTGCAAGGTTGAGGGCAACCTCCAGCAGGGAAACATTTTGTTCCAGGTTATTTACCGTGGCTTGCTTCCGTTGTATATCTGCCTGCGCAACATTGTTATTCTGCATGGTGCTTAGTTGTGAGCGGCTGTTAGTAAGCCTTTGCAAGGCATAGTCCAGGATGCTCTGGCTATAATAAACCTGGTCACGGGTGTCTTCAATACGGTTATAGTAATCCGTACGATTACGTAAAAATACATCGCTAAAAACACTGTTGTTAACTGCCGGACAGCTACCCATTATATCACCGTGAGCCATATGCGCTTTAAGGGCGTTTGATGATACAGTTATATTTACAGCGGGTTCATTTGCCTGGTTAAATTTATGACAGATAGTAACTTTATCTTTCGTCCTTAACTTATTCCTGTCTTTAAAATTTTCCCGGTTCCAGTCATAACCATAACTTCTGTAATCTCGGTTCATATTCCCCATGCGGCCAGACATGCCAGCCTTTTCGTCCATATGCATTTTCTCATTATTCCCTTTTCCGTTATGGTTGTCATTCATGTTTTTCCCCATTCCTTTATTATCATGGTTGTCATTTTTGTTGTCTTTACCATGCGTTTCATTTTTCATTCCATTACCCTGCTGCCCGTTATTACCTTTATCCATTTTCCCCTGGCCTTTGTTATTGCCTTTTTGCTGGACCTGTTGTCCTTTATTTTCCTTATTTCCTTTATTCCCTTTTCCGGGCTGAGAAGGTACTGTGAGTGCCAGCGCTGCAGCAGCAAATAATGGTACTGCAATTCTGATGATTTGTTTTTTCATTTTAATAAATTTATTTATTGTTTTCAAATTCTTTATCCACATCTTCCAGGGCCTTCTCTACTTTTTTGGTTTGATCCTCCAGTTCTGCAGAAGATTTTTTCAGGTTTGTAGAAACTGAATCCATTCTTTCAATTTTTACTTCCTCATCCGTTGTAGTTTTTTGATTGCTGCAGGAAAAGAGTGCGCCCATAACAGCAAATGCTAATATGAACAATACTTGCTTCCGGTTTTTGTATTGCATAAAAATTGGTTAGGTTAAAAAATAAAAATTTTTAGTAGTCAAGGGTAATGTGCGGTTGCAATAATGACTCCAATTTTCAATTATATACATATATATACATGGTTTTGAGGCATTAACGTACTTATACCATATAAAATAATTATACTCTTTTAGATAATTACCCGAAATAATTTCTATCTATGTAATAAATAGTGAGCAGATGTCTAAAAAGAAAACTCAACCCGCGTTAGGTAAAACCTTAAATCCTGCTACGGCCCGTAAAATATCACAACCTGTTATAAATAAGGACGCATATTGGCTCATAATCTTATTATCTATACTACCATTCATATTCTCCCGCACTATTTTAGATCCTGTAATAGTCCCTCGTTTTCTTTTGCTGGCGGCCTTTATTACAGGCTTTTCAGTTTGGTCTTATTTTATAAGTAAGTCGCTCCCGGAAGTCAGTTATAATAAACTCTTCATTTACATTTTCGTGGTAGGTATCGCTTTTAATGTATGGTCTGTAATATGTACTTTACCGTCACTTAATCCTTCTGCCGGGTATTTCGAAATGGTAAGGCAATGGGTGAACCTGGCATTCCTGTTCCTTGTCTTCCATATTTTTTACAATAACGAACCCGCAATAATTCGTGTGAGTAAAGTGTTTGTTTTCATAAGTGGCATTCATGCACTCATCGGGTTATTGCAATATTATGGGCTTGTTTTTAACAACCTGCCTGGCTCTAATGCCTTACCCTATGGCCTTATGGGTAACAGGAATCTTTTTGGTTCAGCCCAGGTATTTACGTTGCCTTTCCTGGCACTCGTATGGCTGCGCTGTACCGGTGCATGGAAAAACGCCGCTGCTGTCAGTGGTATCTTACTGGCTATTTCAATTGTATTATCCCAAACAAGATCCGCCTGGTTATCTACTTTAGGATTTTTTATTATTGTTGCCCTTTTGCTGCTTATATTTTTAAAACCCTGGGGTAAGAAGTGGCTTTTAGCTACAGGCGTTTTTCTGGGTGCAGGATTAATAGCAGCAGTGCTTTTTGTGAGTACGGATAAAGAGGGCACTTTGAGTTCAGAGATACGACAGCGCTCGGCTAGCTTAACAGGGAATTCTAAAGACTCCACTATAGCATCTTATAGCATCAATGACCGTATAACCATCTGGAAAAAAACGCTTATCCTGGTAAAAGAACATCCTGCTACAGGGGTGGGTATTGGAAACTGGAAAATTCGTATTAATGAAAATGGCACCAAAGGCCTTTCCTGGGCCGCGGGTTATTTTGTACCCGACAGGGTACATAATGTGTACCTGCACATTGCTTCCGAAACCGGCATTCCGGGTTTACTTCTTTTCTGCCTCTTCGGTCTGGGAATTATTTTGGCGGCATTCTTTACATTGAGAAAACCCGGGATTGCTGAAGATAAATTAATAGTCATTTTGATGTTGGGCGGGTTTGGCTCTTTTGCTGTGGATGCCATGTTTAGTTTTCCGCTGGAAAGAATAGAACATTCCGTTTACCTGGCGCTGATGGCGGGTATTATCCTTAGTATTTATGTACGCATTCAACCTGCGGGCGCCCATTGCCTGAAGCTGCCGGTTTATATTCGTTTAGCCCTTGTCGTTATTGGAATACTTGGCTTTGCTATCGGGTTAAGCAGGAAAAAATTTGAGGAAAATTTATACATGGTTAAAGGCCTGGAGCAAAGTGGAAATATGAATGATATGATTAGTTATGCTGAAGCCGGAAAAACCAGGTGGGTTACGTTGGACCAGGAAGGTCTTTCCCTGGAAGCGAAAGAAGCTATTGGCTACCGGACATTGAAAAACTATCCCCAGGCCATCGCCACGATGAAGCAGGCCCTGGTTTATAATCCTAACAGCCCACTGGCAAATAATAATATGGGTACTATTTATACAGAAATGCAGGACTTTAAATCTGCCATTCCTTATTATGAAAAAGCCCTGCTCCTGGCCCCGGATTTCAACCTGGTAAAGAAAAACCTGGCAGTAAATTATTTTAATTTGGGCCTGTATAAAAAAACAGCTGATATACTGCAGGAGTTCGATTATACCACGGAGCCCATGTTTGTGGATATGCTGGCACAATCGCGGGAAAAATTAAAAGACAGTACGTCCGTTGATACATTAAATTTAAAAAAATGATTTCATCTTAAATTCACTTCAACATAATTTCAACCCATTTTACTCCGGGTGATTTCATGGTAAGGCTTTGGGTGAAATAACATAACTGATTTTCAATATTAAATAGCATCTTGAATCTTTCATATAACCTGATAATCCTTTACAATGGCGAAAATTACTACTGCATTGGCAAAACAACTGATTGCGAATTTCAAAGACAAAAAAATCGGCACCCCTTACAATGAAGCCGAACGCGGTGTATGGATCGAACGTAAAACACTAGAGGAATGCCTGGCCGATGTAGACGGTCAGGGCGTTTCTGGCATACGATTTTATTTTGGAGCTTATGGTGACTTCACACCTGGAAATCCACCACCTTACCGCGAGTACGAAGCTAATAAGGTTACACTTGTATTGGTTCCTACCTCAGAAACGCTAGTGAACGATCCTAAAACGGGGATAGAATATCACCCGGATATGCTGGATAATCTTACATTATCACCAGAAGAAAATAACCTCCAGGAAGTAGCTGGTAACGATGGTCAAATAAGCCCGCCTCCACCACCACCGGAAGAATAATTTTAGTGCTTTATTATGATGGATTACATTTACATAAGCCTCATAGGAATTGTATTTCTGCTGGGATTGTTTATGGTGAAAAAGCAAAGTCTTTTTTCTTATAAACTGATGTTGGTTTTCCTGTTATATACATTCCTGAATGAATCATGGTGCTGGTACCTGAAAAACTATGCCTATGGAAATACCTATGCCTTATACAATATATATTATTATATTCGGTTTCCTATCATCGGTTGGATGTATTGGTACGTTTTAAGTACACTGGGAGCGAGAATAGTTATCAAAATTTTCTGGATACTTTCTGTCTTTGCATTAATTGTAAACACTTTTTTATTATATGGTTTTCACCTTCTGCACTCTAATTACCTGGTTGCCGGCGGTGTGTTCTGCATCTTGCTTGCCTTAATGCATTTTTATGTTATCCTTACCAGCATAAAGAAATACAATCCATTACAAACACCATTTTTCTGGATATCTACAGCGTTGTTTTTTTATTTCCTGGGAATACTTCCATTTTTTGGTATCATCAATTTATTATTAAAAGAAGACCTCATCTTTGTAGATACTTATAGCATTATTATCAAAACCCTGAGTATCTTGTTGTATACATTAATTGGAATAGATTTTTATGTACAATGGAAAAATTTGAAGTCAAAACTTTAGTTATTGTTCTCACCTGCCTTTTCCTTGTGCTGGGGTTGTTCGTTTTTATGTTCTTTATTGTATACCGGCGCAATCAAAATACCCGGGAATCTGAAATAGAAAAATTGAATAAAACCTTGCTGCAAACTCAACTGGAAATACAGGAGCAGACACTGAAGACCATCAGCCAGGAAATACACGATAATATCGGGCAGGTGCTGAGCCTGGTGAAACTTAACCTGAATACCCTGGACTTAAACGGGGGCGAAGGGAAAGCGGAAAAACTGGATAATAGCATGCACCTGGTGAGTAAAGCTATTAATGACTTGCGGGACCTGAGCCGGAGTATGAGCGGCGATAAAATTGCTGACCTGGGTTTGCCTGATGCCATGGAAAATGAATTGCGTATTATCGGGAACACAGGCCAGCATAAAACAAATTTTACGCTTAGTGGAGATGTGCAAAAACTTCAGCAGCAGCAAAACCTGGTTGTATTTCGTATCGTACAGGAATCTTTACACAATGCCGTAAAATATAGTAAAGCTGCTAACATATCCGGGCAAATGATTTTTTCGCCAGAGCGCCTGCTGGTTTCCATAAGTGATGATGGAAAAGGCTTCGACAGTAAGCAGTTGAATGTAAAAAAAACCGGGATAGGATTAAAAAATATGCTGGACCGTGCACAAATGATTGGTGCCTCACTATATATAAAAAGTGAACCAGGAAAAGGAACACGTATTGATCTGGACTTACCTTTAAATAAATAATTTATTCACACATGGCAAAAATTATACTTGTAGATGATCATATTTTGCTTCGAAATGGCCTTGCCAGTGTAGTTGCCAGCCTGGGCCATGAAGTATTGTTTGAAGCAGATAATGGCAGGCATTTACTCGAGTGCTTAGACGCTGATAATCTTCCTGATCTGGTGATACTGGATATTAATATGCCAGAAATGGATGGCTATGAAACGGCGGAGCATTTACGCCTGAATTTTCCTAAAGTAAGCGTGCTCTCGCTGAGTATGTATAATAATGAACCTTCCATAATAAAAATGCTGAAAAAAGGGGCAAGGGGATATATCCTGAAAGATTGTCATCCACATGAATTAAAAACTGCCATCAATGATATCCTGGAAAATGGTTTTCACTATTCCAATGTTGTAAACGGGAATTTAATTCATGCAATAAATACCGGTGCGGGGCAGGCTGTTCAAAGCCTCCTGGAAGATCTAAATGAAAAGGAATTGAGGTTTCTTGTACTTTCCTGCAGTGAACTCACCTATAAAGAAATTGCTGAAAAAATGGAAGTAAGTCCACGCACCATTGATGGATACAGGGATGCATTATTTGAAAAGCTGGAAGTAAAAAGCCGTGTCGGGCTGGCCTTATTTGCTATAAAAAATCACCTGGTAGACCCTGCCCAAATGGTTGATTAACATTCTGTTCTTTTTATTTTTTTCTTTTCTACTTCGGAAAAGCATGACGTATTTATTGGATAGTTTTGCCGCAATACAAAAAACTGTTTCATGAAGGTTATGCGTTCTTATTTTAACCCCTTCGATTTCTCTCAAAAAAGTTCAAGTTCTTTGAGCTGGGAAAGACCCGGAATACCAATACTTAAAAGAGAAAAAAATAACAGGCATATTTTCATAGAGATATATGCGCATTCTTTATTTGATTTTTTAAAGAGTACACTACAAAAAATATAGAATTTATAACACTTCAAGGCGCAGAAAATTACAATATTCTACAGCTAAAAAAGATTACAATGGTATCTTTGCCGAAATTTTTGAAAATATGGCTGACCTCACCGATTTTGATCCCAATGCAGTATCGAATCCCAATAACAATATTTTTGGTCTGCCTTTTACAGAAGAAGATGCACGACTCGTCATTCTTCCTATTCCATGGGAAGTGACGGTAAGTTACAATGCAGGTACTGCCCGCGCCCCGGATCATTTACTGAAAGCGAGCCTGCAGGTAGATTTATTTGACCCCGAGCATATCGATGCGTGGAAGCAGGGTTTTTTTATGCG
>JBDSWG010000233.1:0-8077 GCA_039926825.1 Ferruginibacter sp.
AAACCCTGCTGCGGGAACTCACTATTCTCAGCCCCCTGCAGATACAAAATCTCCTTGCCTACCGCCGCGTTTTGGGCATCCTCCTGAATGTTTATGAATTACAAGCAGTGCCCACCTGGAACCTGCGAACAATAAAAAAAATTCTCCCATACGTAACCGTTAGCAACCAGCCCCGGTTGTTTGAATCCCTGGGCCAGCGCCTGCACGGTGGAGAAAATTCTATTCTCGTCCGCGTGAGCCAGACGCTGGAAAAATCACGGGGATATTTAGCCGACCCGGCAACCACGAAAAATTATTATCCCGGCTCACCCCAGAAACTTTTCCTGCGCTATAAATATGTGTACAAAAACCTGTTGCAATATGGTTTTGTAGCAGAGAAAGATGCCGGGGAAAATTTTTTTAAAGGCGGTCAGAAGCAGGGTTTTGATTTCTACAGCGGGCATTTTTTTATGCGCAATGCCGGTATAGTAAAATCTTTGGCCCTGGGCGATTTTACTGTAAACATGGGCCAGGGCCTTACCCAGTGGATGAGCCTGGCTTTTAAAAAGGGCCCGGATGTACTGGCAACAAAGCGGCAGGCAGATGTTTTAAGGCCTTATAATTCTGCCGGGGAAATCTATTTTCACCGCGGGGCGGGTATAACGTTGGCAAAAAATGACTGGCAGGCCACAGTTTTTGGCTCTTATCGCAAACTGGATGCAAATTTCATTGCGGACACATCTCAGAATTTTGACGATTATATAAGTTCCCTGCAAACCTCTGGTCTACACAGAACCCAGTCTGAAGTGGATGATAAATCCATACAAAAGCAATTGGCTTTTGGCGGTAACCTGGCTTACAATAATGCCCGGCTGCACGCCGGTGTCAATGGTATTCATTATTTTTTAGACCTTCCCTTAAAAAAAGCGACAGATCCTTATAACCTATATGCATTAACAGGAAAAAGTTTTGGCAATTACAGCGTTGATTATAGCTACACCTTCCGCAACCTTCATTTTTTCGGCGAAGCTGCTATTACGGATAAGTTATATAAGGCATTTGTAAACGGGTTGCTCATTAGCACAGCTTCCACGGTAGATATCAGCTTGTTTTACCGGAACATTTCTCCAGGTTACCAATCTCTGTATACTTCAGCATTTACAGAGAACACCTTGCCAACTAATGAAAAAGGATTTTTCACCGGAGTTGCCATTCGTCCTAATCCGGCATGGAGGGTGGAAGCCTATGCGGATGTGTATAGTTTTCCCTGGTTGAAGTATCTCGTTAATGCGCCTTCTTCGGGCAAAGATTATTTCGTACAATTTACCTATACGCCCAATAAGCAGGTAGAATTATATTCCCGGTTTAAAAGTGAAACGAAAGCACGAAATTATGATCCTTTAGGTTTAACGCTGCACCCGGTGATAGGGCAACCAAAACAAAACTGGCGGACGCAGGTAAGTTTTAAAGTTAACCCGGCAGTAACCTTACGCAGCCGGGCTGAAATGACCTGGTTCGATAAAAAAAATACGGATGCCGAGCGGGGCTTTTTAATATACAATGATTTCATTTATAAGCCTTTATTAAAAAAATATTCCGGTAATCTCAGGTTGCAGTACTTCGAAACGGATGGTTATAATAGCCGGTTATATGCATACGAAAATGATGTGTTGTATTATTTTTCTATTCCTTTGTTTTATGGCAAGGGTTACCGGTATTATGTAAACCTGAATTATGATCTAACCCGAAAACTGTCTGTATGGGTTAAATGGAGCCAGTATATTTATAAAGACCAGAACTCCGTTGGTTCCGGACTGGATTTAATTAATGGCAACAAAAAATCCGAAATGAGATTCCAGGCCATATACAAATTTTAAGAAATTCATAATTATTATGCAGCTAAATTGGATAGGGTGCTGTCATATATAATATTGGAGGGAGACTGCGTTTATCATAATTAACATATTTTTGACAATGACCAAATTTCCCTATTTTTACATTTCATTAAACTTAATTTAATCGCACATGAGAAGATTTTTGACACTGTTCACAATGCTCATGCTCTGTGGAGTATTTGCATTTGCGCAAAGCCGGGTGGTGACCGGTACGGTAACAGATGCTAATGGTAAGCCTGTTCCCTTTGCTTCTGTTGTTGTAAAAGGCGGCGGTGGCGTTCAGACAGATGCCAATGGCAATTTTAGTATTAAAGTAAACCCGGGAGATGTGCTCCAGGTTTCCGGTACTGCCTATACCATGGTGGACATACCCGTTGGGTCTATGACCTCCATCAATACTACACTTCAATTAAAAGATAATACTATCGCGGAAGTGGTGGTTACTTCTGCGTTCCAGACTAAGCGTACATTGCGCAGCCAGTCTTCTAACGTCCAGAATGTAAGCAGCGAGCAGCTGAATACTGTTCGTCAGCCCAACGTGAACAATGCCCTTGCCGGTAAAGTTGCCGGTGCACAGGTACGTAGCCAGGCATCAGCTGCCCTTGGCCGCGAAACTTATGTGCGTCTGCGTGGCGAAAATGGATTAGGTGGCGGTAGTGGACCCGTTTACATTGTAGATGGTACTATTATGCCAAGTGCAAATGATATTAACCCCGATGATATTGAAGACGTTACCGTGCTTCAGGGTCCAGCTTCAGCTGCTTTGTTTGGCCCGGATGGTGCCAACGGTGCTATTGTTATCACGACTAAAAGAGCCCGTAAAAATGCTCCCGGCATCGGCCTGGAGATTAATTCCGGTGTAACTTTCGATAAAATTTATATTACGCCAAACTACCAGAATGCTTATGCAGGAGGTGCTGAATATGACTTCCGTAAATTTACCTGGACGGCAGGTATGCCCGAAGGTTGGAAAGCTTTAGATGGTAAATATTATCATGATTATTCGGATGATGCCAGTTGGGGCCCTCGTATTGCCGGCCAGGAATATATTCCCTGGTATGCCTGGTACCCTGGTTCTGAATACTCTTTCAAAACAACAAAACTTACCCCTTCGCCAAATAATTCCAAAGATTTTTACAATACGGGTGTTACCACAACTAATAATGTAAATTTCTCTAAAGCCGGGGATGCTTATAGCATGCGGGTTTCTTACACTAACCTGGATATTAAAGGCCTGGTGCCTAATTCTTACCTGAAAAGAAATACCTTAAACACAAACTTCTCCCTGAATCTTGGTAGCCATTTTATTGTTGGTACCAATATAAATTATATAAACCAGAAGAGAGATTCGGAGAGTAATGATGATTATTCTAACCAGACTGCAGGTTCTTTTAACCAATGGTTTCATCGTGAACTGGATATAAATAAAATGCGTGAACTTCGTAACCTGCGTTCCCCGGATGGAACTTACGCAAGTTGGAATCATTCTAATCCTGATAGTTACAGTGCTTCTAATCCTGCTAAGTTTTACTCCGCTAATTATTGGTTTAACCCTTATACATATTTTGATTTGATTCACAACCCGGATAACAGGGATCGCCTGTTTGGTGATGTTTCCCTTACATATAAAATCAATAATGATTTAAGTATAAAAGGTACATACCGCAAGCAGCAGCTTAATACAGACGGCTACAGTATTTATCCTAATGAAATGGAGAATAGTCAAACACAGGCTTCCTTTAATCCTTATGAAAACAATGGTAAAGCTGTTTATGGTACGAGTACCAGCTTCAGTAATCGCCAGAATTACGAGTTACTGGGTTCATATTCAAAGAAAATTCGTGACCTTGCTGTGAATGCTAATGCCGGATTGGTCGTTTCTAAAAATAATTCCCGTGCTTATTCTGCCAATACAATTGGAGGATTAAATGTACCGGGGCTGTATTCTTTAGCGAACTCAAAGGATCCAATCAAAAATTCTAATCGTACAGATGGGGCCATTGAAACTGTGTCTCAATACAAGAGCCGTGGCCTTTTTGCCCGTGCAGATGTTGGGTTCAGAAACTACCTATTTGTGGAAGGAACCATACGTAAAGATTATACTTCTGCTGAACCAGCAGGAAGATCTATTAATACACACTCCGTAGGCGCATCATTTGTGTTCAGTGATTTTGTAAAGGATAAAACAATTTTATCTTATGGTAAACTTCGTGGTTCTACCGGCCAGATACTTAATTCCCTCGGTGTTTATGATTTGGGAACTTATTATGTACCGGATCCAAACCAGTTTAATGGAAACTTCCTGATTGGTGAACCTAATACCCTGGTTTCTCCTACACTGCAGGGTGCTACTAATGATGAAAAAGAAATTGGTATTGAAACCCGTTGGTTGAAAAACAGGTTAGGGTTAACCGTTACTTATTGGGACAGGACAAACAAACAATTTCCTGTTAATGTAGCAGTAAGTTCAACAACAGGATATTCTTCTGTAAGAACAAATGCAGGTAAAATTGCTAAAACAGGTGTGGATGTTCAGTTTTTTGCGAATCCGTTCAAAATGGAAAATTTTGACTGGAGAATTGATGCAACCTGGGGCCGCCTGATTAAAAATGAAGTAGTAGAAATTGCCCCTGGCATTACCCGTTTGGTTGTGGCTTCCGGCGCTTTCTCAACTACCTCTGCAGCTTATACTGTAAGTGAAGTGGGCAAGCCATGGGGCCAGATGTTTGGTGGTGGTATTAAGCGTGACGCAAGTGGCACACCAATACTGACTTCTACTGGTAAATTTATTAAGGTCGCAGATGTTAACTTTGGCTCTGTGTTACCTGACTATACCGGTGGTGTTCAGAATACATTTACTTTATTCAAGAACTTTACAGCAGCTATCAATATCGATTATTCTCATGGTGGTAAATTCTTCTCTTTATCTGATTTTTACGGTACTTTCTCTGGTTTGACTGCACGTACGGCTGTATTAAATGATAAAGGAAATTCCATCCGTGATGCCGTTGCTGATGGTGGTGGTGTTCACGTGAGTGGTGTTGATGAAACAGGTAAAGCAGTGGATTATTACCTGGACGCCCAGGATTATTTCCACCAGTTCAATGCTGCCCGAATCGCTGAAACAAATATTTATGACCTGACCTATGTAAAAATGAGGGAATTAAGCCTTGGATACCGTGTGCCGGTTGACCGTTTGTCTATAGGTAAATATTTCAAGACTGCAGTATTCTCTGTTATTGCCCGTAACCCAATATTATTGTATTCTAAAACACGTGATTTTGATCCTTCAGAAATCAGTAATGTATATGGTGAAGATGGACAGTTACCAGGTTCACGGTCAATTGGTGTAAACCTTCGTTTAGGTTTCTAATTTATATAACTATAAAATCAGAATAATGAAATATAATCTTTTAAGTAAAATAATGTTGGGCACCGCTACCTGCCTTGTTGCAGCCACTGGTTGTAAGAAACTGGAAGATTTCGGTAATACTAACGTAAACCCGAATGGTTCGCTAGCTCCTATTACGGCCGCTTTGCTCACCAGTGCAGAAGTTTCATTAGGTGGGCTAATAGCCGGTACTGGTACCGGTGGTGTAAGAGCTGGACTGTATGTACAGTACTTTTCTGAAACACAGTACACTGAAGCTTCTCTGTATGCTGAGCCTAAAGTAGATTTTAATGCTTGGTACACGGGCCCAATGCAGGACTTGCAGGTAATAATTAATCAGAATACAGATGCGGCTACAAAAGTAACTGCAGGTGCTTCCGGTTCTAATGGTAACCAGATTGCAATAGCCACCATATTAAGGTCTTATTACATCTGGACGGTTACTGACCGTTGGGGAGATGTACCCTACAGTGAGGCTTCAGGTGGGGCCGGAAATTTTACGCCTACATACGATAAGCAAATGGATATTTATACAAAAATCCTGGCTGATCTTAAAAGTTCCCTTACCATGTTTGATGCTGGTGTAAAAATGAAAGGAGATATCATCTATGGTGGTGACCAGGTTAAGTGGAAGAAGCTGGCTAATACGCTTAGAATGTTGATAAGCCTGCGTATGAGTAAGGTTTATCCTAATCCGGGTCAATTGGCTGCTACGGAATTTGCTGCTGCTGAGGCAGACGTGAATGGTTCTTTGGAATCTGCTGCTAATAACTTTACACTGCCTTTCCCTGGTGGAAGCTATAAAAATACATGGTATGGTATTTATGAGAGCCGTTCAGATTATGGATATTCTAAAACATTAAGTGATATTCTGAATAATATGAATGATAATCGTAAAGATGCTTTCGGTGGTACAGGTTCTCCTTTTCCATATGGTTTAAAAAGAGAGCAGGCAACAACATTACCTACTAATTATGCCAGGGTATTAAGCAGTGCTAATAACGCTGAAAATGCGCCGCTAAATGTAGTTAACGCAGCTTCTTCTTTGCTTGCACGTGCTGAAGCTGTGGAGCGTGGCTGGATAGGTACAACCCGTGGTACAGCAAAATCTTTATATGATAAAGGAATTACTGAGTCATTTGCACAATGGGGTTTAAGTGGTGCTGCAACTTATATTGCTAATGGGTCTGCCAACTACACAACTGGAACGGGTGGTGGTAATAATATTGGATCCAATTCATTTAATTCAGTTGTAGGACAGAATGCTGTTACTAACACAGCTATAGACCGTATCTTCTTACAGCGTTACCTCGCACATTATCCGGATGGTATTCAAGGCTGGAGCGAATGGCGCCGGTCATGTGCCGTTGGACAACCCAGTCCTGCTACAGCAGCTGCAGGTATGCCTAAGTTAATTCCTACAGCTTTTGCTACGAACTCCAACGGGGGAATTCCCCGCCGGTTTGTTTATGGTACATCAGAATATAGCTTGAACCCAACTAAATTACAGGAAGCTGTAGGTCGCCTTACCGGTGGTGATGTTATGACTTCCAGGGTTTGGTGGGATTTATAAAAACTTTAATATTCCCTGTCACCTTCGTGGCAGGGAATGATTTAATTTTGATAAAACAATTAAAACATTGAGATGAAATTATACAATTTAACAAAAAAAATCGCCGCCGGTGTAGCTGTTGCAGCTATCCTTTTCACCTCCTGTGAAAAAAGAGTTGATGTAGATCCAATAGGTGACAGGGGCCAGACCTTAGTTAAACTACTTGGAGGTGGATCAGATACTCCACTGGTTAAATATGCAATTGACTTCGTACCGATTGCCAAAACTTTGAATGTTTTGGATCTCAGGCGTGATGTTGCCAACCAGGATGATCTTAATAAGACAATGACAGTTGTTATAAAAGATGATACTGCTGCTGTCCATCAGAAAGATCCTTCATATGTAATCTTACCTACAAGTTTATATACGCTACAGACTTCTGATAATGTTCAGAGGATAGGTGGTCCTGGCGGTACTTTTACGTTCGTATTTAAGCCGGGGGAATTTGCAAAGCAAATTAATATTATCGTTAACGATCCTACTCAACTGGATCCAAGCACAACCTATGCTGTTGGATTTTCCATTGTTTCTGTAGATGCTGGAGGTGTAATATCTAAAGCTAAATCTGTCGTTGTAACAATAGGTGCGAAAAACGAATGGGACGGTGTATATGCCGTTACCGGACCAATGACGGATGTTGTTGCTCCAAACCTGGTACAGTGGAATAATCCCGCATTAGCTGGTGATCCCTTCCCTGCTGCTCATGGTGGTGCATGGGAACTTCATTTAATTACTATTGGCGCTACTCAGTGTGTTATGTTTGACAACACTATTTGGGGTGACTATTTTCATCCTATCCTGAATGGTGTTGCTAACTCTGGTTATGGAAGTTTTGCATTGATTGTAGATTTCAACCCTGCAAATAATACCGTTGCCAGTGTGGTTAATTATTATGGTCAACCTGCGGGTAATGGCCGTTCAGCTAAATTAGATCCTTCAGGTGTAAATGCTGTTCAAGGCAATAAAGATATTTTGATTAAATATCTTATGTTACAACCAGGTACAACTGTAAGGACTACGTTTGATGAGAAATGGGCTTACGTAGGTTCACGTTAATTTAAAATAAATAATATATTTATAAAGCGCCTCGGTTTTCGGGGCGCTTTCTTTTTATCTTTGAAAAAAAATTTATGTCGAATTTACCAGAACAAGAGAACCAGCTTAATATAGAAATTTCCGAAGAAGTGTCAGAAGGTTCTT
>JBDSWG010000234.1:0-8266 GCA_039926825.1 Ferruginibacter sp.
GGGTATAAAAGGGCCGAACTACTTACCCGCGATGAAGACCGTTTCCGAAAACTGGTAACCAATACAAAATACCCGGTACAGTTTATCTGGGCCGGAAAGCCTTACCCGGTAGATTACCCGGCCATCAGTGATTTTAATTTACTGGTAAACCTGAGCAAAGAATATGATAATGTAGCGGTTTGCATCGGCTATGAACTTACCCTGAGCAAGCGCCTGAAACAGGCATCTGATGTGTGGCTGAATACCCCGCGGGTGCCCAGGGAAGCCAGTGGTACAAGTGGCATGTCAGCAGCCATGAATGGTTCTGTTAACATGAGTACATTTGACGGTTGGATTTGTGAGTTCATTAATCACAGCAACAATGGCTTTGTGGTACCGCCGGTAGATTATGAGAAAATGACCGTGCATGAGCAGGATGAATATGACATGAACCAGTTATTCGACATCCTGGAAAACCAGGTACTGCCCTTGTATTATGAGAACCCTGAAGTGTGGCGCCAAATTGTAAAAAATGGAATGATGGATGTGCGGTGGCAGTTTGACAGCAACCGTATGGCAAAAGAATATTACGAAGTAATGTATAGTTAACAATATGGAAAGCTATAGTAAAATTATTCAACTGCGCTGGGCAGATTTGGATCCTAATTTTCATGTGCTGCACAGCCGGTATTATGATTTCGGTGCTTTGTGCCGTATGTCTTTCCTGGTAGAAAACGGGTTTACCCCGGCCATCATGCAACAGCATCATTGCGGCCCCATCTTATTCCGGGAAGAATGTACTTTTCGGCGGGAACTGGGTTTTTCCGATGAAGTGCGTATAAACCTAACCGTTACCAGTGGCACCCATAATTTTTCGCGGTGGAGCATGCAACATGATATTTATAAAAACGGTGATGTTTTATCTGCCGTTATTAAAGTAGATGGTGCCTGGCTGAATACGCAGACACGTAAACTGGCACCGCCACCGGATGAAGCGGTTGCTCTTTTTAGTGAAGCCCCGAAATCCCAGGAGTTTAATTTTTAACCACCACGTGACTGATGCGTGCCATAATAAATCTCTACCGCAATGCGTATGACGGGCTGGACAGGAACATCTGGCTCCTGGGATTTGTTATGCTCATCAACCGGAGCGGCACAATGGTCCTGGCTTTTCTCACGTTATATTGTCACCACCTCGGCTTTACCCTGCAGCAGGGCGGTTACGTAGTGGCCATTTATGGAATGGGCGCCGTGGCAGGTGCCTTCCTGGGTGGAAAGATTGCAGATAAATATGGGTTCAGTTACACGCAGTTCCTGGCGTTGTTTTGTGGTGGCGTGCTTTTTATTGTGCTCGGGCAAATGCGTACTTATGGCGCCATCTGCATTGTCACTTTTTTCCTGAGCCTGGTGAATGAAGCTTTCCGCCCGGCCAATGCTTCGGCTATTGCTTATTACAGCACGCAAAAAAACCGCACGCAATCTTTTTCCCTGGTGCGGCTGGCCATCAACCTGGGCTGGGGCATCGGCAGTGGCATCGGGGGCATACTGGCTTCTATTGACTACCATTTATTATTCTGGGTAGATGGTGGCACCAACATCCTGGCTGCCGGCCTGTTGTGGATGATATTACCTCATGTAAAAAATGAAAAAAACGCTACATCCGCCTCCGCAATGCCGGGTGAAAGTTTGCCGATTCAATTGCCGCATCGTGACAAAACTTTTCTCTGGTTCCTGCTGTTCAATATTTTATTTGCCACCTGTTTCTTCCAGTTATTCACGACCGTGCCTACGTATTTCAAAGAAGTTCTGCTACTGCCGGAATTTATAATCGGCCTGGTAATGGCCAGCAACGGCCTCATGATAGCCGTGTTCGAAATGGTGCTCGTATTCCGGCTGGAAGGCAAAAAGCCTTACCTGTTATTGATGTCCTACGGGGCCGTGCTTATGGCGTTGTCTTTCCTGCTGCTAAACCTGCACATTTTTGGTGGATTTTTCGTGGCCTTGGCCAGTACGATAGTAATCACCCTGGCAGAAATGATTGCCATGCCGTTTATGAATAGTTTTTACATTGGCCGCAGCAATGAAAAAACACGGGGGCAATATGCCGGGATGTACACTATGGCCTGGAGCATTGCCCAGGTTATCGGCAGCAGTACGGGCGCCATTGTGGCATACCAGTATGGGTACCGCAACCTTTGGATTCTTGTGGCCCTGGTTGCCCTTTGCTCTTCCGTGGGTTACATGACCCTGCTGCGGAAGGAAAAAAAACTTATGCTTACTTAAAATCTGTTGTGCTGGTAGCCGTAGCCGTTATGTCCATAGACTGTCCTCCCATATCGATAGTACCCGATACATCTGCTTTAGCGGAGCGGCTTTTAACAAGCGATGTTTTTACATCGTAAATAATATCGCCAATGGTCGTCGATTTCATATTTACATCAAAACTCATTCCCTGCGCTTCCATCTGGTTAGTGCCGGAAAGTAAGGTTGTATAACCTACCGTGGCCTGGTTGCCATCTATAGATTTGAGTGTATATATCGTATTGGTTTTCATTTTATCTACCATAGTAGAATCCTGCCAGGTACTACCGGTTTTCATTCCGGCAGGCAGTACGAAGAAAAAGCTTTTAATATTTTCAGTTTCATTCTGCCCGGCACTCATCATAGAAGCCATAGGATTATTTTCGGTATCTTTTTCTTCAATATCCTTTTTGTCCACTTTTACAGACCCAGTCTTCCTGTCAATTGTAGCGGTAAATGGCGTGCCTATTTTTGTGCCGATGGCCTTACCTGTTTCTGATTCGCGGTCTTCTTTTTTATCACTATCATATTTCATATCCTGCCCCATAGCATCTGCAGACATGACCATACGATCTAAAGTGCTGGTTAATGTGTAGGTATCATCTGTAACTGCAGTTACTTTAAACGTATTATAAGCAGTGGTTTTATTTTTCATATTCATTCCCATACTCATTTCCATATCCATATCACTTTCCGTTGTCACTTTAATGGCCTGGCCCAATTCAAGTTTCAGGGTAGAAGTGGCGTCTGCTTTCTTAGTTGCTTTCTGGGCAAAGGAACCAAGAGAGATTAAAGAGGCGATAAATAGTAAACCTGTTTTCATATTTTTTTTAATTTGACGCAAGATAAAGCGAAACCCTTACCGAATATGGGTTTTTGAAGGAATTAACGGTACTTTAAAAAAAAACAGGGTCACCGTTTGGCAACCCTGTATAAATTAAAAATGTATTGTATTAGTCTACCACTGTTACGTTAACAGCGTTCATACCTTTTTTTCCATTTTGTAATTCGAATTCAACCTTATCACCTTCTTTGATGTCGCTGTTAAGGCCGCTTACATGCACAAAAGTTTCTTTGTCAGAATCATCATGCTTAATGAAACCGAATCCTTTTTCACTGTTGAAAAACTTAACGGTTCCTTGATTTTTAGTGTCCATTTTTTGTTGATTGTATTGTATTAATAAAGTGCAAATGTAAGGTCTTTATGGGAATTAACGGATTTGTTTTGAATATTTGTAGAATTAGCTCATTTTGTAACGATGATTAAGCAATATGTTTTTCTTGGTGCAAGCTGGCTGGCTTATGTTATCATTCATAGCATACTGGCCACCACGAGGGTGAAAAGCTTTGCCAGCAGAGCGTTACACATAAGTGAGGGGGCATACCGCCGCGGCTATAATGTGTTGGCAGTTGCTACCTTACTGGCCATAATTTACTACCAGCTATTGCTGAAGTCTGTTATGTTATTTAACGCTCCCGCATGGCTTACGGTAATGGCTGCCTGCTTATTTTTTGCCGGTATTGTTGTGATGGCGGTATGTATTTATAAATATTTCCGCAACCTGAGTGGCCTGCTGGACCAGCCAAATGAACTCATTATTTCCGGCTTGCATCATGTTGTGCGCCACCCACTTTATATGGGTACTTTTATGATGTTGCTGGGCCTGCTGGGACTATTTCCTTACCTCGGAATATTAATTATGGTTTTCATTATTATAACCTATACAGTTATAGCCTTAAGATGGGAAGAAGATAAGCTCGTCAAGGAGTTTGGCAAAGCATACCAGGAATATAAACTAAAGGTACCTGCTATCATTCCGAATTTTAGAAGAAAATAGGGGAATATTTTTTACAGGCAGCCGGTAAATACAGTTTCATTAATTTTACGTTGCAAAAAGAAATTTAGGGGCTTATGCAAATACTTCGTTCTGTTATTACCGGCACCGGGAGTTTTATTCCTTCCGTTATAAAAACCAACCGGGATTTTACCATTCACAATTTTTATGCAGAAGACAATAAGCGCATTGAAACCGATCCTGCAGAAGTGGTGGAGAAATTTGAATCCATTACCGGTATTGCAGAGCGCCGGTATGCCACAGAAGAAGTAAACGCTTCTGAAATGGGCATACAGGCATCCCGCCTGGCCCTGGCAGATGCGAACTGTGACCCCGAAACGATAGACCAGATTATTGTAGCCCATAATTTCGGCAATGTATTGAAGCATACGATCCAGACGGATGCCATGCCGGCCCTGGCCTCGCGGGTGAAGAAAGGGCTGGGCATCAATAATCCCTCCTGCATTCCTTATGATGTATTGTTTGGGTGCCCCGGGTGGATACAGGGCGTGATACAGGCAGATTCATATTTTAAAAGTGGGCTGGCAAAAAAATGTCTTGTGATTGGTACAGAAACGCTGAGCCGGGTGCTGGATATGTATGACCGCGACAGCATGATATTTTCTGACGGTGCCGGTGCCGTGGTAATGGAGTATAAAGAAGTGCAACATGATGAAGGCATTCTTTCCCTGGCCATGCAGGCACACTGTAATGAAGAAACAGACTATCTCTACATGGGTAAAAGTAATTATCCCGATTCCGATCCCCGCGTGCGTTATATTAAAATGAAGGGCCGCAAGGTTTATGAATATGCTATGAAGTATGTACCACAGGCGATGAAGCAATGCCTGGATAAGAGTGGCGTGGAACTGAAAGATTTGAAAAAAGTTTTCCTGCACCAGGCCAATGAAAAAATGGATGAGGGAATTATAAAAGCCATGTATAAATTATATGGTGAAAAAAATGCACCGGATGGCATCATGCCGATGAGTATTCATAAACTTGGCAACAGTTCCGTAGCAACGGTTCCCACTCTACTGGATATGGTACGCAGAAATGAAATGCCCGGCCATGCGATATCTGCCGGTGATGTTATTATGTTTGCCTCCGTAGGTGCAGGAATGAATATAAATGCAGTCTGCTACAGGGTATAATTTCGATTATTTATAAAGGAGACGTTATACACCAGGTATTGCCGAAGGGATCAAGTACCCCGCCGCTCCTGCCGTAGGACTGGTCAGATACCCGTGTAACTTCTTTTCCTCCCAGGTCCAGGGCTTTTTTGAAGGTTGCATCTGCATCGTCTACAAAAACGAACATGCCGGCCGGTGAAGCCGGGAAAGTTTCTGTCACTTCAGAAAACATAATCGTAGAGTCCCCGATTTTTACTTCCCCGTGCATAATGCTGTTTTCATCCCGCATTACTTTAGCTAATTCCGTAGCTTGGAAAACAGCTTTTACGTAATCCAGGAATTGAACAGAATTTTCTACAAGAAGGTAAGGCATTACGACCTGGTAATTTTCCGGAATGGGTTTCATAAAATAATTTTAGTATGCATAATTTTTTCCTCTATCTCAATAAAATTAAGTTTTTGGATTCAGACGGTCAAGAAAGGGAGGAGTCATATTTAAAAGATTTTCTCAAGGCTGATCTTTAAGTTATCTTTATTTATACTTAATCACCTCACTATGATAAGATTTTTTTTATTGGTTATCCTTTCCGGTTTGTTTACAGCATTTCTGCCTGGGCAGGAGAATAGTAACATTCTGGATATTAAAAAGAATTTCAAAAAAGTCCGGGGTGGATTTTACATGTCCCGGTATGAAACTACGAATAAAGAATACCGCGAATTTTTAGATTTCTTGCAGGCCAGCGGTCAAAAAGAATTATACACTTCCTGCCTGCCGGATACCAATAGTTGGGCACAGCAAAACGGTGATAATGTTACCTATGTAAGTTATTATTTCCGGCATAAAGCTTATGACAATTATCCCGTGGTAGGAATAACTTATGCTGCTGCTAATGCCTATTGTGCCTGGCTGACACAGGCATACAAAAATGGAGGAGATAAATCCGCAGGGAAGGTTCGTTTTGGTTTGCCATCAAAAGAGGAGTGGGTATTTGCGGCAGGAGCAGGAGATACTTCAAAAAATTTCCCCTGGGGCAGGGGCTTTATTAAAAACAACAGGGGTGAAGCATTATGTAACTACCGCCATGTAAATTTAATTTTTGATAGTGCTGCAAAAAAATATATAGAAACGAATGAAGTTGCTATAGCAGACGATCGCAGACAAATCACCTCACCAGTAAATGCGTTTTTTCCAAATGATTTCGGCCTTTATAACCTTAGTGGCAATGCTGCAGAAATGGTAAGGGAAGAAGGTGTTACGAAAGGAGGGAGTTATAATGATCCGCCATACCTGGTTATGATACAAAGTGAAAAAAAATACTCCGCCCCATCTGCAGAAATTGGATTTCGTGTGGCTATGTACCGGTAGTGAATTAAATTAGAGTTGTGTTAAGTGTTAAGTGGTAAGTGGTGATCTCTATTCAGACCTCCAAACAATTAATTAATCCTCGATAATTGATTTTAAATCTATTGTCTGATGTATATTATCTATATTCTGTTTCAACCGCAAAGAACACAAAAGAATACATCCGCAGAGGGTCGCAAATGAATAATGAGAATGCAGTGGTTTATTTTCAGAAATTGGTTTTCGTGTGGCTATGTACCGCGAGAGAATGAAAATTAGATTTGTGTTAAGTATTGTGAGTTAAGTGGTGTGTAGGAATCTCTATTCAGACCACCAAACAATTAAATAATCCTCAATTTTTGATATCAATCTATCGTCTGACGTCTATTATCTATCATCTAATTTAACCGCAAAGAGCACAAAGGAAATACATCCGCAGAGGGTCGCAAAGGAAGCATAAAAGATATGCAAGGCTTACTTTTTTTACCAGGCCTTTCATACATAATGCTTCGCATCGTATATAATAATGACCGCTGACTATTGACCAATGACTCAATGACTATTGACCATTGACTCAATGACCATTTTCCATCACGCCTCTGCCGGTTCCTCGGTCATGTAAGAAGAAATGGGTTCGCATGTACAAATTAAATTACGATCGCCGTAGGTATTATTTACCCGGCTTACCGAAGGCCAGAATTTATTGTTAGCCACATAAGCCAGGGGAAATGCCGCCTGGCTGCGGGGGTAAGCATGGGCCCAGTCATCCGCACAAATAACCTGTTGGGTATGCGGCGCATTTTTTAAGGGGTTATCCGTACGCGTTAGTTTCCCACTTTCTATGTCCCGTATTTCATCGCGGATGGTCAGCATGGCTTCGCAAAAACGGTCCAGCTCACTTTTATCTTCACTCTCTGTGGGCTCTATCATAATGGTGCCCGGCACGGGAAAGCTAAGCGTAGGGGCATGAAAATTAAAATCCATCAGGCGCTTGGCTACGTCTTCAGCTTCAATGCCGGCAGATTGCTTGAAGGGCCGCAGGTCCACAATAAATTCGTGAGCACAGGTATTATTTTTACCGGTATATAAAATTTTATAATCCTTCTGCAACCTTGCCTTCATATAATTGGCATTCAGGATGGCGTATTCTGTGCTTTTTTTCAAGCCTTCTGCGCCCAGCATTTTAATATATGCATAACTAATGAGGAGGATGCTGGCACTGCCATAAGGCGCTGCGCTTACGGCTTGCCGTGAGCCCTGGCTGATGTGGCCAGGTAAAAAAGGCGCCAGCTTATCATTCACACAAATAGGACCCATGCCGGGGCCACCACCGCCATGCGGTATGGCAAAAGTCTTGTGCAGGTTTAGGTGGCAAACGTCTGCACCAATACTACCGGGGCTGGTAAGGCCAACCTGGGCATTCATGTTGGCCCCATCCATATAAACCAAACCGCCATGGTTGTGTATAATGTCGCAGATGTCTTTTATACCTTCCTCAAAAACGCCGTGCGTGCTGGGGTAAGTAATCATAAGGCCGGCGAGGATATCCGCATATTTATCTGCATTGGCTTTTAAATCTGCCATATCAATATTACCGGCTTCATCACATTTAGTCACTACCACTTTGAAACCTGCCATCACGGCCGAGGCCGGGTTGGTACCATGTGCAGAAATAG
>JBDSWG010000235.1:0-4018 GCA_039926825.1 Ferruginibacter sp.
GTATAATTGCTTAAATCTATTCCACCGCTGGGTGTGCCGCCACTGTGGCACCCGGTACAGTTTGTTGTTAAAAGGGCTTTCACAGTAACGTTATAAGTGAATGCCGTGCTGTCGCAGGCATTGCCACAATTAGTTGTATTTCTGGCACCTTCGTTTATCCAGCGCCCTATAATTGCTTTTTGCTCCGAAGTAAGAGGCGCATTCGGCGCTTTCGGCATACGTTTATTATCCGTTTCAAAAAGTACTTTGTATATTTTACTATTGGTTGCACGGCCAGCGTCTATACCTTGCCGTATGATATTATTATAATTATCCAATACATATCCTTCCTGGTGCGAAGCTGCATCATGACACCCGGATTTATTACAGTTACTCAGGAATATCGGCAATACTTCAGATTCAAAACATACAAGTGTTGAACCTGTTCCGCCAGTGCCTGTGCCGCCACCTGTACCTGTACCACCCGTGCCTGTACCTCCTGTGCCTGTACCACCAGCCCCCGTACCTGCAGGAATATCATGTTTGCAGGATGTTACCATTATGGACAGAATAATAAATAAGGGATAGCAATATTGAAAAATTGTTTTCATGGTTTGCATATTATAATTCAATAAAAGCTTTTGTGAGGTAAACGTCTGGTACCAGGCCCATGTCTGCATCTCCCTCGCCCATTCCACTGCAAAGTCCTTTAATGGTTATCGTGCTGCCTGGCATAGCGGTAATATTTTCCTGCTCCATAGTACAATTAATACGGGCATTTTTATGACCAGCATCCAGTAGAATGATGGTTTCGTTATTTTGATTTTTATCCAGCGAAGCCACCCGGCCTGTAACAGAAACAACCTGGCCGGAAAATTTTGCCTGTGCTGTTTCCTTATTGCCCAGGTATTCCTGGTATAAATTTTCTGCTTTTACCTTCTGCCCTGTTCGGCCTTCCACACTTACCGGGCCTTTGTTGTAATAATAATATCCACTAAACGCTGCCGCTGCTATCAAAATAAATATTACCAGGAGAATTAATTTTGTATTCCGTTTCATTTATATAAAAATATATCAACCATGGCCAAGATTTATGGGAATAATACTGAACAGGAATAAAATGATACTGAACAGGATATCGCTGGCGTATTAGCAGTTTAAACCATTTGGGTTATACGTAAGATAAGGTAAAAGGTTGCTTTAAGCCCCCGTATTCAGGTAGTTTTCTACCGGCATGCGGTTGCTGATGCTGCGGGCAAGCGTCATTTCATCTGCATATTCCAGTTCGCCGCCAAAAGCAATGCCGCGGGCAATAGTGGTTATTTTTACAGGTGTGCCGGCTAATTTCCGGCCGATATAATAAATGGTGGTGTCTCCTTGTATGTTGGGGTTCAGGGCAAAAATTAATTCTTCCGTTTCTTCCTCTTTCACCCGTTGTACCAGCGCATCTATGGTGAGCTGATCCGGGCCAATGCCATCCAGCGGAGATATAATTCCACCGAGTACATGATAGGTGCCATTAAATTGCTGGGTACTTTCTATGGCAATAACATCACGAACATTTTCTACCACGCAGATGGTATGCTGCAGGCGGAGGTTATTGGCGCAAATCTGGCAGCGCTCACTGTCTGAAACATTATAACAGCGGTTGCAGAATTGTATTTCATTGCGCATGCGGGAAATTACTTCACTAAAATTATTTACCTGGTCCGGGTCCTGTTTCAATAGATGAAGTACGAGGCGCAGGGCTGTTTTTTTCCCTATGCCCGGCAGGCGGGCAAATTCATTAACAGCATTTTCCAACAGTGCAGAGGAAAAAATCATGATGCAAATTTACAGGTTTATGGCTCCGTGTGAGGAATACCCGTGGGTATAAATTTATTCTAAAATAATATCGCGTTCATTATCCCAATTTGCTTTTACCTGGAGTTTTTGGGAGAGGGAAACAACTTTTTCAGGTTGAAGGCGTAAGTTGTAATGACCGGTATCCCAAAGGCCATTTTGATTATCATCATATAGAATCCTTAAGTCGTAATTACCGGGCTGGAAAAGTTTTTTTGTAAAGATTGATGAAGTGAGCGGGTAACTATAGCGTAGGTTGTCTCCTTCCAATACTTGTAATACCGGGTGGCGGGCCAGGTCCAGGTTTGTGAACCGAAGTACTACATTGCCATAATCTTCCACGGGCCTCACCATAAAATGAATGGTATCAGATTTTGAAAGATTGGCACCTGTACTATCTGCTGCCACGTTTGCCGGTATGATGAGGGTGTAGCGGTTGCCTGCTATCCATTTAACATTCAGAGAAAGCGTTTGTCCCGTACTGTCAGTGGTGCCTGCAGGAAGCGACAGGGAGCTATTTGAAGAATCGTATAATTTCAACAGGTCCTCATGCAGGTAGGTAAGTTTACGGTTGAATGCGATGGTGAGCGGGCTGTTTAGATCCTGTAAAGAATCTTCCAGGTTCAAGCGGTAACGAAACTTCCGGTCTGCTACGGCACGTGTGCCCGCCGGGGTTATAGGGTTAGATTTTTTTTCTACATAAGCATAAAGCAAAACTGCCTTCTGCTGCGCCGGCAACACTACGAGGGAATCCATAAAGGCAAATCCCTCGGAAAGCGAATTATAGGTTTTACTGTTGTCGCCATCTTTAAGTGCGTATATGCCATACCGTCCGGGGGGCAGATTGCTAACCGAAAATTCGCCTTGGCCATTAATGCGGCTGAGGTAGGCAGGTTTTATTTTCTTTACAGTGCTATCCGCAGGATTTTTATAAACCAGGACCATGTATGTACTGTCAACATTGCCCGTTTCTGCCAGGATAACTTTGCCGCTTAAATTTAAACTGTCTATGACGGGACCCGTAGAAAAAACGTAAGTAAAATTGCGCAGCGTATTATTTTCATTTACATCCTGTATGCCATTTCCAAAACTTATGCTGTATGTTGTATTAGCCTGGAGGCTGTCTTTCAGTTTAACTGTGATGGTTCTCAGGTTACTGGTTATAACGGGGTTGTATGCCTGGTAAGGAGAAATATAAACGTTGTTTACAATGTCTTTCAGCAATACATATTCATCAAAGCTGAGGGTAATTTTATTGCCGCGAAAATTAACGCTACCGTTTGGCGGGCTGGCTTTTACTAGCACTGGCGGCAGGGAATCGCGTTCACCACCTGTAGGAAAGCCTATCTGCGCACAACCTCCCAACATGCTGGTGAAGAGCACCACCATTATCATTCCTGCAAGAAAGTACCCCATAAACTTCATGCTGCAAGATAATGGTAATGATGGCAAAAAATATTTGGCCCGGTCCGTTTCAGAAATCTTAGGAAAACATTTTATACTTCGGGTTCCTCCGCTTCTTCGGGGTCATGCAGTTCTATAGCAAGCTTATTATCTTTTACAAAATTGCACCAGTGGCAGTCATCTTTACCACAGCCGGTATAAAAATCATGCGCCTGTATATGTTCCCAGACGTTTTTTATTTGCTGCCGCACAGTTTCCAGGTCTTCAGGATTGATGACCACCCGGAGTTTTTTAAAATTTTTTTTCTTATCCGGTTCTATAAAATCAAATTCGGCACTCACGGCTCTCCAGTCTTTTCTCCCATAATTATCCACCAGTAGTTTATAGAATACTGCCTGTCGCCAATAGTCGCCACCATTAGGTTCTTTGTCATTTGGTGCCAATAGTTTTGTTTTAGCTTTATCGGCATCGCCGGTTTTATAATCAACTACGTTCACGGCTTTGCCATCAAATTCCAGTTTATCCAGTTTGCCTTTAAGCGGAACACCATTTACCACTACGTTATTAATAAATAATTCTATGGATACAATCTTTGACCAGGAATGTATGTAAGTATCATAATAATTATTCAGCACATCTTCCCCCTGTTCCAGACGCCGGGCAAAGGATTCTTTTGTAAAATTTTCGCGGTGGCGTTGCAGGTAGGTAGTAAATTGTTCATATAAAAATGGCCTGTCCGGGAAGGATTGGTTTGGATTTTCCTGCATGGCACGAAAGAGTTTTTCCAGGGCAA
>JBDSWG010000236.1:0-3991 GCA_039926825.1 Ferruginibacter sp.
TACCTGGATGTGTAGTGTTATCCTTTATGCCAACGGGGAAAATTTCTTTATATAATTTTCAATGATCATTACTTTCCGCTTCATCAAATTACTGGTGTGCTGCCTGGGTTTTATTACGGTAGTATTATCAGCAAGAGCCCAACCTGGTGCTAATCCCAACGGAGGTATTAAAATCACCATGCTTTCACCTGTGCCCCGGGATTCTATTTATCCTTACCACATATCAGTTATAAATATCAGGGGAAATAAAAAAACCAAGAATTACATTATTCTCCGGCAATTGAGTTTTACAACCGGGGATACTATATTGGCTGGTAACCTGAAAGCCGCACTGGAGCAAGCCCGCCGCCAGGTGTATAACACTTCCCTTTTTACAGAAGTAAACCTGGATGTGAGTGAAATGCCGGATGGAGATATAAACCTGGACTTAGGGGTAAAAGAAAAATGGTACCTCTATCCTGCACCCCAGTTCCAACTGGTAGATCGTAATTTCAATGAATGGATAAACCGCTACAATGCAGACCTGGAAAGGGTTATATACGGAGTAAAATTTGAACATTATAACCTGAGCGGCCGTAATGACCGGTTACGGATTTACCTGCTAAATGGTTATGCCCGCAACCTCAGCGTTTCTTATGTAAACCCTTTCAGTAACCGTAACCTGAATGAAGGCTGGGGCATCGGTGCAGGTTTCACCCAGCAAAGAGAAGTCTCTTTCCGCACCAATTATTATAACCGCCTTATTAACTACCGCAATAATGGTTTTGTGCGTACAACCCTTACCGGTAGTGCAAGTTACCTTATCCGCAGGGGCCTCTTCCGCACCCACACCTTTAGTGGCCTGTACACGCATTACAATGTAACAGATAGCCTGGTAAAATATTATAACCCCGAATACTATAATTCAACTTCCGGGAATCTAGGCTTTACCGATATCGGTTATCAATACCTTTACCTCAACACTAACAATAATGCATACCCGCTTACGGGCAGTGCCTTTGCCGGCAAAATAACCAAGAGAGGTTTCGGCATTACCGGGGGTATCAACATGACGGCTTTAGATTTCCTGTACCGGCGCTACCTGCCGCATGGCCATAACTGGTATAGCAGCCTGGAGAGTTTTGCAAAACTCAAATTGCCATTTGACCAGCCGTATATTAACAGACGATCCCTAGGCTATAATGAAAACTATCTCCGTGGGTTGGAGAATTATGTTATTGATGGTACGGCCGCAGCAGTGACAAAATATACACTAAGGAAAAAGCTTTTATCTTTTAAATTGGAGTCTCCCTTGTTCAAAAAAATATTGCCGGCAATACCCTTTAGTTTTTATGGAAAAACTTATGCTGATGCTGGTTACAATTATATAAAGCCCCAATACGACACCCGGCTCAATAACCGCTTTCTATATACGGGTGGTTTTGGCCTGGATATACTTACGATATATGATATCAATTTCAGCCTGGAATACAGTTTTAACCAGTTAGGTGAAAACGGGTTATTTTTACATGCTAAGGGTGGTTTTTAAACCAAGGCATAATGAGAATAGCAATTTACAGCAGGGGTATAGAAAATAACCAGATAGAAGATATCAGCTTTCTCCTGGAAGAGCTTGTAAAGCATGGGGCTGAGCCGGTTTTTTACCAGGATTTTTTTAACCAGTTTTATTCTGCCGTAGAAATCACAGGAGTCTATTCTACTTTCAATTCATTTTCTGACCTTGACCTGAGCATTGATTGTATGATTAGCCTGGGCGGCGATGGTACCATGCTGGATACGGTTACCCTCGTGAAAGACAGCGGCATCCCGGTGCTGGGTATAAATTACGGGCGCCTGGGTTTCCTGGCAAATATTGGGCGGGAAGAAATTTTCTCTGCTATAGAAGCCCTCGTGAACCGTAAATATGTGCTGGATAAAAGAACGCTGATTCACCTGGATGCCGATGTGCCGTTGTTTGGCGATACGCCTTATGCCCTCAATGAATTTTCATTGCACAAAAAGGATACATCCCCGATGATTAAAATTCATACCTACCTGAATGGTGAATTTTTAAATACGTATTGGGCTGATGGACTGATTGTGGCCACCCCCACAGGTTCTACAGGTTATTCATTAAGCTGTAATGGCCCGGTGGTTTTCCCAGACAGTGGCAGTTTTGTTATAACGGCTGTGGCACCGCACAACCTCAACATCAGGCCGATAATCGTTCCGGATAACACAATAGTTTCTTTTGAAATAGAAGGCCGCACTGATGGTATTCTTTGTACGCTAGACAGCCGCCGGGAAGTGGTAGCGAAAGAAGTGCAACTGGCCGTGAAAAAAGAAACTTTTGGCATTAACCTCATCCGCCTGAATGAAAATAATTTTCTGCAAACGCTTCGCAACAAACTTTCCTGGGGCCTGGATAAAAGAAACTAAGATTATGCTCTTTATATTATGCCGGTAAAAACAAAAAAGCCCCAATTTATTTTTTTTATTTACTGGTTCCTCCTGGCCTATATTGTTGCGGCACTCATTTTTTGGTTTATAGAACTGAGCCGGCAAAATAATAAAATGGCCGTGTATAAAACAGATTTGCTGCAATCTGAAAAGCCTGCTAACCAACAGCAACGGCTAAACGAAATACAACAGGACAAAAAAAGAAAAGAAATGCAGTATGCCGGGGAAGGCGCCACTTTTCTCCTCCTTATTATGGCGGGAGCCATTTTTGTCTACCGTTCCGTAAAAAAGCAACTCCGCCTGAGCCAGCAACAACAATCCTTCATGATGGGTGTCACCCACGAATTAAAAACACCGGTAGCCATAGCCAAGTTAAACCTGGAAACGTTGCAAAAAAGAAAACTGGATCAACACCAGCAGCAACGCCTCATGAGCACCACACTGCAGGAGATAAACCGCCTGGATGATTTGTGTAATAACATGCTGGTATCTTCGCAGATAGAAGCCGGGGCTTACCGCATGCATATGGAACACCTGGACTGCACAGCTATATTGGAAAAACTAGCTGAAGAATACCGGCAGCGGCATCCCGGTAGGGAAATCTTTTTTAATGCTTCGGAACACCTGCACATTTCCGGGGATGAAGTGTTGCTACATATAATGGTAGGCAACCTCCTGGAAAATGCCATGAAGTATACAACCCGCAACAAACCTGTAAACCTTGAGGTGAGCCGAAAAAATAGTATGGCGCATATACAGGTGAGTGACCAAGGACCTGGCATATCTAATGAAGAAAAGAAAAAAATCTTTCGGAAATTTTATCGTAGCGGTAATGAAGCCACGAAATCTGCCAAAGGAACCGGTATTGGCCTCTACCTCGTTAAGAACCTGGTAAAAGCGCATAAAGGAAAAGTGTACATTACAGATAATAGCGACGGAGGCAGTATATTTAATGTAGAAATTCCCCTTGTCTGATATGTCAACGAAAAAATATTCCCTCTTACTGGTGGAAGATGAAGAAAACTTACAGGAAGCCCTCAAGCTGAACATGGAGCTGGAAGGCTATGAAGTAAGTTGTGCGCAGGATGGTGTAATGGCGCTAAAAATGTTCCACCAGGAGCATTTTGATTTAATCATCCTGGATGTAATGTTGCCGGAGCTGGATGGCATATCTGTTTGCGAAACCATACGCCTGGTAAACCGGGATATTCCTATTCTCATCCTGAGCGCAAAAAACAGCAGTGCAGACAGGGTACTGGGTTTAAAAAAAGGGGCAGATGATTATTTAGCCAAACCTTTTAACCTGGAAGAACTTTTACTGCGGGTATCTAAACTATTGCGCAAAGGCGAACAAATTTTAATCAAGCATCCCCTGCCGGATATTTTTGAATTTGGTAAAAATAAAATCGACTTCAAAGGCCTCCTCTGCTATAACAGAAAAAATGAAGCCAACCCGCTTACAAAAAAAGAAGCCATGCTCCTGAAACTTTTGGTTGAGAACAGGAATGAAGTGGTAACCCGGGAAAAAATATTACAATCCGTTTGGGGTTAT
>JBDSWG010000237.1:0-10852 GCA_039926825.1 Ferruginibacter sp.
CACTTAAAGTTCCCGCCTGGTAAACACTGCCTAGTGGCGCAATGTGTTCCATAATTTCCCGGCGGCCACCAAAGGCACCCACGGGCATACCGGCTCCAATCACTTTTCCATAGGTGACCAAATCTGCGTCTATCCCTAACAGTTTTTGTGCGCCCCCGGCTCCCAAACGAAAGCCTGTCATCACTTCATCAAATACCAGCACTATTTTTTCATCTGTACACAAAGCCCGCACCGCCTCCAGGAAACCTTTTTCCGGCAAAATGCAGCCCATGTTACCGGCAACCGGCTCCAGTATGATACAGGCAATTTCATTTTTGTGTCGGGTTACCAGTTCTTTAACTGAGGCTATGTCATTAAACTTTGCCACCAATGTGTCAGCCGCAACACCGGAAGTTACGCCGGGCACCTGCTGTATTTCCAGTGTGGCCATACCACTCCCCGCTTTCACCAGGAAACTGTCTGCATGGCCATGATAGTGGCCTTCAAATTTTATTATTTTATTGCGACCCGTATAACCCCTTGCCAGCCGCACCGCACTCATACAGGCTTCCGTACCACTGCTCACCATACGGACCAGGTCTACGTTCGGCACCATAGAAGTAATCAATTCTGCCATCTTTATTTCCAGTAACGTTGGTGCACCATACGACGTGGAATACCCGGCGTATTCTTTAATTGCATCCACAACTGGTTCCCAGGCGTGGCCCATTATCATGGGACCCCAAGAGGCTATGTAATCTATATACCGGTTGTCATCTTCATCATATAAATAAGCCCCTTTGGCTTTTTGCATAAACACCGGCGTACCACCCACACTCTTAAATGCCCGCACCGGGGAGTTCACACCGCCGGGAATGGTTTTGCAGGCACGGTGAAATAATTGTTCGCTTTTTTCGTACATCGTTATTTTAATTAGGCGTTCAGAAGGCGGGCTGCATCTTTAGCAAAGTAGGTGGCAATTAAATCGGCACCAGCTCTTTTTATAGAAGTCAGGGTTTCCAGGATGGCTTTATTTTCGTCTATCCAGCCCCGTTGTGCTGCCGCTTTTATCATGGCATATTCTCCACTAATGTTATATACACTCACCGGTATATCCACGGCATCTTTTACCTGGCGCACAATATCCAGGTAAGGCAGGCCGGGTTTTACCATCACAATGTCTGCGCCTTCTTCCATATCCATCAGGGCTTCTTTTACGGCTTCTGTGCGGTTGCTGTAATCCATCTGGTAAGTTTTTTTATCGCCAAAGCCCGGCGCACTATCCAGGGCATCTCGGAAGGGGCCGTAAAAACAAGATGCATACTTGGCGCTATAAGCCATGATACCGGTACGGGTGTACCCGTTTTGTTCAAACGCCTCACGTATGGCGCCAATGCGGCCATCCATCATATCGCTGGGCGCCACCATATCTGCACCCGCCGCTGCATGGCTCAGGCTCATTTTTACCAGGGCTTCCACCGTAGGGTCATTTATAATTTCGCCATCTTCCACAATGCCATCATGGCCATAAGACGAATAAGGATCCAGCGCCACATCCGTCATCACATACATACCCGGCACTGCTTTTTTTACCGCCTGTATACTACGCTGCATAAGGCCATTTTTATTCCAGGCTTCTTTGCCGGTATTATCTTTCAGGTTGTCCGGGCATTTAATAAATAATAGAACTGATTTTATCCCCAGGGACCACAACAATTCTGCCTCCCTAACGGTACCGTCTATACTACGCCGGAAGTAGCCCGGCATACTGGGTATTTCCATTTCATAATTTTCTCCTACATCTATAAACATCGGCGCAATAAAATCTGCTGGTGACAAAAGTGTCTCAGCCACCATAGCTCTTATTGCAGGCGTTGCTCTTAGTATGCGGTTTCGTCTTTGAAGATGCATTTAATATTTTTTTTAATTATTCCGCCCAATCAAGGGGCGCCTTACAAATATTTTCCAGTTTTTCTTCTGCGGAACCATGGGCCGGCTGATAATTATAATCAAAGCGTACCCGCGGTGGCAGGCTCATTAGAATACTTTCAGTTCTTCCTCCTGTTTTTAGTCCAAAAATAGTACCCCGGTCATGCAACAGGTTAAATTCTACATACCTTCCTCGGCGTAGTTCCTGCCAATAAATGTTCTTCTCATCGTATGCTGTATTTCTGCGCCTGGAAACAATGGGCAAATACGACGGGATAAAATTTTCCCCGCAAGCCTGCCCAAAACGTATCCAAAAAGTTGCATCGTAATGCTCATTGGTTCTTTCATGATCATAAAAAATCCCGCCTATTCCCCGTCGTTCATTATCCCGGTGGGTATTTACAAAATAGTCGTCACATTGCTTTTTATACTTCGGGTAAAACCCTTCCTCAAAAGCATCGCAGGTTTGTTTATAGGAATTGTGAAAATGCCTGGCGTCTTCTTCAAATAAATAATAGGGCGTCAGGTCTGTACCGCCACCAAACCATCTGTCAGCAAGGTTCCCGGCAATATCATACAATTCAAACATCCGGTAATTACAATGTACCGTAGGCACAAAAGGATTGAGTGGATGCAGTACAATGCTGATGCCTGCAGCGAACCAGGTATCACTGTCTATTGAAAGCATCCGGCGCATATTATCTGTCACTTTTCCAAAAACAACAGAAGTATTTACCCCACCCTTTTCAAATACATTTCCGCTGGCTACAACCCGCGTCTTACCTCCCCCGCCTTCTTCACGCACCCAGCTATCTTCCTGAAACGTCGCTTTGCCATCTTCCAATTCCAGGGCCGCACAAATATTATCCTGCAGGCGATAAATACCCTTTATCCATTCTTCTTTGATATGGTCATCCGTAATTGACATATTTAATGAGTCGCTTCATAAGATTTAACGGCAGCCACAAAAGCCTTCGCATGCTCAACAGGCACATTGGGCATGATGCCATGCCCGAGGTTTGCCACATAATTTTGTGTGCCGAATTCATCCAGCATTATCTTTACGGATGCTTGTATTTCCGGTATGGGCGCCAGCAATTTAGAGGGGTCAAAATTTCCCTGCAATACCATCTCGGGCCCAGCCATTTTGCGGGCCTGCGCCGGCGAAATACACCAGTCAATACCGAGGCCGGCTGCGCCGGATTTGCTTAAGGCTTCCAGTGCATACCAACTTCCTTTTGGAAATAATATAACTGGTGCGTCTTCTTTCAGGGCGGCAGCTATTTCTAATAAATATGGTTGCGCATACATTTCAAAATCAGCCGGCGATAAACACCCGGCCCAACTATCAAAAACTTGTAACACATCAGCTCCGGCTTTCACTTGTGCCTTCAGGTATTGAATGGTGATGTCGGTAATTTTTTGCAAGAGGCGATGTGCCGTTTTGGGTTCGTTGTATAAGAATGCTTTTGCTTTATCCCAGGTTTTACTGCCCTTGCCTTCCACCATATAGCAAAGTAGCGTCCACGGTGCGCCGGCAAAACCAATAAGGGGTACAGCCTCATTAAGTTCCCTTTTAGTGAGGGATAAAGCATTCATCACGTAATCTAATTTTTCCTCTACGCCATCTACATTAAGTTTATCTACATCCGCTGCAGTTTTTATGGTGCCGGGCAAAGAGGGCCCTTTACCTTCTTCCATTAACACGGTAAGCCCCATAGCCTGGGGAATAACGAGAATATCAGAAAAAATAATGGCTGCGTCTACACCTACCTGTTGTACGGGTTGCATGGTTATCTCTGCTGCCAGTTCGGGTGTTTCCACACGGGTGAAAAAGTCATACTTCGCTTTAAGCTTCATGTAATCTGGCAGGTAGCGCCCCGCTTGCCGCATCATCCATACCGGCGGACGTTCTACTTTCTCCCTGCGCAAAGTGCGCAACAATAAATCATTTTTTAGTTCACTCATTATTATTTTCTTTTACTTCTGTAAAATAATTTACTGCTTCCAGGGCCAGGCTGTCTTTGCCTGTAAACTGTCCAGTTATAATTCTTTCGCTGGTAAATGTTTCCAATGTTGCAGCCGTAGTTTTTCCAATGGCAAAAAACACTTGTCCCGGCTGGGATATATTATTTTCAAAATAACTCTCTACAGCACTGGGACTGAAAAATAATATTCCGGCATAATTTTCTACTTCAATCTCTTCACTCTTATTAATCGTTTCATACACCACTATTTCATGAAGGTTAATGCCAGCATTTTTCAATTTTTCAGGCAATTCATCCCGCCTTCGGTCTCCGCAAAAAAACCATACTTCGGAACGCTGATCTTCTATGATTTTTTCGGCCAGTAGGCCTGCATTATCTGCCATGGCTATGATAGACTCAGCACCTTGCCACGAAGTTATTTTTTCAGCTGTAGTATCGCCGACGCAATAAATTTTCCAGGAAACTTTTTCAGGAACCTGTGCTTGTATGATGTCTACAGCATTCATGCTGGTAAAAACCACAACTTCCGGTTGCTTGGCTATCTGCAGGATGTTCTCCTTATTCTCATCAGAAAGAACCGGTATGATCTTTATAAAATCCCGGCATTCAATATGTATGTGATTTGAAAGCGCAGCAGAAATAATTTCAGCGGAAATCGCACGCGTAGATAATATGTTTATGCATTCATTCATCTTTCCAGCCCGGCAATAATTTCATTTGCCCCATTCTTTAATAAATCAGCCGCCAGGCTTGCCCCGGCCCTTTCCGTTTCTTTCGCAGGAATATATCTTTCTATATCAATTTTTTGTTTTCCGTCAGGGGATACGATGTTACCCCGGAAATAAATATCCTTTCCATCAGCTACAGCAATAGCACCTATCGGTGTGGCACAACCGCCCAGTAAAGCCCGGAGAAAATCTCTTTCAATACCTGTTTGCAAAGCAGTTTTTTCATCGTGTAGTTTTGTACAGGCCTTGATGCAATCTTCATCCCCTACCCGGCACTGCACTGTAATAGCACCCTGAGCTGGTGCAGGTACCATCCAATCCAGCTCAATAGCGTGCGACGGTAATAAATTAATTCTATCTAACCCGGCAGCGGCAAAGATGGCCCCTTCCCATTCACTATCATAAAGCTTCTGCAGACGGGTATTCATATTGCCTCGCAGGTTTTCAAAAACATCTCCCGGGTAGCGGTGAAGCCATTGCGCTTTACGCCTCAGGCTGCTTGTTGCAATGGTGATGTGGTGATGACGCGGCATAATAATATCATCGTCTTCATCATTCAATATATTCCTGACGTCTTCAGTTTCATTTTTTAAAGCAAGTGATTCATAAAATAACCGCCCCTCTTCTATGCCATCTCTTTTATGCCACAAGCTTTCTGTGTTTTTATTGTGGGCAACAAAAACATCTTTATAATTTCCGCGAGGCAGAATGGCTGCCATCTGCAAACCCTGTGGAATTCCGGTAGGCACATCTTTATAAGAATGCACGGCGAGGTCTATAGTGTCATTCAAGAGAGCCACATCCAGGCTGCGGGTAAAAATTCCTTTTACGCCCATTTCATACAAGGGTGTCTGAAGGTCTGTATCCCCATCACTTTTAATGAAAACCAGTTCTGATGAAATGCCCTGCCCCTCCAGCATTTGTTTCACCGTTTCTGCCTGCCATATAGCAAGCTGGCTATCCCTGGTGCCTATTCGGATTGTGCGCATATGTGATTATTTTTATGAAAGGCTGATAAACTCGTTCATAGCTTCTATGCAATTACAACCCGGAGTCTGGCCGGCCTGAATTTTTATCGCCATACCGTTTATTGCCTTTTGAATTTTGTCTTCTGCTGCTACAGTTGATTCCGTAAAGGTCCGTGAAGGTATTTCATATGCAGAAGAAACAGATGTGTTGTGTAATTGTTCGAGATGCAGGCGTGCTGCTTTAAGCACCGGCGCATATTTACGACGAAGGCACCAGCTATGAAGTTCTTTTATTCTTTCTTCAATGATGACTAATACTTTTGGAATTTCCTGCTGGCGCATGAGTAATGTTTCATCTTTAATGCGTGCCAGGTCATCTACCGTTACAAGGCTTACAGTGGCAGCCTGCATAACATTTTTATCTATATTAGCAGGTACAGAAAGATCAATGAGCAATTGGCGTTTGAGACCAGAAATGTTAGAAAAATCTATAAGTGGGGTGGCAGAATGTGTGGTAACTAAAATAACATCTGCTTGCTGGGAAGCCTCATCAAGATCTTCTATTGCTACATAATTTAAATTAAACTGTTGGGCCAGGGCCAGGGATTTAGATGCTGTCCGGTTCACCACACTTAGGGTATTTCCGGGAAGATAATCCACGAGATTTTTACAGGTGTTGGTGCCCATTTTTCCTGTACCAACCAGCAGGATATTTTTACCACTTGCCTCTCCCAGTTTCTGCTGGATATACTGAATAGCGGCAAAAGAAACAGAGACCGTACCACTGCTTATTGACGTTTCGGTACGGATTTTCTTGCTGGCATGTAACACTTCATTTATCAGCCTTTCCAACGGAGCATTTATACATCCCCGTGACCTGCTAAATTTCACAGCTTGTTTTATTTGCCCGGTAATTTCATAATCACCCAGGATCTGCGAATCAAGGCCGGCGGCAACCCGGAAGAGGTGCAGCACAGCGTCCATGTCTTTTTTCACATAAGAGAGCCGGGAAATATCCTGGTAGTTACCTTCCGAAACCGAACATAATAATTTCCCTAATTGAGCCGGGTCTGCAGCAAAGCCAAATATTTCCGTGCGGTTGCAGGTAGAAACAACAAAGAAATGTTCTATGCCGTATTGAGCAGCAGTGTTTACAAGCACCTGGTATTTGTCCGGGCAAACTGAAAAAGTTCCCCGGGTTTCAATATCGGTCTTGCGGTAATTAATACCAAAAACAAAAAACTGGGAAAATAAATGGTTACAGTCCGACACCATGGGGGTTAATTCTGTTCAAAAAAATATAGACACAAAATTACTGGCATCGTACGGTCAGGACTAATTTGAATGTCATTGCTTTGTCATTTATGAATGATTTCTGTATGAACCCGATTAAATGATATTTGAAAGGGTGAATAAGCACCATGAATTATTTTTCAGCCTGCCTACCTTTGCTCCTCATTATAAAATACCCATGCAAAAAAAAGCCATCTTGCTCATGAACCTGGGTTCACCGGATAGCACAAGCGTTTCGGACGTGCGGAAATACCTGAATGAATTTTTGATGGATGGCAGGGTTATCGACATCCCCTATCTCTCCAGGTTGCTTCTGGTAAAAGGAATTATTGTTCCTTTTCGTGCGCCGAAATCTGCCGAAGCGTATAAAACCATATGGACCAAAGAAGGCTCACCATTGATAGAGCATACCCGAAAGTTACAATCGGCTTTACAGGCTGAAGTACCTTATCCAGTTGAAATTGCGATGAGGTATGGAAACCCTTCGGTAGAAGATGCACTAGAGCGGCTGCATAAAAAATTTCCGGAGCTGGAAGAAGTAATTGCAGTACCTCTTTACCCTCACTACGCCATGTCATCTTATGAAACTGCTGTGGTGCAGGCACAAAAAATTCATGCTGACAAAAAATATAGTTTTGAACTTTCCATTGTTCCCCCGTTTTATAATGACTCAAAATATATTCATGCATTAGCAGAAATCATGCGGCCCTACCTCGCACAGGAATATGATCACATTTTATTTAGTTACCATGGCATACCTGGGCGGCATTTAAAGAAAACAGATCCAACCGGAAGCCACTGTCTCTCGGGGCCGGCATGCTGCGATATTCCCTCTGCGGCCCACCCGACATGCTACCGTCACCAGGTCTTTACAACTACCCGGTCCGTTACACAATTACTGGCTATCCCGAAAGAAAAATACAGCATCTCTTTTCAATCCCGGCTAGGTAAAGGCTGGCTCACCCCTTTTACAGATATACAATTGGCGCAATTACCTGGCGAAGGCATAAAAAAGTTACTTATACTTTGCCCGGCATTTGTAAGTGATTGCCTGGAAACGCTGGAAGAAATAGAAGAACGCGGCAAAGAAATATTCCTGGCAGCGGGAGGAGAAACTTATACCATGATTCCGTGCCTGAATCAATCACGGGCATGGGTAGACGCATTAAAAGACCTGGCCCTGAATTCTCCTTCTCCTGCCTTAAATACTGCGGTATGATATACGCTTATATCAAAGCGCTGCACATTATTTTTATAGTCACCTGGTTCAGTGGCATGTTTTATTTGCCCCGGCTTTTCATATATGCTACTGAGGCCAATGAAAAACCCGAGCCAGATCGCAGTATCCTCATCAAACAATTTGCATTAATGAGTCGCCGCCTCTGGTATGGCATCACCTGGCCTTCGGCTTTACTCACTATAATCTTTGGTGGCTGGATGGCCTGGCTCTATGGCTTCATGGCAGAATGGCTGTGGATCAAACTTGCATTTGTTGCCGGGTTGTATGCCTATCATTTTACGCTACACCATATTTTTCAGCAAGAGCAAAAAAATATTTTCCGCTACACTTCACAGCAATTAAGACTATGGAACGAAGTCGCCACAATCTTCCTCGTAGCCATTGTTATGCTGGCTTCTGTAAAACAAGGCATAAGTGTCATCTGGGGCCTGGCAGGCCTCGTAAGTTTTATTGTATTTCTTATGCTGACCATCAACCTATATAAAAAACTCCGGCAAAAAAATCAGTAAACAAGATTTTTGCGGTAACTGGTATAGATTATAATAAAAAGTAAGGCAATACCAAAGCCTACATAAAACCCTGTGCCTGCCAGGCTAAAGGTTCCTATGAATGCAATTAATGAAACAAATGGCAATAATTCCCCAATTATATATAATAAATAACCTTGATTTTTTAATGCCCTCATTTGAATTACGCCTACCAGGCAGAGTATCGTTGCTACTAATGAAAAGATGAGTATTGGAAGACGGTTATTAAAACTATTGGTTACCATCTCATCAAAATGAGACATGTCACCCATCAATGATTTCATAAAAGCCGGCATGTTCCCAGAATTAATTTTTGCCAATGTTTCATCCTTATTTTCGAATGTGGTTTTCGCCGAGAAATAGCTAAATATGGAGATAAAAAATTGGATAACACACCCGATAATGGTTAATATCGTTACCACGTTGAGGCCAGATGGCATTTCAGGTTTATCAAAATCCTGCACATTTAAGCGATCATTAGAAGCGACATTGTTTTCCATAATATTATTTTAATTGCTGCCAAATTATAAAAAAAATCAACAATCAAAATAAGAAATTGCCGGCAGTAAGTACCTTTGCCGCCCATGCCAAAATTCTTACCGTTTACACTGGAAAAAGAGGAATTATTGTTGACTGCAAGCCGCACTATTTTCTGGGAGGCAGAAAAAACACTCATCCTGTCTGATTTACACCTGGGGAAAACCGGCCATTTCCGCAAGAGTGGCATTGCAGTTCCCCAGCAAGTATTTAAAGAAGATATGCAACGGTTACTAGCCGACATCCAGTTTTTTAAAGCTACCTCTATTATCATCGTCGGCGACCTGTTTCATAGCGAATTTAATAAAGAGCATGATCTCTTCCTGCGCTGGCGCAATGATATTTCTCATGTAAATTTTCACCTGGTAAAAGGCAACCACGACATCCTTAAAAAAACCTGGTATGCCGAGGCCGGCATAGAAGTGCATGATAAAAAGTACAATGTCCGGAATTTTTTATTTACACATGATGTGGCGCAGTGTGATGACACCGATTGTTATTGCATCAGCGGGCATATTCACCCCGGTATTTCTGTAAGAGGGCGTGGAAAACAATCTTTAAAATTTCCCTGTTTTTATTTTGCAGAATCCTATGCCGTATTGCCGGCCTTTGGCAGGTTTACCGGCACCTTTCCTGTAAAACCGGTTGTTGGTGATGCCGTATTTGCCCTGGTAGAAGATGGCATTGTACGGTTAACCTGATGTATGCCGGCGCCGGAATAATTCTTTTTTTATGAGTCCCAGTTCCCGCCCGGTTTGGCCGGAAACTGAGCTGTTTTCCTGCGCCCGCCGCATTAGGTATGGTATTACATCCCGAATAGGGCCGAAAGGCAAATATTTGCTGACACTAAAGCCCTCTTTTGCCAGGTTAAAAGTAATATTATCACTCATGCCATACAACTGGGAAAAATGCACGTGTGCGTGACCGTGAGGAATACTTTTTTCATCCATTATACGGGTAGCCTGCAGGTTACTATTTTCGTTGTGAGAGGCTATGATGCAATGGATCTCTTTGATATGGCCCAGGCAAAAATCTACAGCCGCATCATAATCCCTGTCACAGCTGGCTTTATCCGGTTGGATGGGTGAGAGATATTTTTTTTCTGCCGCCCGGTTTCTTTCCTTTTCCATGTAGGCACCCCGCACCAGTTTTACCCCCAGGATAAAATTGCGTTCATGCGCTGCCGTATAGCTCTGTTCCAGGAAGGCGAGGCGGTCGTGGCGGTATAACTGGATAGTATTAAAAACCACGGCCCGGGAAGTATTGAAGGTATCCATCATCAGCATGGTTAAAGCATCTACGGGGTCCTGGATCCAGGTTTCCTCAGCATCTACCAGCACGCCAATGCCGGCACCGGCAGCTTTTTCACAAATACGCACCAGGCGGGATACCACGGCCTTCCACTCTTCCTGCTCCGCCAGTGAAATGGCTTCAGTTACAGATTTATATTTTTTAACCAGCGTACCTGCAGTGTTATGCATGCCGGCATCAATTTTCTCCAACAGTGAGAAACGGGCAACACCGGTTATTTTTATACTTATAAAAGGAATATTTGGTTGGGTGGCTGCGTAAGAAATTACACGTATAAATTCGTCTGCTGCATGTTCAAATCCGGCGGCATTTTCATCACCGCCCTCCACGCCATAATCCAGGATCACATCCA
>JBDSWG010000238.1:0-4475 GCA_039926825.1 Ferruginibacter sp.
GGCTCCAGCCCGCCATAAAATTTAATGGATTCTCCGGCCGCATAAAGTTTTTCACCCGTCTTATTTCCATCTGCATCATAAAAATAGGCCTTGCCTTTGCCCATATAATTAAATAAAGAATAGCGCAAGCCATACTGCAGCACCAGGTTCTGTTGTATCTTCTGTTCGTTTTGTAAATACAGCCCGGCTTCCAGGGCATATTTATTATTCAGTACATTATTATTAAAGCTGCTGCTGTCATTGGCAACAATTTCCCCGGGCCGGAAAGTATGATGCGTTACCTGGGCGCCAAACTTAATCGTATTACGGCTGTTGATATAATCAGAAAAGTCCTGCTTCAGGCTTACATCCTGTATAGAAGATTTCACGCCAACGGCTTCATTACCGGCACCCAGGGTAAACTTGTAATTGTAGTTGCTATAGATAAGTGAAGTGTTTGAAAATAATTTATTACTGAACAAATGATTCCACCGGGCCGTACCTGTACTGTTACCCCAATCAAAGCCGAAGACATCACTGAATTTAAAATTATCACGACCGAAATAACCGGAGAGAAAAACTTTATTTTTTTCGTCCAGGCGATAATTTCCTTTCAGGTTCACATCATAAAAATATAAACCGGAATTCCGGGTGGCATCATTATTTGAAAGCTTCAGGAAGAGGTCTGCATAACTGCGCCGCCCGGAAATTAAAAAGGATCCTTTTTCTTTTACTATCGGCGCCTCCACCGTAAGACGGGAAGATATCAGGCCCAGGCCACCCTGCACACTTAATTTTTTATTATTACCATCCCGCATTTTCACATCCAGCACAGAAGATGCCCTGCCACCATATTCTGCAGGCATACCTGCTTTATATAAAGTAATATCTCTTATTACATCAGAATTAAAAACAGAGAAGAATCCGAGTAAGTGCGAAGCATTGTAGACAGTAGCTTCATCCAGTAAAATTAAATTTTGATCAGCGCCACCGCCTCTCACGTAGAATCCTGAATTACCTTCCCCGGCGGACTTTACACCTGGTGTAAGTTGTAATGTTTTAATAATGTCTTTCTCCCCAAACAACACAGGAATAGTTTCTACTAATTGCGGGCTCAACCGCGTAACGCCCATGTTTGCACTTTTTACATTGGCGTCTTCTTTTTTTGTTGTGATGACCACTTCATTCAATGTAACGCCCAGCACAGGTAACTCCATGTTCAATTTATAATCTCCCATTAGCGTAATCTTTTCTTCCCTGGATTCATGGCCAATATGACGGAAATACACAGTATAATTACCTGCCGGAAGGCTGAGGGAATAAAAACCATAATTATTGGAAACCGTGCCTACGCCGGGCAACTCAGTCACGGTAATGGTTACGGCTGACAAATTTTCCCCGGAATTCTTCTCAGTAATGGTTCCACTAATCACTGCCTGTTGGGCGAAGGCTTCCCGGTTTATAAAAAACAAGAAGAAAATAAGCGTTAAGAATCGGCGGTAGTGCATAATTACAAAGGTAGAATGTGCATTTGCAATAAACCACCTAATAGAAAATAAGTTCAGAAAGAACTGAGAAATTTCTCCTTATCTTAAAAATTAATCAGGATTTAATGCAGCCTTCTTTTCTTAATCATTCCGCCTTTCATATCCTTAATACTGCTCATTACAACAAAGGCATTTGGGTCAATTTTTTGAATTTCTAATTTAAGCCGGCTCACTTCCAGGCGGGTGATAATGGTGTAAATTATTTTCATATCGTAATTCGTTTCTCCACTCCGGCCAAAACCTCTTTCACCCTTGTAAACAGTTATACCACGGCCCATTTTATTGGTTATCATTTGCTGTATCTTATCTGGTTTTATAGATATGATGGTTACAGCGGTATACTCTTCTATACCTTCAATAATAAAGTCTACTGTTTTGGAAGCTGCCAGGTAGGTAAGCATGGCATAAAGTGCAGTTTCAATATTAATAAGCCACGCAGCGATGCCGAAAACCACAATATTTACGATGAGAATAACATCACCTATGGTGAGGCCCGATTTTTTACTCATGGCTATGGCCAACACTTCCGTACCATCAATAACGGCTCCGCCTCTTACCGCCAGGCCAATGCCGGCACCCAGGAAGAAACCACCGAATACGGAGACTAATAATTTATCGTTGGTTATTTCCGGGTAAGGAAAAAAAGCCACGCATAATGCCAACCCCGCTATGCCCAAGGCCGTTTTAATGGCAAATTGGGGACCGATGAGCCGGTAACCCAGGATGACAAATGGAGTATTGACGAGAATGAGTAAAACAGAAAGTGAAATTCCAGCCAGGTTTGAAATTAGCAGGGAAATCCCCGTAGCGCCACCATCCAGGAAATGATTTGGCAGCAGGAAACCACGAAGTCCAAACCCGGCAGAAATAATACCCAGGCCCACAAGAAATATATCTGTAATTGCTTTTTTAAGTTCCAGGCGAAAAGAAACCAACTGCCGGGCGTAATCAAACCTACTCAGGTTATCTACTGCCGGCCTTAAAAACATTTTAAGTAGTTGTAATCTTTTTTTTGGCATCTGAATAAATATATGTTTAAAATCGTTACGATACAGATTTATGCTAAATGAAATCTGCCACTTGAATTTACAATTTTATATTTGCGTTGTATTTGTATTTTAGGTATTACATATATATGTATTAAATCCCGGTATTTAGGTTGGTTCGGACTTTTGTATTAGCATTGTGTAACCATAAAATTTTTATGATGAAAAAAATTAGTTTAATTGCCATGGCTGTTGCCGGCTCTATTGCGCTTTCTTCCTGCAACAGGGGAGAGCAAAAGACCACCACTGTATCGGCTGATGGTATATCAAACCTGGAAGGTGCCCGCGCCATAATCAAGGAGAATAATTCCAAATTTGTAGATGCTATGCATCGCCAGGATTCTGTGGCTATGGCTAATTTTTATTCAAAAGATGCGTGGCTGTTGCCTCAACATAGTGAGCCCGTGAGTGGAGAAGATATATTACATGCCTGGGGCTCAGCCATCAGGGGTGGGGTACAATCTTTTGTTTTTATCACCCAGGATGTAACGGGTTACCCGGATTTACTGGTAGAAACGGGTAGGTATGAAACTTATGGTGCCGGCCGTTTATTGCTGGATAAAGGTAAATACCTTACTGTATGGAAAAGAGAGAATGGTGTCTTAAAAATTTATCGCCTTATGTCTAACACCAGCCTGGCTCCGCCAATGTAAAAAATATATTTTAAAAAAAGAGGCTGTCCCATAACTAAGGGACAGCCTTTTTTTTTATTTCTAATTTTTACTGTTATTGTTTATTAATAACGCCACAACCAATCCTGGAACCCGCATTGCCGGAAGGCTGAGAAGTATAATCATCTGTACCGCCATGCACGATAATAGAACGACCAACAATTCCTTTTGTGCTATCTGAACTGATGGCCCAAAGATCAGTGGTCAGTTGCATGGTGCCTTTACCTGAAGCATCCAGTGCTACATTGCCGATATCGCCGGAATGGAAACTGCTGCTGCCCCATTTGCCATGATTCATATTTGTCGGGTTCCAATGGCCATGTGCACCCTTACCCATATCACCGCAATCGCCCATTTCATGTATGTGTACAGCCACAGATTTATTCGCCATTTTTGGAATATCCAGGGTAAGGTTCAGCGTTACCTGGCCGGCATTTTCCATAAAATCAGCAGAGCCGGAAAGTGTTGTATCCGCTTGTGTGCCTGTAAGCGTAGCTACCGCGTGAGCCGGGCCCATATTAGCAATGGAGTCCATGTTTGTGTTCATAGTAGAATCCGTTGTGCTGGTTTCAGATTCAGAAGCATTGTTACAGGCAACAAAAGATGCCAGGGAAATGATTGCCAGGGAAGACCGTAGCAACCGGGAAATGTTTGTTTGCATAAAATTGTTTTTTAAGTTGGTTGATATTGTTGAAAGGATTGTAATGTAGAGAATCAATTAAACTTTGTTGTCACAAATAATGTACCCAGTCATAGTTATATTTAATTGTGGCCGCATAGACTGCTACATGCTATTTATTTTATTAATTGTAAATTTAACGCATCTGTAAAAAATACTGGCAGTTAATAAATAATTTATGGATATTCAAAAAGCATTCGACCTTATCAGTTCAAAATTAACCCTTTGGTTGCAGGAACTAATCCGGTTATTACCCAACATTTTGCTCGCGACAATAATCCTGGTGATTGGTTTATTTCTCGCCACTAAATTTCGTGCATTTGCTATAAAGATTTTAAACAGGTTTTCAAAAAACTATACCCTCAATAATCTCTTTGCCTCCATCATCCACGTCTTTTTTATTGGCGTATTAATCTTCATTGTCTTAAGTGTATTGCATCTTGATAAGGCGGTTACTTCTATACTTGCCGGTGCAGGTATTGCGGGCCTGGCCCTGGCTTTTGCTTTCCAGGATATAGCAGCAAATTTTATCAGCGGAATTTTTATTTCTTTT
>JBDSWG010000239.1:0-12791 GCA_039926825.1 Ferruginibacter sp.
AACCATGGTAAAGTGAATAAATACCCACCCCAAATGCAAGCGCAATCATCATCCATTCAAAATAGGAATTATGAATAATATTTATCCCAAACAATGGCAGGCTGGTTAAAATGAGGGGCAACACGGCACAGTGAATAGCACATGCCAGCGAAGTAGCAATGCCAAGTCCGTCCCAATTTAATTTAACTGCCATGATGAGCAAATTTACAATTTTTGCAATAATGTTGCAAAAATTATATTGCTCAATGACTAACTTTGCACCACAATGATGACGATGAAACGGAAATGGTTGATATATGTGGGCTTTTTTATCCTGCTGCTGGCGGTATTTTATGCCGTCATATTCCGTGATTATGATTTTTCTGCTTCCAAACTTTCCGTCATCAACCCTGCCGTTCCGGAGTTTCATCTCACAGACCAGGACAGCAATGCGGTTTCCCAGCGAATGACCGATGACAAAGTTTACGTGGCTGAATATTTTTTTACTACCTGCAAAGGAATTTGTCCACGCATGAATGCCAATATGCGCCGGGTATATGATGCATTTAAAAATGAAAAAGATTTTCTCATTCTTTCCCATACCTGCCAGCCTGAAGTAGATAGTTTACCGCTTTTACGAGCTTATGCAAACCGCATGATTTATGGTAAACTGGTGAAAAAGCCCCAGGGTTCTTATGAAGTATTGCCTTTAAAAAATGACATCAGGCCATCCAAAACTAATTGGATATTTCTAACGGGCGATAAGGCACAACTCTATAACCTGGCCCGGCAGGGATACCTGATAGATAATGGGAAACCGGATAGCACCCAGCGCATAGAAGATCAATTTATTCATACCCAGTTTTTTGCATTGGTAGATAAGTATCGCCGCGTCCGTGGCATTTATGATGGCCTGGAAGAAAAGGAAATTCAAAAACTGCTGGGAGATATCCCGGGTTTGTTAAAAGAAAAAGTGGATCACACCCGCTTCATGAATGGCTTTAGTAATTCACCTAACTAAATTCTATGGAAGACATCCTCAAAAAAAACGGGCTCAGCATTACAGAAAGCCGGAAAAAAATACTGGATTTATTTACTCAATCAGAAGGTGCCCTGGCACATGCTGATATAGAAAACCATACGACTGCCGGCTTTGACCGCGTAACAGTATACCGTACCCTGCAGACGTTCGTAGAGAAAGGCATTATTCACCAGATACCGACCATAGATAATTCTGTGCTGTATGCATTATGTAAACAAGCCTGCGGCGGTGGCCACCATCATGATGACCATGTGCATTTTATTTGTGCGCAGTGCGGGCAAACGATTTGCCTGGATGATGTATTAGTACCGGAAGTAAAATTACCCCGGGGCTTTAAACCTGCCCAAAGCTCAATGACGGTTACGGGTACCTGCAAAAATTGCCGGGACTAATTTTCGCCTTTCTCCCACAACTGTTCCATCTCTGTATGCACAAAATTCATCAGGCCTTTTATTTTAGCCGGGGAAAAATCAAAGGATAAACCTGCCGTGCGGAATAATTCCGGGAGCGTTTTCGTAGCGCCAAAGGATAAAGCGGCGCAATAATTATCCAGTGCCTTTTCCGGATCATTTTTGTATTGCATCCACATACCAATGGCGCCCAGCTGGGCTATGCCATATTCTATATAATAAAGTGGGACTTCGTATAAATGAAGTTGCCGCTGCCAGGCGTTACTGCGGTAAGTTTCCAGACCACTGTAATCCACTACATCATCCTGGAAATATTTTAAAATATCTATCCAGGCCGCCGTGCGCTCTGCATGGCTGTGCTGCGGGTGTTCGTAAAGCCAGTGCTGAAATTTATCTATGATGGCTATCCAGGGAAAAATAGTAATAACCCTTTCCAACTGATGTTCTTTCGCCTTGCGTAAGTCTTCTTCATTATCAAAAAAGCTATCCCAGTTATCCATGGTGAATAGTTCCATAGACATACTGGCCACTTCTGCTATTTCCATGGGATATTCTTTAAAGCCATTCAGCTCCAGCGGGTGCGCTAAAAAAGAATGCACCGCATGGCCGCCTTCGTGCAACATGGTCGTAACATCATGCATCTGTCCGGCAGCATTCATAAAAATAAAGGGTGCACCGCTTTCTGCCAGCGGACAGTTATAACCGCCGGGAGCCTTGCCTTTGCGGCTTTCCAGGTCCAGGTGTTTCATCTCTTTCATCTGCTGCAGGCAATCTCCAAAGAATGGCCGCAACTGGCTAAAGCAATCAATTGATTTCTGAAGTAACTCATCGGAATCCTTAAATGGCTTCAGCGAAGTATGGCCTTCCGGTTCAGCTTCCATATCCCAGGGGCGCAACGTTTCTAAACCAAGTTTCTTTTTCTTACGGGCATAAATTTCATTCACCAAAGGAAGCACGTGCAGCTTTACTGCTTCATGAAAATTATAGCAATCTTCTTTCGTGTAATCAAACCGGCCCAGTTCTTTAAAGCGGTAATCGCGGTAGTTATCAAAGCCGGCATGTTGCGCTTCTCTGTTCCTGAGGCTTACCAATTTATCAAAGAGTTCATTCAGCGCCTGCTTATCTTGCTGGCGCCGCTCTTGAATGAGGCGGTAAACTTTTTCCCTTAAATCACGGTCTTTGTTTTCTAAAAATTTTGAGGCCTGTTGCAGCGTGTATTCTTTACCCTCCACACTTATCGTCATGGCTCCGCTTATTTGCCCAAACTGCTGTTGCAAAACGGCAATTTCCGCTTGAATGGGGATATTTTCATCCCGGAATAATTCTATACTTTTTCTCACGTTCCGCAAGTAAGTATGGTAAGTTTCTTCATCCAGCGTTTCCAGTAAAGGATGGTTCACCAGTTTTTTATTAAGGGAATCCATATAAGGCTGAATGTGTGGCTGAATGTGCAGGCAGAAATTATTAAAATCTTCTTCCAGTATTTTATTTTCTGTATCACATGTCATCTTAATCTGCCGCCAGCAGGCATTCTCACTTACGGCAGCTTCCAGTTCACTCTGGTCTGCTAAAAATTTTTTAAGTTCTTCAGTAGTGATGATTTCCCGCTCCATCAATTGTTTAAAAAAAGGTTCTGCGGAAGCCCAGTCAGTAAGCATAAAATCTTTGGGCAAAAAAGTGCGTGGCTTGGGGCTGATATGTGCCGTATACATAAATAAAAAATTTGCTCACCCCTAAAGGCAAGATGTAAAACAAAAAATTCGGGATGGCTTAAGCCATTTTCCGGGGAGAGTTTATTTTCTTGGCCGGCGCATTTTTAATGGCTGCAGCTTTCGGATTAGACTGTTTGGAAGCGGTTTTTTTCTCTGGAACCGAATCATTAACCTCATCCTCATCACCGGCCGAAGGCAGTTTAATTTCTACTTCGTTCTTTTTTATTACCTGGAACCATTTGATCATTTTCTTCATGTCACTGGCATACACACGCTCAAAGTCCATGGACGGGAATACTTTAGAAAAATAGTCCTTTATAGCTGGTAAATCTGCATTGCCTTCTGGCATAGCTTCTTTAGACTCCTGCATAGCCATAAAAACTTCGGCCAGGGCCACATTATCTTTAGTGGTATAAACTTCAATGCCATCCAGGCTTGTGAAGCTGTGAATACGGTTACTCACAAATTTTGAGGATTTATCCTCGAGAGACTTTACTACCCCACCATCTGCTTTAGAAGAAAGTAACTCAAACAACCCCGGCATGCCGGTAACAGAAACCAGTTTATTATATTCCATATATCATTTTATTATCTGAAGGCTGCAAGTTAGCTTTTATATACAAAAATGGCTGACACCGGGTGTAAAAGGAATGGCAAAAAAATTAATTAAAATTTTCCGCTGGTTTTTTGAATGCCCGTCGTCTAACTAAATAAAAAGTACATTTTATGTTATTCAGAAAGGCATTATTGGCATTTACCTTCAGCCTGGCAGCATTTATTGCTAAATCACAAGACCTGGTATTATCGGGCAAATTGATGGAAAATATAACCCAGGCACCTATTTCCGGAGCCACAGTTACATTAACCGCTCAAAAAGATTCATTAAATCCTAAAACGGTGCTTACAAATGCAGATGGACTTTTTAGTTTTACCGGCTTGTACCCTGACCGGTATCGTATTATAACCAGTAACGTAGGCTATGAAGTCATTGTGCAGCAGGTAAACCTTCAGGCGAGTAATAAAGTTCCACTCCAGTTTAACCTGGCCCGCTTGTCAAAAGACCTGGAAACTGTGGTTATCCAAAGCACTGCCCCGCCGGTAACACAGAAAGGAGATACACTTCAATTTAACGCCAGCCAGTTTAAAGTAAACCCCGATGCTACGGCGGAGGATATGATAAAAAAACTACCCGGCGTTGTTATAGATAAAAACGGAAACGTAACCGCTGCCGGCGAAGCAGTGAAAAAAGTTACGGTTGATGGCCGCGATTTTTTTGGGGATGATGCTACGGCCACCTTGAAAAACCTGCCGGCTTCGGTAATCGATAAAATCCAGGTTTTTGATAAACTCAGTGACCAGGCTGCCCTCACAGGATTTGATGATGGCAACAGTGTAAAAAGTATAAATATTGTTACCAAAGCGAATATGCGAAATGGCCAGTTCGGCAGGCTTTACGCCGGCGTGGGTACAGACAATCGTTATTCCGTGGGTGGTAATACCAGTTTTTTCAAAAACAATTTTCGTCTTACCCTCGTGGGGATAAGCAATAATGTGAACCAGCAAAATTTTGCATCGCAGGATTTACTGGGCATATCAGGTAGTAACAGTGGAGGTGGCGGACGCGGTGGCCGTGGCGGACGTGGCGGTGGTGGTGGCAGTGAAGGCTTTACCGTGGGCCAGCAAAATGGCATCAGCAAAACAAACTCGTTCGGCGTAAACTATGCTGACCTCTGGGGAAAAAAAGCAGAAGTGTCCGGAAGTTATTTTTTTAATAACCGAAACAATAACAACGACAAGTTTTCAAACAGTGAATATTTTCAGAAATCCGGTGTTAGCCAGTTTTACAAAGAGAACCAATTATCAGGCAGTCAGAATTTTAATCACCGTGTAAACCTCCGTTTGAATTATAAATTTGATGATAAGAATACGCTCATGATTACGCCCAGCCTGAGCTATCAGAATAACACAACAAACAGCCTGCTGGGGGGCTTCAGCTATTATAAACCTGCAGATACCATCAGTACTGCTTACAACAACAGTAATTACAAAACAAACGGGTATAATTTTAATAATAATATTCTCTTCCGTCATGGTTTTGCTAAAACCGGGCGTTCTGTTTCCCTGAATGTAAACACTTCCACCAACCGGACAAACGGGGATAATTATATCCAGAATACAAACCGATATTATGACAGCATTGCCATACGCACAGATAGCCTTCAGCAATATACAGATGTGCTGAACAACGGCTACCAGCTTTCTGCTAATGTCGCTTACACGGAACCGGTAGGTAAGAAGGCGCAGCTACAATTAAATTATCAATCTTCTTATGCCAAAAGCAGTTCAGACCAGGAAACGTATCAATATGATTATAGCGGTGGAAAGTACAGCCTCTTCGATAATAATTTATCAAACAAGTTCGACAACCTCACCACTAAACAAAGTGCGGGTTTAAGTTACCGCGTGGGTGACCGGGATAATATGTTTAATGCCGGGCTCACCTATCAATATACCGACCTGAGCAGCAATAGAATTTATCCGATTACAGGAAGTGTAAACAAAACGTTCAACAATGTTTTACCACAAATTATGTGGCGCAAAAAAATAAATGCCAGGAACAGCATCCGGTTATTTGCCAGGGGAAACACCAATACTCCTTCCGTTACCCAGTTGCAGGATGTTTACAACAATAATAATCCATTGTTCATCAGTACCGGTAACCCGGATTTGAAACAACAGGCTGGTTATTTCCTTGGCTCCCGCTTCACTTATACCAATACAGCCAAAGCAAAAAGTTTCTTTGCGAATCTTTTCCTGCAGCAGTATAATAATTATATAACCAATGCTACATATACAGCAGCTAATGATAGTATTTTAAATAATTCGGTTACTTTGTATCGTGGTTCCAGGTTGTCCAAACCGGTGAATCTTGATGGCTTTTTTAATGTGCGTTCTTTCTTCACCTATGCGATGCCGGTAAAAGCTATTAAATCTAACCTAAGCCTGAACACAGGATTATCATACAGCAAGACGCCAGGATTATTAAACGGTGTCCTGAATAAATCAAATGCCTATACTTATAACGCCGGTGCCGCATTGGCCAGCAACATCAGCCAGTATATTGATTTCAACCTGAACTACAGTGCAAATCTCAGCAACGTAAAAAACAGTATTAATGATGCCTTGAATAACCGTTATGTTTTACAAACGGCAGGAATACAATTGAACCTGTTGCATAAAAAAGGTTGGTTTGCGCAAAATGATGTGAACAATGAAACCTATAGCGGGCTCACCAGTGGGTTCAACCAGAATTATTGGTTGTGGAATGCAGCCATCGGTAAAAAATTCCTGAAAAACCAGGCCGGAGAATTAAAACTTTCCGTTTTTGATTTGCTGAAGCAAAACCAAAGTATCGTTAGAACAGTTACAGAAACATATATTGAAGACGTGCAGAACCAGGTATTGAAACAATATTTTATGCTGACGTTTTCTTACAGTTTGAAAAATTTTGGTACGGCAAAAGCCAGGGCGGAAAATACAGGAAGCACGGAACATGGACCGGGCGGAAACCGCAACTTTTAAAGTAACTTAGGCATCCGATAAATTGATGCGTTTTGAACAACCCGGATTTGCTACAGCGGCTGAAAAATGGTGAGGAAGCTGCTTTTAAAGAATTGGTGACAACACACGAAGTGCAGGTATACAATACAGCACTGAATATTGTGCACAAGCCGGAAGACGCAAATGACATTACGCAGGAAGTTTTCGTACAGGCGTACACGTCATTAAAAGATTTTAAAGGGGAAGCCAGCCTGGGAACGTGGCTATACAAGATTACAATTAATAAATCGCTGGACCACCGTAAAAAAGAAATGCGGAAACAACGGTTACACCAGGTACAGTCGTTTTTGGGAATGGGAAGCCGGGAGAATACAGGAATTATTTCTGCTGAACACCCGGGATTTTTGCTGGAAAATAAAGAAGAAGGAACACTATTATTAAAGGCCATAAAAAAGTTACCGGAAAAACAGGAACTGGTTTTTACACTTCATAAAATGAACCAGCTTAGTTACAGAGATATTGCAGATGTATTGGATCTGAGCCTTCCCGCAGTAGAATCTTTAATGGTGAGGGCAAAAAAAAATTTACAGAATATCCTGGCTATTATTTATAGCCAGTCAAAAAAATAAAATAGTTTTTGCTTAATGAAAAATAATGCTAACATAGAAAAACGTATTGAAGAAACATTGGCTTTAGCAGATAATGTTTCGCCTTCGGAACCACCTCCCTTTTTATATGCAAAGGTCATGGCAAAATTGGAGCAAAATAAACCTGCAGTTTCCCAGCCATTTTTTATAGCCCGGCCTGTACTGGCTTATGCTGCTGTTATATGCCTGTTGCTTTTAAACTTTTTTGTTTTTATTTTAAAATCAGAAAATGATCAACCTATTGTATCTGACAATAGTTCAAATGATGAATACAGTTACTCTGTTACGTCCATTTATGACCTTGAAAACCTCAAACCATAATATCAAATGACTAACATAAAAAATAATACCTTATACCTGTGGCTCATTGGAATTCTATTTATCGCCAACATTGCCATGCTGGCTTTTTTCCTGCTGCATAAAAAGCCGGAAGGCCATTCAGGAAGGGAAGACCGTCAAAATATGATTGCAAAATTTCTGCATGATGACATTAATTTTACGGATGCGCAGGTGGCGGACTACCGTATGCTGAGTAACCGGCACATGGAAAAAATGAAGAATATGTTTGACAGCCTTGGCAATACTAAGGACCAACAATTTAAAAATCTTGCAGCCAATGATTTCAGCGATAGCATTATGGCAGAGCAGGCAAATGCTTCCGGACACAACCAGGAACGCATAGAATTACAGATGTTTCAACACCTGAAAAATATCCGGGCCATATGTACACCGGCGCAGCTTCCGGCTTTTGACAGTTTATTTGTAAAAGTGCTGAAGAGAAACAAACAGGATGGCAAAAAAAGAAAATAAAATCAAACTTTCACATTCGTAATCTTTCAAATTTTAATTTTATAACAATGAAAAAACATGTTTTATTATTTGGCCTGATGCTATTGTTAAGTCTATCATCCGTATTTGCACAAAACGGTGACCGCCAGCAAATGTCATCAGAAGACAGGGTTAAAGCCGCCATAGAAAAAATGGCTCCGCTCAATTTATCTGTAGAAGTAAAAGTGAAAACAAACACCATTTTGCTGGATTATTACCAGGCGCAACAAAAGGCACGTGAAGAGATGCGCGCCAGTGGTAATATGGACAGGGATGCCATGATGGCGAAAAGAAAAGAATTTTCAGATGCCCGTGATGCAAAACTAAAAATAATTTTTACGCAGGACCAGATGCAGCAATGGAAAGATGTTATAGAACCTTCTTTGCGCCCGCAAAGAGGAGGCGGACAAAAATCTAATGGGTAAAAAATTAAAATTAAATTAAAATGCCGGGAAAATTTTCCCGGCATTTATATATAAAAGAGGTTGATGATTTTCAAAAAAAATATTCCCTTTATTCCTTTAGACTGCAAATTTTTCCTACTATTGCGGGGGTATCATTTTACCGGTAGTATCTACATCCAGAACTTTTGAAGTATCCATTTTAGGATCCCGGGTATTTGTGTTATCCTGTATAGCAACACTATCAGCAGTTTTCACTCCTTCCGTATTAGCAGTGTTATTTTGCCCGCAACCAGCCGATAACAGCAGGAAGACAATAAAGAAATTTCGCAGTTGTTTCATAACCTGATTTTTCATGAAAATAAACAATTAGACTGGTTATCCCAAATCAGGAAACGGAAGGTAAACCTTCCAAAACTGCCTTCACTCTTTTATCCAGGGTTTCAAAATCAGTATAGCCCTGGGCCACCATATTAAATTTTAATTCTTGTGCCTGGATGAAAACTGTGGGGTAACCCGTAACCTGTAATTGCTTTACCAACGCAAATTCATAAAAGGCTTTCTCCTTATATTCTTCACTTCCCAGGCGCTCGTAAAAAACTTCCTCCTGGATGCTGTACTTTTCACACAAGTGCCGGTATGCTTCATCATCAGTGAGATCCCTTCCTTCTACGTGCAGGGCATGTTGTAAATCCACGGAAAATTCTATACTACGTTCCGGGTAGAATTCTTTAAAAACACACATCGCAATGGCGGGCTTCAAAGAGTCCGGGTGCCAGTCGCTTTCATTTTCTGCTTTCAGGTGCCAGAGGTAGTCTTCACCAAATTTCACCCCGGTGAGTTCTTCTACGTTTTTGTAGGCCTTTAAAATATAACCGGCGGAAACGCTGATATGCACCGGCTTCTCCGGGAGTATCATACCGCCACTCAACACTTCGCTGTCCATCACATCCTGGTATAAAGTATTTATTCTTTGTATGACGGGGCTAAAGCCAAAACACCAGCCGCAATACGCATCGTAACAATATATCAGTACTGGTTTCATAATAAAGAATTTAATACATTTTATTTTAATGCGCCTGCAGCCAGTTGTCCCCAAAGCCAAGTTCTGCTTCAGCAGGCACCCCATTTGGCAATAGGAGTGCAGCTTTCATGGACTCCAGTATAAGCGGCTTTATTTTCTCCAGCTCATCTTTGGGTACATCAAAAACCAGTTCATCATGTACCTGCAATAACATACGGGTATGATAGCCCCCTTCTACCAGGGCCTTGTCAATTTTTATCATGGCCAGCTTTATCATATCTGCAGCGGTTCCTTGTATAGGAGAATTTATCGCATTCCGCTCTGCAAATCCCCGCACTGTAAAATTTGCACTGTTAATATCACTGAGCCAGCGCTTACGGCCCATCAGCGTTTCTACGTAACCGTTTTCCTTGCAGAAATTAATGGTATCATCCATATACTTCTGAATATTTGGAAATTCTTTTTTATAATTATCAATAATTTCTTTTGCTTCTGTTTTTGATATGCCCAGGTTAGCTGCGAGTCCAAAAGCACCCTGGCCATAAATAATTCCAAAATTTACACTCTTGGCTTTATAGCGCATTTCTTTGGTTACATCTGCTTCGGCTACATTAAAAACACGGGCTGCCGTGGCGGTATGAATATCTTTCCCGGAGGTAAAGGCTTCACACATGTTTACATCCTTACTGATGGCCGCCACAATACGCAATTCAATCTGCGAATAATCTGCTGAAACCAATACATGATTTTCATCCCGGGGTATAAATGCTTTTCGTATTTCCCGCCCTTTTGCTGTACGGATGGGTATATTCTGCAAGTTTGGGTTATTGCTGCTAAGCCTCCCCGTTACTGCCACGGCCTGCGCATAATTTGTATGCACACGCCCCGTCTTCGGATTTATGAGTTGTGGCAGCGCATCTACATAGGTAGATTTTAACTTCGTGAGTTCCCGGAAGGTGAGGATGTCGTCACAGATTTTATTGTCACAGGCAGCCAGTTTCAGTAAGACATCTTCCCCGGTAGCATATTGTCCGGTTTTCGTCTTTTTTGCTTTGGGATCCAATAGTAGTTTATCAAATAACACTTCTCCCAGTTGCTTTGGCGAAGCCAGGTTAAATCGTACTCCCGCCTGCGTGTACACGCTTTCTTCGGCTATCTTCGCTTCTACTTCCAACTCTTTACTGTAGGCGATTAAAAAATCTTCATCTATCCGAATGCCTTCAAACTCCATCCGCGTGAGTACTTTCACCAGCGGATTTTCTACCTCGTAAAAAACTTTGGAAACATCTGCAACAGCCAGTTGGGGATGAAATATTTTTTTCAGTTGTAAGGTGATATCAGCATCCTCCGCCGCATATTCTTTAGCTTTTTCCACTTCCACATCCCGCATGGTACCCTGGCTCTTTCCTTTTTTCCCAATGAGTTCTTCTATATGCACTGGCTCATAACCCAGGTATTTAGCTGACAGTAAGTCCATGCTGCGCTTGCCATCCGGCTCTATTACATAATGAGCCAGCATGGTATCGAAAATGTTTCCTTTCAAACTTACCCCATACCACCTTAGGATAAGAAAATCATATTTAAGATTCTGGCCTATCCAGGTAATACTTTCATCATCAAACAAAGCTTTAAAGTTTTCCAGGATTTTCAATGTGCTTTCCCGTTCCGCTGGGCATGGCACATAATATCCTGTACCCGGCACCAGGCTGAAGCTTAAGCCGACCAACTCTGCCAGGTTTGCATCTATATTGGTTGTTTCAGTATCAAAACTTATTTCCGTTTGCCCTTTCAACAATTTTAGTAGTGCATCTATTTCCTCCTGACTCTGCACCAGTTTATAATCGTGAGGGGTGTTGTGAATATTCTTGTCAGGCGCACCAAATGTTTGCACCGTAACTTCTGCCACTACTTCTGCAACCGTGGTCACATTTCCAAACATGTCTATTTGCTGGCCGGCAGATGCTTTACCTGCAGCACCGGGTATTGCGACGTCTTCTCCCAGCACCCGTTTACCCATAGTTTTAAATTCCAGGTCAGTAAAAACTTCCGTGAGCAATTCGCGGTTCCATTCTTTCAGGCGAAAATTTTCTTCATGAAATTCTACCGGCACATCCAGTATGATGGTAGCCAGTTTCTTACTCATGATAGCATTATCTTTTCCATTCCGGATTTTTTCACCGAGGGAACCCTTAATATTATCCGCATCTTCCAGTATTTTTTCAATGCTGCCATATTGTTTCAGCAATTTAGCTGCTGTTTTTTCTCCCACGCCAGCTATGCCGGGTATATTATCTACAGCATCGCCCATCAGGCCGAGAATATCTATCACCTGGTCTACATTATCTATATCCCATTTTTTGCAAACTTCTTCCGGCCCCATTATTTCCACCAGCCCGCCCTGGTACCCGGGTTTATAAATTTTAATTTTTTCTGAAACCAGCTGGCCATAATCTTTATCCGGCGTTACCATAAAGACTTCATAACCTTCTTTTTCCGCCATTTTTGCCAGGGCACCGATTACATCATCGGCTTCATACCCGTCTTTTTCTATACAGGGAATATTAAACCCGGTAAGCAGTTTCTTAATGTCCGGTATAGCACTTAAAATATCTTCCGGCGCTTCCTGCCGGTTAGCCTTGTAATCTGTAAAATCGGTATGCCTTTCTGTAGGGGCGTGCGTATCAAAGCAAACGGCCATGTGGGTAGGCTTTTGATTATTTATCAGGTCTATGAGGGTATTGGTAAAACCAAATTGCGCATTCGTATTCCGGCCTTTGCTGGTAATGCGGGGGCTGCGGATGAGGGCATAATACGCCCGGAAAATAAGTGCCATCGCATCCAGGAGAAACAATTTTTTCTGCATAGGTGTAAAATTAAAACAATTTAAGCTTGCCTTTAATCTCTCCCTACGAAGGCAGCCCCTCTAATTGCAATAATCCTGAAAACAGTGCGTTATGACAATATTAAATCCATTTTATATGAATAATCTTAACGCAAGTCAACGGCATCCTTTGCTCCAAACCGTAATGAATTTCATCGGGAAACTTCGCCAGAACCCGGATATATACCCCATAAAATATTATAAGAAGAGTGCCCGGTTCCGTCGCAACTGGAAGTCGCCGGAAATAAAATAGGTAGGATTGCGGAAATTACGCAGGCAAAAATTCCGCGAAATCACTCTTGTAAA
>JBDSWG010000240.1:0-6302 GCA_039926825.1 Ferruginibacter sp.
TTTACATTAGATGAAACTTTTGAAGGCGATAAACTGGATATGATGTTGCAGGATTTGGGTTTTGAAAAAGGGGACGCAGCAGCAGCAAAAAAAATGTTTGAACTGGACATCATAAAGATAGGCCTCGTAACTAAGAGGGACCTCACTGAAGATTTTTTCAATGAAGTATTCCCGGGGAAAGGCGTTACGAATGAAGATGAATTCAAAGTCGCCTTGAAAGCCGAACTGGAACAATACTGGGAAGCGCAAAGCCGTAACCAGCTTCATGATCAGCTTTATCATTTCCTGCTGGATGATACCAAAATGGAGTTCCCGGAAACTTTCCTGAAGCGCTGGTTACAGACCGGCGGAGAGAATCCTAAAACGGCTGAAGAAGCGGAAAATGAATTCCCGGGCTTTAGCAGCCAGTTAAAGTGGACGCTTATTAGTGATAAGATTACAAACGATAATAAACTGGAAGTATCAGAGGAAGAGTTAAGAGAAAATATGCGTGCAGAAGTGATGCGTTATTTCGGCCAGATGGGAATGGGTGAGGATACCAGTTGGCTGGAAAGCTACCTGGATCGTATGATGAAAGATGAAAAGCAGGTAGATGCAACTTACCGCCGGTTGTCTGCAGAAAAATTATTTGGATGGGCTGCAGGAGCGGTTAAGCCAGTGGAGAAAACCACTACTCCTGAAGCATTAACTGGTATGATGCATCATCATCAGCACTAAATATTTAAAATTTATTATAGAAAAAAGGGTTGCAATTTTTGCAACCCTTTTTATCTTACAAGATCACAAATTTTTATATTTTTTACCTAACGTAAACGTGTAGATGCCGGGGGATTATTTGACAAGGCCTCACAAATATTGAGTGTAAATTCCTTCTGCAGCATAAAAAAATTATCCTGGTAAAAAATTTTACCGGTTATGTCTAAAGTGCCTACCTGGAAAGGGTGGAATGTATAGTAAAATTTTATTTACAGCTTAATTTCTTCCTCACTATCATCAAAGAATTTGAATTCTGTGAGATGGTTGTTGGTGTTGGATTTCACCTTTACTTTTTGTTTATACTTCCAGGACCATTTTAATCTGCGACTGGGGAAGCCAGAGGTGAGGTAAGTAAATACTATCGGGTGCACCACTATAGTAAGCCCTTTATGCTTTTGCATAATCAGGTAACTGAGGTTTTTTTCAATTTCATCTTCCAGTATAAGGGTAGAAGAAATTTTTCCTGTTCCCTGGCAACTGGGGCAAACCTCGCTGGTATTAATATTCATTTCCGGCTTCATGCGTTGCCGGGTTATTTGCATTAATCCGAATTTGGTAATGGGTAATACGGCATGCTTAGCCCTGTCTGGACGCATGTACTTATCCATCGCATCCGCAAGCTTCTTTTTATTTTCCAGCATGCGCATATCAATAAAATCTACGATGATGATGCCACCAAGATCTCTCAGGCGTAGTTGCCGGGCAATCTCTTCTGCCGCTTCCAGGTTAGTTTCCAGGGCATTTTGCTCCTGGTTATTACTCACACTTTTATAGCCGCTGTTTACATCTATTACGTGTAAGGCTTCTGTATGTTCTATGATGAGGTATGCGCCGCTGGGCAGGTTCACGGTTTTACCAAATGAGGCTTTAACCTGTTTGGTGATGCCGAAATTGTCAAACAACGGCTGGCCATTATTGTGGTACGTTACAATGTCTGCTTTATCCGGGGCAATGCGTTGTATATAATTTTTTGTTTCTGAATAAATGCCTTTATCGTTCGTAACGATTTTATTAAAATCAGCACTCAATAAATCCCGGAGCATACTGGTGGTTTTCCCTTGCTCACTTAAAATTTTAGCAGGAGGTACAGCACCTTTAAGATTTTTTTGAATCAGTTTCCAGGTCGCTTCCAGGCTAAGCAAGTCTTCATGAAGTTCTGCAGTTTGTTTACCTTCTGCAGCCGTACGTACGATAACGCCTAAATTTTTTGGCTTAACAGCTTCAATAATTTTTTGTAATCTTCTCCGCTCTTCTGACGAATGGATTTTACGGCTAACTGCTACAATATCATTAAAGGGAGTCACTACAACAAACCTTCCTGGTAAGGAAAGTTCACAGCTGAGGCGCGGACCTTTGGCAGCTATGGGTTCTTTTAATATTTGCACCAGTATGTTTGGCCTGCCATTTAAAACTTCGGTAATCTTCCCGGTTTTTATAATTTCCGGTTCCACACGGAATTTGGCGAAATCGAGACCATTATCCGTATTATCATTTATAGAGAGGTGGGTAAATTTTAGAATTGATTTTACATAAGGGCTAAGGTCCGTATAGTGCAAAAATGCATCTTTCTCAAAGCCTACATCTATGAATGCAGCATTCAGACCTGGAATAAGTTTTTTTACTTTTCCAAGATATAGATCACCTACCGCAAAACTGGCGTCAGCTTTTTCGTTATGAAGCTCTACCAGTTTTTTATCTTCGAGTAGCGCAATTTCCACCCCTTGTGGGAGTGCATTAATAATTAATTCCTTGGTCAAGCAAAAAGTTTTAATATGGACTTTTACATCAGGAAGGAAACTAAGAAGGCATGATAAAAATACGGGACCCGCTGTTTTATCATGCTATGCTTACTGCTGCGGGAGAATGCAGCAAATATTCATAAGAAAATTATTTCTTCTTATGACGATTCTTTCTCAAACGTTTTTTACGCTTGTGAGTAGCAATTTTATGACGTTTTCTTTTTTTACCACAAGGCATATAAAGTCTTTTTAGTTATGTTATAATATTATAAATATTGTTTGAGAGGTATTTACCTCAATTCTTTTATTCTTTGGTTTACTTCAGCACTGTAATGTGCATCATTTACTATCCGCTTACTCACATTGTACCACTTTATAGCAGAAGCTTTATCCCCTTTTGCCGCATATGTGTCAGCAAGAAAAGCCAGGGCTTCTGCATTTTCCGGTTGAGCATTTACCACTTTCAGCAACCGTTCAATGGCTTTGTCATACTGGCCGGAGATATATCCTCCCATGCCCAGCATAAACTGTGCTTTCATATTGGTAGAATCTTGCCGTACCACGCTCAGTAAAGATTGTACGCCTTTCATAGTTTCTTCCGGGTTGCCGTTTCTGCCCCTGCCGAATATATAAGAGCTTCCCAAACCTATTTTTAAATCTGTATTGTCCGGGTTGAGTGCAAGTGCCTTCTCAAAAAGTTCAATCGCCTCGCTGGTTTCCCATCCCAGCTTTACAGGGTCATTTTCCCAGCGGAGGTTGTTTAAAAATATTTGGGCTGCAAAGGTGAGCTTTTTTTCTGAATTATCCAACTTAGCAGCCTGCGAAATATAAAAGGCATACGGCTCATATGCTTTCAGGCTGTCTTTCCAATAATAGGCTAAGGCTTCATTTGAATTAATAACGGCAGCATTTCCCTGGCTTTGCTCAATTTCACCTTCCAGGTTACTCACTTGTGTTTTATTAGCCACAGGTAGTGCATTCTCCAGGCTGTCAATGTAATGTTGTATATTAAATGAGCCCACAGATGTTTTAGAAACATCCATAACTATTTTCTTTTTTGGGGTAATATTAAACCCGAAATAAAGTATGAAAACGACAATAAGACCCGCCAGAGCGAGGATATAAGGTTTAGCCAACTAAAAATTTTAAGAGGGCAAAGGTACATTAACCTCAGTTGCCATCTTCAACTTTGGGCTCTTCGTTTATATTTGCAGATGTTTTTATCTCCTGCACGAATTCTTTTGCAGGTTTAAAGGCAGGTATAAAATGTTCGGGGATAGAAACGGCTATGTTTTTCTTTATGTTTCGCCCTATTTTAGCAGCTCTTTTCTTTATTATAAAACTACCAAACCCGCGTACATAAAGGTTTTCGCCATTGGAAAGTGTCGTCTTGATTTCTTTGAACATAGTTTCCAATGTTACCAGCACATCCACTTTGGGTATCCCGGTTTTATCGGAAATTTTATTGATTAGGTCAGCTTTCCTCATAAATTTTATTTTAATTGCAAGTGCTCAGAATAAATATAAATTTCTATCAATTCTTTGATAGTCAATAAGTTTCATATAGGATCAATCAAATTTATGAATTCCTCTTTCAAGGAAATTTTTTTTACCAAAACTCTAATGCAATGGCATTCAATAGAAAATGCAAGGAGTATGCCATGGAAGGAAGAAAAGGATCCTTACAAAATTTGGCTTAGTGAAATAATACTTCAACAAACAAGAGTAAATCAAGGACTTGAATATTATAAAAAATTTGTAGAAAAATACCCCACAATTGGGCAATTAGCTACCGCGAAAGAACAGGAAGTTTTTAAAATATGGGAAGGATTGGGTTATTATAGCCGCTGCCGCAACCTTATTCATACCGCAAAAGTAATTTCAAATGAATATAAGGGAGTCTTCCCAAACAATTTTGAAGCGGTTTTAAAATTGAAAGGCATTGGCATTTATACCGCATCGGCAATATTATCATTTGCCTTTAATGCTCCTTATGCCGTGGTGGATGGTAATGTTGCACGTGTGCTTAGCCGTTATTTTTTAATAGATAACGAAATAGACAGCCCGGCAGGAAAAAAATTACTTCAACAGATGGCTGACCTTCTCCTGGATAAAAGCCAGCCGGCAAAGTACAACCAGGCCATTATAGATTTTGGTGCCCAGGTATGCACACCGCGAAACCCAAAATGCCCTGCTTGTCCCCTTCAGCTTCATTGCGGAGCTTACCAGCACAACCTCGTAGATGAGTTGCCGGTAAAAAAGAAAAAAGCACAAAAAAGAAAACGTTTTTTTTATTTTATAATGTTTCAGTCAAAAGGGAAAACGCTCATCCGGAAACGAAACCAAAAAGACATTTGGGAAGACCTCTATGAATTTCCTTCAAAGGAAGTGGCTAAGCTGTTTGCAACGCAAAAACCAGTTTTTAAAATACCCGTGGAGTTTGTTGAAGAAACTGCCGTTATAAAAACACATGAAATTATCAAGCTCAGACAGGTACTGACCCACCAGTTAATTGAAGCAGTTTTTCTGCATTGTGAAGTTGAAGATTTGCCTCGGGTGGCTGGTTTTAAAGAAGTGCTCCTGGGAAAAATTAAAACCTTTGCTTTCCCCCGGATCATCCAGCATTTTTTGTCCGCCCTTCAGCAACCGCTGCCGGCCATTCAGGGCAAGAAAGCGCCCCGCAGGTTGAGGAATAAATAGCTATCTTTAATTTAAATAATCCCTTAATTTAGGGCATTAATAAACCACAATATGAGAGGGGTAAATCGGGTAATGCTTATAGGCAATCTGGGAAAGGATCCGGATATTCAATTCCTGGAAGGAAATATAGGTGTCGCAAAATTTTCCCTGGCAACTACAGAATCTTATAAAGACAGAAGTGGTAAACATATTTCTCAAACTGAATGGCATACAGTAGTGTTGTGGCGTGGCCTGGCAGAACTTGCCCAGAAATACCTGCATCGCGGTAGCCTTGTGTATATAGAAGGCCGACTGAAAACACGTAGTTGGGAAGATAAAGAGGGCAATAAAAAATTTGCTACCGAGATAGTTGGCGATAATTTAATTATGCTGGATAAGCGTAATGAAGGAGGTCTTAGCGGCCCCGGTTATGAAAATATGGACGATATGGAAGGCGGTGAAAATACACCTCCTATACCGCCTCCGGAAGATGCCGGAAATGAAAGAAATCCATTTTAGCATCTTATAGAAATTACCAGCATCGGGCTATTTTTAATTAAAAATTTTTGCTTTGGATTACCATTCGGTACATAATTTAATTTCCATATTTTTTCCATTTCTGGCTATAAGCACCGGCGGCGTTACGACCCTTATCTTTTTAGATCTGTTGCTTTTTTTCCTGTCATTTTTTGTCGCCGGGAGCGAAATTGCATTTTTCTCTCTTTCCAGTAAAGAATTAAACCTTCTTAAAACCCGTGGCCAGCCTTCTTTCCGGCGTATTGCGCTATTAATGGATCGGCCCAAGCCTTTGCTGAACACATTGTTAATCACCAACGTTTTTGCAAACCTGGGGGCGATACTTATCAGCAGCCTTTTACTAGATGGATTAATGGAGCAGCTCCTGGTGGGTATCTGGGTAAAATTTGCCATTAAGATTGTCGCTATTTCTTTTTTCCTGGTATTGTTTGCTGAAGTTTTGCCAAAAGTTTGGGCCACGCATCATAAACTGTGGTTTGCTTCTACGGCTTCGCTTATGATTGATATTTGCAATACGCTGTTTTATGGCCTCAGCCGCCGGCTGGTAAGGCTCAATGACAATATTGAAAAAAATCTTTCCCCGGATAATGA
>JBDSWG010000241.1:0-5645 GCA_039926825.1 Ferruginibacter sp.
GACTACGTGGTCAATTAATTTTCTGCAATTAAAAACTGCGCTGTCTCCTTTGTCTTCTGGGAAAGAATAATCTGTTCCCCATCCGTAAATCTTTCAATTTCTGCTTCCGTGTAATGACGAATGGTGATCAGCCGCAGCCCACGCAACATTTCCACGTCAAAAAATTCCCCGGCTTTTTCTGCCAGCAGGGCAAGTTTATCTGTATCATCAAAACAGCAGAGCAAGGATATTGCAGTATGTTGCCGCAGGCTGGAATCCAGGTGCAGATGTTCCATAATATCGTGGAGAAATTCTACCGGCTGGCCGCTCACGAAAGAGAAATCTTTGGATTGAAATTTAATCAGGACCTGTTTTTCTTTTATAACTATTATTGGCGGAAGATTTTTCACCCGCGTACTACTGATGCGTGTACCCGGTAACGTTGGTTGCAGGAAACTCTTTACCAGCAAAGGAATATTTTTATTTTCCAGCGGCTTTATAGTCTTTGGGTGAATAACCTGGGCACCGTAATACGCCATTTCTATCACTTCGGAAAAACTGAGCTCCGGCATTTTCACGGCTTCCGGAAATTTTGAGGGGTCGGCATTCATCACTGCTTCCACATCTTTCCAGATAACCACTTCTTCGGCGTCCAGGATATTTGCGAAAATTGCTGCCGAAAAATCACTTCCTTCCCGGCCCAGTGTCGTACTCTCATTTTCATCTGTAGCTCCAATGAAACCTTGCGTGACCACAATATTATTTTCCAGGAACAAGGGTGAAACCTGATCCTTGATGTGCATTGCGGTGGTATCCCAATCCACCGTACCATTCCGGAAATTGTTATCTGTCCGGATGATGTCGCGTACATCCACCCAGGCATTTTTAATATTAATTTCTGCCAGGTAATTACTCAGCAAAGTACTGCTCAGCATTTCACCTATGCAGACCACCTGGTCATAATAGTAATCATAGCCACGCACGGGTTTATCGTGCAAGAGCCATTCTACTTCTGTAAAAAATTCTTTAAGTGCCTTTTCTGTTTCCTGCCAGCGTAGGTACACGAGGTATTTACTTAGTGTAAGGTGCTGTTGTTTTATGCCTATAAATAAAGCCAGGGCTTCCTCCTGGCGTCCCTCGAAAAATGCTTCCGTAACTTTTTCCAGGGCGTTAGTAGTTTTGCCCATGGCAGATACTACAATAAGAATTTTTTCATTGGGGTATTGTAATAAAATTTCACCTACGGCTTTTATCCTTTCCAGGTTACTGATGCTGGCACCGCCAAATTTGAAGACCTTCATAGGCTTTAATATCTACCCATCTCAGCAACCTTGCAGGGCTTATAAGTGGATACTGTTTTTTAGTTTATGTGGATAACCCTTATTTTAGTGCTGCAAATCTAATTGGTAATTATAAAGACAGCAATTATTATGGCGATAAACAGGAACATTCAAACCCTGGATGAATTTACAATACAACAGATGCGGAATTTTCCCAGGGCGACGGGGGAACTTGCCGGCCTGTTGCGGGATATTGGCCTGGCAGGCAAACGTATAAATGTAGAAGTAAATAAAGCCGGCCTTGTAGATATACTCGGCGATGCTGGCTCTATGAATGTGCAGGGGGAAGAAGTAAAAAAGCTGGATGTATTGGCCAATAATGAGTTGGTAGGCGTGCTCAGGCATGGCATCAGTTGCGCTGGTATTGGGAGTGAAGAATTGGATGACATTGTGGTTTTTGATGATGAAGTGAGTAATAAATCCAAGTACGTTTGCCTTTTTGATCCGCTGGATGGTAGCAGCAATATAGATGTAAACGTTTCTATCGGCACTATCTTCAGCATTTACCGACGTGTAAGTGAGCTCGGAAAACCCGCTACAGAAGCAGACTTCCTGCAGCCCGGAAATAAACAGGTGGCTGCAGGGTATATTATTTATGGTTCTTCTACGATGTTGGTTTATGCCACAAAAAGAGGCGTGAATGGTTTCACACTCGATCAAAGCATTGGGGAATATTCCCTTTCTCACCCGGATATTGCTTGCCCGGAGCATGGTAAAATATATTCTGTGAATCACGGAAATTATTTTCGCTATGAACAAGGGGTTAAGGAATACATCACCACCTGCCAGCAAAAGGATAACACTACCGGTGGCCCCTATACGCAGCGGTATATTGGCAGCATGGTGAGTGATGTTCATCGCAACCTGGTGAAGGGTGGCATTTTTATGTATCCCGGCACTACAGACCGCCCTGAAGGAAAACTCCGCCTGTTATATGAATGTAATCCCTTTGCCTTTATTATAGAAAAAGCCGGTGGCAAAGCAACAGATGGCAAGCGCCGCATCCTGGACATTATCCCTAAAAGCCTGCATGAACGAACGCCATTTTTTGTAGGAAGCATGGCTATGATGGAAGAACTGGAGAGTTATAATGGCATAGTGAAATAGCAGGCCAATAATTTTTATAATAAAAAGAGGCTGCCAGGATGGACAGCCTCTTTTAAATTATTATCTTTTCTTTTACGGCTTGCCGGAATCTTTCCCGGCGGGGGCCATCTTAATCTGGCCGGGCGTTTCAATAGTTGCCGGTTTATTTTTAAACTGTTGCTCCAGCGACAGAAGCCCTTTCATCATGTTTTCATTTCTATCTTCTTCATAAGCCAGGGCGTCCCTTTTATTCTGAGGCAACTGCTGGTAGTATGCCGCCTGTTGCTCTATATCTTTTTTGAGGCTTCCTGTAATCTTTTCTGCCAGCTCCATATCCCCGGCGCTATAAGCAGCATAGAGAAATTGCAATGAAAACTGGTTATGCTGCTGGCTGCGGCTCACGAGGCCATAAGGGAAGTTTTCCTGCAGCATCATAGAGTCAGCATGACGCAACATACGTTTGGCATCATCTTTACGCCCCGCTTCTGCCAGGCTCATAGCTGCCTGCCCATAAGCCAGCTTTATTGTATTAAGATGGCGTCGGTTTTCTTCATCATAGTATACACCGGGTATGTTGGCATTGCCAAAGGCAAACTTATTCATCATCTTATCAAATACCCAGTCTTTATTTACTTCACTGTTAGCGACAGGTACAAGGCGGTAGCTTAAACCATCCTGCCGGAGGTAATTTCCAAAACCTAGTTCACTATAGGGAGAAGTAAAATAAATGGGGCGCTTCCAGCCATTGGCGGCAATAATATTCAATATAGCCGCATCATTTTTATAAAGATATTGTTTGGGTATTTCAAAATTTACAGAAGATACAATGCTGTCTGTAGCCGAAACGGTTCCATTGGCTCGTACCACGGAAGCATCTACTGGCACGCTCACTTTTTTAGAAGGGAAAGAGTTCAGTAAACTACCATCACGGCCCTGTTCCATTCTATCCCGGTTATCACTGCCGGCATAATCTTTCATCATGGTATACAAGTCCATATATTCGCCGCCACCCGGCACGGGTTTCGGAACATAATAAACCACTTCACGCTTGGAACCTTCAATTTGTTCTGCCGACCAGATGGGATCGATAGGTGCACTTTGATTTACTTTATAGCGCAATTCATTCAGGTACCAGTCAGTCCCCATCAGGCTGCTGTTGATAACGCGGATGTCTGTGCGTATGCCCTGAACTTCCTGGGCATACCATAGCGGGTAAGTATCATTGTCACCAAAAGTTATCAGTATGGCATTAGGCGCACAACTTTCCAGGTAATCAATGGCCAGGTCGCGGGCAATCGTTTTTTTACTCCGGTCATGATCATCCCATTCCTGCGTTGCCATAATCACCGGCACTAACAGTAACGCCAGTACGCTTGCAGCCAGGGCGGCATTACGGCCATTCTTAATATATTTCTCCAGGAATTGCCGGAGGAAAAGTACCCCGAGGCCAATCCATATTGCAAAGGCATAAAAGGAACCGACATAAGCATAGTCCCTTTCCCGCGGCTGCGGTGCCGCCTGGTTCAGGTAAATACAAATGGCAAAGCCGGTAAAGAAAAAGAGCAGTCCGACAATAAACGCATCCCTTCTATCTTTTTTATACTGGTAATATAACCCGAGAAGTCCCAGGATAAAAGGCAACATGAATAATTTATTGTTAGCCTTATTGTGTTTCATGGTATCCGGCATCGCATCCTGGTCGCCCAGGCGGATGTTATCGTAAAAGCCAATTCCGGTTTTCCAGTTTCCATCCCGCACATTACCCATGTAAATGCCCTGAACGTCATTCTGTTTGCCGGCAAAATTCCACATAAAATATCGCCAGTACATCCAGTTTAACTGGTAGGAAAGAAAGAAACCAATATTTTCTGACATGGTAGGCGCACGATCATAATTGCCTTCTTTGTCTTTTGTAATGCCGGCCCAATTGGCATAATAATCAGCATGGTTCTGGTCATTGCTTTGATCCCACATACGTGGAAAAAAGTGCAGGTCTCCCGGTGCATAAACATATTCCAGTTTACGGCCATTTTTCTCATAGCTCGTTTTACTTTTTACGTACGTCTCCGTCACTTTTGTATCCTGTACCTGTGCCGTAAAATCCTGTCCATAAAGTATAGGCCAGTCGCCATATTGGTCGCGGCTAAGGTAACCAACAAGGCTCACGGGGTTATCTACATTATACATATCCACTGACGGGTTTGCCGTGCTGCGCACCATAGTAGTGAAATAGGTAGAATAACCCAGAAGCATAAACGCAAAACTCCAGAGGCCTAGTCGGAGGAAGTTCCAGTTTTTCCTGCGGGCGAGATTTAATCCAAAATATATCAGCACACCAAGAAAGATGAAGAAAAAGGCAAAGCCCGTAAAGAAGGGCAGGCCGAAACTATTCACAAAGAGTACATCAAACATACCGGCGCCTTTGATAGTCCATTGTATAACGGCTTTTTGTACAAGTCCGGTTATAAGGCAGCCAATAACAAAAGCCCAGAATACACCCCAGGCAGTAACATTATACCGCTTGTAATAATAGATTACGACAATCGCAGGAATGGTAAGCAGGTTTAGAAGATGAACGCCAATGGAAAGGCCCATCAGGTAAAATATGAGGATGAGCCAACGGTCCGCACGGGTAAAATGCCCTTTGATGCCCTCGGCCTGTTCTTCCGTAACACTTTGTTCCCATTTAAGCATGGCCCAGAAAACCACAGCTGTAAAGAAAGATGATAAGGCATATACTTCGCCTTCCACAGCGCTATACCAGAAAGAATCAGAAAATGTATACGCCAGGGCACCCACAACACCGGCGCCCATAATTGAAATAACATTGGCGGGCGTGAGCGTTTCTTTATTGCGCAGCAAAAGTTTGCGTGCAAAATGCGTGATGCTCCAGAAAAGAAAAAGAATGGTGAAACCACTGGCCAGTGCGCTCATCAGGTTTATACCCGTGGCGGCTGTTGCCGGGGGAAAAGGTGCCATAAATAACCGGCCAATTAAAACAAATAAAGGAGCTCCCGGTGGGTGAGGGATCTGGAGCTTATAGGCACTGGAAGCGAACTCACCGCAATCCCACAAGCTTCCTGTAGCCTCCATCGTAAGAATATATACAAGGCAGGCAACCAGGCACACAGCCCAGCCGGTAATATTATTAATCTTCTTAAAATTCATAGAACGCTAGTTAAAGTCGGGCAAATATAAACATGTTTGCTTTGCAGCAAAGGCCACTCAACCGCTTTTTAC
>JBDSWG010000242.1:0-5219 GCA_039926825.1 Ferruginibacter sp.
ATAGACAAACCGGAGAACCTGGAACTGAATCATGATGGCTATTCTTTTAAAGGAGAGTATATTATAACAGGAAATAAAATTGTGTTGAAAAAAAGTTTGTCAATAAAAGATCCCATGATAAAGAAGACTGATTTCGTGGCCTGGAAATCTTTTATCAATTCCATCAAGGAGTTTAATAATTACCTGGTAAGCATTACTAAAAAATAACCACAAATATGTTACGTCATTTATTTATTACCCTGCTATGCATTTGCGTTACCACAACTATATCTGCCCAGGATTTTATTAATGAAGACTTCCTGGATAACCTGGAAGCCAATACGCAAGGTATGTGGGCAGAGAGCCAACCGGCTTTTGCCGTAAATAAAGTGCCAGCAAAATTTGAAAAAGAATCGGCTACTGTTTTGGGTTACCGCAGGTCCGTAAACATCGATAAAAAATCCCGGAACGGTTTTCTATCCAAAGGAGAACGCAGCCTTATATTTTATGAAAACGTGCGCTTTAAAATTTTCCTGAATGATAAAAATGCGGTGAAGAGTTTCACGACTTTATATTTTCGGTATAATGAAAAAGAAGATGGGTTCAGTGCAAAAATTACAAAGCCCGGCGGCAGCAGTATGGAAGTAAAATTAAATGAAGCCGTAGGTATAGAATCCTCAGAGGATATGCCCGAATTTTATAAAAGTTTTTTTGACCAGCAGATGGGAAACCAGCGCCGGTATTACAAAGTAGCCATCCCTGATTTAGAGCCGGGAGACATCCTGGAATTTGTGACCGTATCTAAAAACAAGCTGGATGTGATGGGTAGCGGCTATATCGAGTTCACGCCGCAATATGAATTTTGTAATAAAAAATACCCAATACTTTTTAACCAGATAGTTATTGAAACTGATGATAAATCATTTTTCAAATCATTGTCCTTAAACGGTGCCCCGGACTTCATAAAAGAGACGGCGGCAGATCCCGGTTTTTTCCGTTTTGTATTTACAGATAAAGACCGGCCGGTAGAGAAAGATGTAAATTTCGTAAATACGTACAAGGTTTCGCCTATGACAAAGTTCCAGGTGATTTATGCCAATAATGAAAACACTAAGGGTGCCTTGATTGGCCAGAAAGGGGAAATAAAAGCAGGCTTCAGCAAAGATGAACTCACGCGTAAAGCGCTGGAAGAATATAAATCTGCCGCTAAATACACCATCAATTCTGTAACCATACAACAACTGGAAGCGGCGTTATATTCCACGCTGAAAAAGGCCGGTGCAAAGGATTGGTCTGAAAAAGATTACATCACCAAATCCTATTATCGTCTGCGCAATTTCGTGGTGAACCGCGATAATTATTTGAGTGACCGTGTGGCGGCTTATATATTTTCCAATCTTCTGTTAGAGCGGGACATTCCCAATGAAATTGTTATGAGTGTCTCTAATAATATTGGCAACCTGGATGAAGTATTGTTCGACCAGGAAATACGGTACGCCGTGCGGGTAGGAAATAGTATTTATTTTAATCCGACAGATTACAGCAACCCGGGTGACCTGGTGGAAACACTGATGGGTAGTAATGCCTATGTAATTTATAGCGCCACAAAAAAAGGCGGCACTTCAGAAGTGAGTGACCTGCTATTACCCCAGTCTGCATACTCAGATAACGTGGAAAATGTAAACCTGGATGTAAGCCTGGATAAAGACTTTACAACGCTTATGGTTACACGAAAATCCCTTTACAAGGGCATCAGTAAAAACAGGAACATTTCAGATGCATTAAAGTATACTACCTACATGCTGGATGACTATAAATATTACGGTGGCGATTCGCCTACAGATAATATGAAAACGGCGCAGGAAGAAGAATATTATAAATCTGTAAAGGCTATAAAAGATCGCTATAAAGAAGCCAAGCCTGAATATGTTACCAGTCAGTTACAGAATGAATATTCTCAAAAAGTAAAGTATAAAAATTTTACTATCGGAAGCGATGGACGTTCAATGAAGATGAGTGATTTAAATTATACAGAAGAGTTTGAAATCAATGGTATGATTCGTAAAGCCGGTAAAAAATACCTGGTCAATATTCCCGGATTAGTAGGTGGGCAATTACAGATTAAAAAAGAGGAGCGGGTCCGTAATCACCCTATTAATGTTGGCATGGGCAGAACACTGAGCTGGCAGATTAATTTCAAAATACCGGCAGGATATACAGTTGATGGCCTCAAAGAACTTACGACAAATATTGATAATGAAGCCGGCTCTTTTATCTCTGCCGCAGAAGAAAAAGAGGGAATGTTAGTGTTGAAAATTACTAAAATTTATAAGCAGGCGAATTTGGAAAAAAACAAGTGGAATGATATGCTGGCTTTCATTGATGCCGCATACAACAACAGTTATAAATACATTTTACTTAAGCCAAAAGGGAGTTAGGGATTGGTCAATGAGTCAATAGTCAATAGGTAGTGAGTCAATAGTCATTGAGTCAATAGGCAGTAAGTCATGTGTCAGTTAGTCAATAGTCATTTAGTCAGTGCGAAGACCGATGCTAATCAAATTTCCTGAGGTAAGTAAAGGATTATAAGTTATTAGAATGACTACTGACTCAATGACTAATGACAAATATTAGAATGACCACTGACTCAATGACAAATGACAAGTCCTGATTGACTATTTCTTGCTTTCTTCAAATGCTTTACGAATAATATTCAGCGCTGCACCGGCACGGAACCATTCAATCTGTTGTTTATTATAAGTGTGGTTTACCATAATCTCTTCTTTTATTCCATCCTTATGCTTCAGCACTATTTTTAGCTTTTTACTAGGGGCAAAAGTTTTCAGGCGAATGATGTCTATAACATCATCTTCATGAATTTTATCATAGTCTGCCTTATTATCAAATGTCAAAGCCAGCATGCCCTGTTTTTTTAAATTCGTTTCATGAATGCGGGCAAATGATTTTACCAGCACCACTTTCACACCCAGGTGACGGGGTTCCATAGCCGCATGCTCGCGGGAAGATCCTTCGCCATAATTTTCATCTCCCACAACGATGCTGCCGATGCCGGCGGCTTTATAAAAACGCTGTGTATCCGGTACGGGGTTGTATTGGCATGTCACCTGGTTTTTCACCAGGTTTGTTTTTTCGTTGAAATAATTTACGGCACCTATCAGCATATTATTGCTAATGTTATCCAGGTGGCCACGGAATTTTAACCAGGGGCCCGCCATAGAAATATGATCCGTTGTGCACTTGCCTTTTGCTTTTATGAGCAGCCGCAAACCCGTCATATTTTCTCCGTCCCAGGCTGGGAAGGGATCCAGCAATTGCAAACGCTTACTCTCCGGGTCTACTTTCACCTGCACGCCGGAGCCATCTGCCGCCGGTGCCTGGAAGCCAGGGTCATCTACCGCAAAACCCCGGGGTGGCAATTCATAACCACTCGGCGGATCTAATTTCACATATTCGCCTTTATCATTCAGCAATGTATCTGTCAGAGGGTTAAACTCCAATGTACCGGCAATGGCCATGGCCGTTACAATTTCCGGCGAACCTACAAAAGCAAATGTATTCGGATTACCATCTGCCCGCTTTGCAAAATTGCGGTTGAAGCTGTGGACAATAGTATTCTTCTCAGCTTTCTCCGAGCCGACCCGATCCCACATGCCAATACAGGGCCCGCAGGCATTTGCAAATACGGTGGCACCAATATTATTAAAAACCTCCAGGAAGCCGTCCCGCTCAATGGTAAAACGAACTTGCTCCGAGCCCGGCGTAATGGTAAACTCAGATTTGAGCGATAAGCCTTTATCTGCTACCTGGCGGGCCAGGCTCACAGCACGGCTGATATCTTCGTAAGAAGAATTCGTACAACTGCCTATGAGGCCAACTTCAATTTTCAAAGGCCAGTTATGAGCCGCTGCAGCTTCTTTCATTTTAGAAATCGGCGTCGCTAAATCCGGCGTAAATGGACCGTTCAGGTGGGGCTCCAGGGTATTTAAATCTATTTCTATCACCTGGTCAAAATAAGCTTCCGGGTTTGCATACACTTCTGCATCTCCGGTCAGGTGTTCTTTAATGGCATCAGCAGAAGCGGAAATATCCTCGCGGTTTGTTGCAGACAGGTAGCGGCTCATGCTTTCATCATAACCAAAAACAGATGTAGTGGCGCCTATTTCCGCACCCATATTACAAATGGTGCCTTTACCGGTACAACTCATGCTGGTAGCGCCTTCTCCAAAATATTCAACCACTGCCCCGGTACCCCCTTTTACGGTGAGGATGCCCGCTACTTTTAATATCACATCTTTCGGCGCCGTCCAGCCACCGAGTTTACCGGTAAGTTTTATACCAATGAGTTTTGGCATTTTTAGTTCCCAGGGCAGGCCGGCCATCACATCACAGGCATCTGCACCTCCTACGCCAATGGCTATCATACCCAGACCACCTGCATTTACAGTATGGCTATCTGTACCTATCATCATACCTCCAGGAAAAGCATAATTTTCCAGCACCACCTGGTGAATGATACCCGCACCGGGCTTCCAGAAGCCAATGCCATATTTATTTGAAACGGAAGAAAGGAAATCATATACTTCACTACTTTCATTCACCGCCCGTGCCAGGTCTGCCTGGCTATTTACTTTAGCTTCAATGAGGTGATCGCAATGTACAGTACTGGGCACTGCAACTTTAGTGCGCCCGCTTTGCATAAATTGCAGCAAGGCCATTTGTGCCGTGGCATCTTGCATAGCCACACGGTCCGGGGCAAAATTTACATATGAATTACCCCTGTCAAAGGCTTCCTTTGGAAATGCATTATCCCAGAGATGCGTATATAATATTTTTTCAGTAAGAGTAAGAGGCCGGTTCAGTAATTTACGGGCTGCTTCAATACGGGAAGGGAAACTTTCATGTACCCTTTTAATCATTTCAATGTCAAATGCCATAGTGTCCTTTGATTGAGGAGGTAGAAAAATATTCCTATAGATACGGGAGTAAAATTTTATGCAGGATGGTATGCAAAAAATCTCCTTTGCATCAGCAGGTGTTGCAAATTTACTTAAAATTAAGTAAGCCCCTGCCGCCGTGGTTGTAAAATTCTTAAAATGATTATAAAGCGGAATGATTTATGTACTTTTTGCCCGGAAAACTTAACTTTACGTAAAAGGCAAAAATCTATGAACCGGTTTAAGCATTTTATTGAATGGCATGTCTTCGGGGTTTGTACCGCC
>JBDSWG010000243.1:0-8178 GCA_039926825.1 Ferruginibacter sp.
ATAATAGTTGCAGGCTTTTCCACAGATATTTTTTTTCATTTACGTCAGATGCCAGTTGCTCCAGCGGCACCGATGCCAGCAGGCTCATACCATTATAGCGTTGCACCTGGTAGGCTGGGAACTCCAGAGGAAAACCCAATTCAGAGGGTTTAATCCCAAAAAATATAACCACTGAAGGGCTGAATGTAGCCAGGATATTTTCATAAATAACTTCCCCATTATCAAAACTGTTCACCAGGGCAATATCCTCAAGTGTTAGCTTGCAGGCAGAAAGCATATTAATTAATAAATTCAACTCCGCATCCCCTAAAAATGCTGTGCCGGCAGTATGGGTAATAATCGTGATTTTTTTAGCATTTTTGCCCAGGCTGGGTATTGATGGATTCTGAAGTTTTTCCTTCGATTTTTCGCCGGGAACTAAATTTATAAGGGAATCTTTATATAAATTTTGCAGCATCGCCGGGGAAAGTTGAATATTGTCTAAACTCATGTGGGGCCCGTTTACCTCTTGATTTTTTCGTTTCTTTGTAATATAAAATTAACGATTATGATTGCTGCCCCGGATTTTAATATTACCAAAGCTGAGCACAGTAAGCTCAAAGATATCAACCTCGAAAATATCCCCTTCGGAAAATATTTCACAGACCATATGCTGGAAGTAGATTATGAAGATGGCGAATGGAAAACCGTGGAGATAAAACCTTACCAGCCCTTGCTGATGGACCCTTCCATTGCGGCTATACACTACGGCCAGTCTATTTTTGAAGGTATTAAAGCCTATAAAAATGAAGATGGCGAAGCGTTTATCTTTCGCCCGCACGATAATTTCCGGCGTTTCAATATTTCTGCTGAGCGCATGCAGATGCCGGCTGTACCCGAAGAAATTTTTATGGAAGGCATGAAGACCCTGGTGGCTATGGATAAAAACTGGATTCCCAGCCAGCCAGATCATTCTCTCTACATCCGCCCCTTCATGTTCAGTACAGACGAAATGATAGGTGTAAAGCCCAGTGAGAAATATAAGTTTATGATTATCCTCAGCCCCACAGGCCCGTATTATAATACGCCCATGCGCATTTATGTAGAGGAAAAATTTGTACGTGCCGTACCTGGTGGCGTGGGGTATGCAAAGGCTGCCGGTAATTATGGTGGTGCTATGTATGCTACTGCGCAGGCAAAAAAGCTGGGTTACGACCAGGTGTTATGGACAGATGCTTTCGAGCATAAATATGTGCAGGAATGTGGTACCATGAATGTCTTTTTCATTATTGGCAATACGGCCATCACGCCCGGCCTGGAGCTGGGTACCATACTCGCCGGCGTAACGCGGGACAGTACTATCACGACTTTAAAAGAAATTGGCTTTAATGTAGAAGAACGCCGCCTGAGTATTGATGAAATTATTGATGCCCACAAAGCTGGCCTTTTATATGAAGTATTTGGTACCGGCACTGCCGCTACTATTTCCCTCATCAAAGAATTGAAGTACAAAGATTATGTGATGAAATTTGATGTGGACCAGTGGAAAACAGCACCTGAATTGAAGAAAAGGCTGAATGACATCCGGTATGGCCGGGTTGCAGATACGCACGGATGGATGGAAAAAGTATAAAAGCAATTCAATTTTATATAAAAACTGACCCTTACCCGGCAGTTTTTTTTTAAAAAGGAAAAAAGGCACCGTTTTTTTCGCTTTTATTTTCTTGTTTAGATCATAATAGCTACCTTTGCCGTCCGAAAAATAAAAGGTAAATAAATGCCCACTATTCAACAATTAGTAAGAAAAGGTAGAGAAGTTATTAAGGCAAAGAGCAAATCCAGGGCACTGGATAGTTGCCCTCAGCGCCGTGGTGTTTGTACAAGGGTATATACAACTACGCCAAAGAAGCCGAATTCTGCCCTACGTAAGGTTGCAAAAGTGCGGCTTACCAATAAAATTGAAGTCATTGCCTACATCCCGGGTGAAGGTCATAACCTGCAGGAGCACTCCATCGTTTTGATACGTGGCGGCAGGGTAAAAGATTTACCAGGTGTACGTTACCATATTGTAAGGGGTAGCCTGGATACAGCCGGTGTGAAAGATCGCAAGCAAAGCCGCAGTAAGTACGGAACTAAGAGGGCGAAGAAGTAATTAAAGATTTTAGATAATAGATATTAGATTTTAGACAATTCAGAGAGGGTGCAGTCCCTCAGTAATAAAACAAAATAACAATGCGTAAAGCACAAGCCAAGAAACTCCCTTTAGCACCTGACCCGAAGTTTAATGACAAACTGGTTACCCGTTTTGTAAATAACCTGATGTGGGAAGGTAAAAAAAGTGGCGCTTATAATATTTTTTACAATGCTCTTGATAAGGTTGCTAAAACAACCGGTGAAGATGGTTACGAGGTTTGGAAAAAAGCTTTAGCCAACATTACCCCGGGTGTAGAAGTACGCAGCCGCCGTATTGGTGGTGCTACGTTCCAGATACCTGCCGAGGTGCGCCCGGATCGTAAAGTTTCCCTCAGCATTAAGTGGATGGTAAAATACAGCCGCGACCGCAACGGACGCAGCATGGCGGATAAACTGGCCAATGAAATTGTTGCCGCCAGCAAAGGTGAAGGCGCTTCTTACAAAAAGAAAGAAGATACCCACCGTATGGCCGAAGCCAACAAGGCTTTCGCTCACTTCAGGATCTAATAAATTTAAACTCACTGGTTATAGGGCCGCTCTTTTTTGGGCGGCTTTTTTACTGGCTAACATTGGCAAAGTTTAGAACTTTGCCAATGTTTGCTCCGCAATGGAACGTGTTGAGGTGGTGTAAAAATATCTACTGTATAAATTTCTTCTTTATTTTGAGCGCTATTTTGATAAAATATTTTCTCCCTCTTAATTTTTTTTGTTAACTTAGTGTTATCCTTAACTTTTAATTACCGTTTATGAAAACAAAATCGTATACCCCCCCCAATTCTTTTTTACATTTTTAAGTTTTACATTTTTTGCTTTAGTATTGTTCAATAGCTGTAAAAAAATTGACAGTTCATTTAATGAAACAAATATCCCGGCAAAAGCCGATTACTTCCTGCTGTCAGATTCCTTTCCTTTAGCGGTCAGAAAAGTTGCCGGGGAATTAAACCGGCAGAATAAACTCACCAACTTTCTTCCAAAAATGATAAAGCAGAATGGAAACCCGCTTTGGGATAAAGCTATAGTCACCTATAAAAACAAGCCTGCAGCTTCTTTTACACAGCAACTGCAGGGAGAGACAGATACGGTAGTGTATGTACCCTTTGTAGCGCCTAATGATAATATTGTAAACTCATTCATAGTGGGCCGGGTAAATGACAGTACTAAAATAAACCTCTACAGGGGCAGCGATTATAATAAGTACAGGTACGGGCCTGTGCAGGACGCTTATACCACTGCAGATAAAATTGCTTTTCAATTACTTATATTGAATGAGCAGGTATTTGGGCATAGGACGTATATGGGCACCGATAAAAATTTGTTTCAGCAATTTCAGCAAACAGTTCCGGATACTTCCCTTTTCTTTATAGAATTAAATTTAGAAGATCCCAATCCGACATCTGCCAATTATGTGCATACTTACTATTTGACCTATTGCGTGCCAAGGCCGGCAACGGGCAGCTGTAATGCGATTTCATATAATAATATTACACCTGGTATTGGAAACTGGTGTTGTGGTTCTTCTTCATTTCAGGTGGAAGATGAATACCAATGGCCCCCGGAGGATAATCCGCCAACAGGCGGTGGAAATGGGGGAAGCGGGAGCGGTGGCGGGGGAGGTGGCTCTGAACCCCCGGAAGAAGATTGTACCGGTGAAACCTGCATGGCCACTTCGCAGGTAATGAATGGAATTTTACCTTGCGGGGATTGCGGCCCGGGGCCAATAGTTATTGCTCCGGAACCGGAAACTGATGCAAATGGTTTTTACTACTCAAGAATTGCTGAACTTAATAGTATTTTAGCTGCAGATCCTTTCGCCTTGGAACCCTGTGATAGTTTAACTTTAATTAACTTACAAACTTATGGAGCTATGTACCAGGATGTCGCCTCATTTCATCCTGATATAACGGTGAAAAATAGGCTGGATTCCATACGGAATGCCAACGGTAATTGGATAGTTGATAATTTTAATTTGCAAAATATTGAAGATGCATTTGGGCCTGTGGTTAATTGCGATTACTTTCCAATACAAATTACACTGTTTCCTATTAATCCTTTAACCAACCTCAGGTTTACACCTCAGGAATTTCTTGAATTCTTTAGATTGAGTATCAATAATTATATCACGCCACCTGTTGGCGTCTCGTTTGATTGTAATCTCACTTCCCAGGTAAACGATTGCTATAAATGGTACTTACCCGGGGTAGAAGCTAAAGGGGCTTTGAGCCATATACATATTCCAGGCCCTTTGGGCATGTCAAATGATGGCACTGTAATATTATCGGATTATCAGAATGTCTATAATGGTATCGGTGAGAGTCATAAATTCAGGTTTTCAACTATTGAAACACCATTTGATAACGAACACCCTGTTGCAGGAAACAGGCAATTTGGTGTTTTTAATACATCTGCTAATCCGGGCGTTTATACGTTCTATACAATGGGGGTGGACAGGATTTGGGATTGGCAAACACAGATTGCAAACGATATTCATAGTGGCTTCACAGAGTCAGACACATTATGGACAAATATTCTGGCAAACGTAAATGGATATATCAATAATACCGGCGCTAGTAGTTTTTATTCACAACAAGGCTATATAGCTCGGCCTAAATGGGCGCATGTAAGAGAATATCTAAGAAAAGATATAAATTTCGTGACTTTGAAACAGCGTTTAGGATGCTAAAATTGAACAGCATTTTGAAAGTAATTTTGATCGAAACAACTTTATCCATTATTTTGGCTAGTTTGTGGTTTCTTGGTAACAGGTTATTATGGAATTCAAATTTGATAAACAGAAAAAATAATTTTTATCTTTATCATTCTTCCTTTTTACAAAATTTGTTTCTTGGGTTAGTAATTTCTTTCCTCTCTGCAACACTTTATTTTCTTGTAATAAAAATTGCAGGTGTAAAAAACTTCTGGCTTAAGATCGGAATTTCTTTTTGTTGTTTCAGTGTCATTTTGATATTATTTATTGCAAGTTCGTCCTACGGCCCAGGGTCAATGGATTTTTATGTTTTAAAAAATATTATTTGTGTAGGTATCACCGCTTTGTTACTGGTTTTCCTTGATGAAGCCGTAATATATTAAATTTAAATTCATGCTTATATCTCAGCGAGGTTTTCGCCCTCCAAGAATTTCTTACATTAGGGTTTCGCATTATCATTAATAAAATTTATAGACTAAGTGACGAAAATCCCTCTGGAAGAAAAGATTTGTTTGTAAAAGGATTTAAATAATCAGATTCGATGTGGGCAAATGTCATCTCGAAAGTAAAAGCTTATATTAACAATACTGGAATAAGCAACTCATATTCTCAACCAAGCTATAATGCCAGGCCAAAATGGGCTAATGTAAGTGATTATTTAAAAAAGATTATTGACTTTGCTGCTTTAAAGCTGCGTTTAGGATGTTAACCATTAAATACTTAATAAGAAATATTGTAATACTGTTAATTATAATAGTTTTTTGCACTGTCCTTATTTTTATAGGAAATAAATTTTTATGGGCTGCTGATTTAGTTGATAAAACGAACACATTCTATTTATATTACGCATCTTTATTTGACTGTGCAATTGTTTCTGTTTTATGTTTCCCGGCTGGTTTTGTATTTTTTTTTTGTTCTAAATATTTAAATGTAAAAACTTTTCAGGGAAAACTATTAAAATCTGTTTGTAGTTTTTCTGTTGTAATTTTTTATTTCACAGTCACTTCTTCATATGGAAAAGGTTCGTTAGATTTATTTGTAATAAAAAATATTCTCTTGGTATTTTTTACATCTTTGCTGCTGGCTTTTCTTGATGAAAAATTGCCAGGTATAAAGTATTCAAATCGTACGCAAGAAACATGAAATCATTATGAAAAATTATTTTAACTTAATTCTGATTACCCTCATATTTTTTATGGCAAGTCACCGACTATCAGCTCAGACCACCTGTCCTAATAAACCGAGTTACCAAACAAAGTTTATCAGTGATGGTTCACCGGGTTTCAGGCTGCCTTATTCCCTGGTATTTGAGGTTGTAGGCGATAGTCTTTATATTCGGGAAGGTGCAAACTCAAAAGTTAACTTCCTGGAATTTAAGATTCTTAGCAAGCGCTGCTCCTGGAATACAGATTTTACTTTTGGAAATGCGACTTATCAGCTTGAGATATTCATTAAAGAGAAAAAAGAAGTACCCATACTAAACATCATAATAAAGGAAGCTGGCATTACCTATATTGAATTACTTTACCCTGATTCAGAAAAAAGAATTTTTGAATCACAATAATCATACTGACCCTGCAAGTCTGGACTCATAGTTGGTCAGCCTCATAAAGACAATCAACCAATGATTAAACTTATTCGTCTTCCAAGTCCGTCCTCAAAAATTCTGTAAAGGGTAGAAAGCTGAATGTCGCATTTGCCATTTTCCAGCCGGGAGATGTAACTTTTCTTTGTTCCAACTTTTTCAGCAAGTTGTTCCTGTGTCAGGTTTGCGCTTTTTCTTGCTTCTTTCAACATTTCACTAATTACAAAATATTGTGCTTTTATTTCAAACCCGTCACGCTTCTTAGTTCCAATTTTTCCATATTGAATGTCCAGCAGTTCATCAAAATTTGTTGCCTGCCTGATGGCTTCGTTATTCTTCATTTTGCTTTTCTTTTATTATTGAAGTATTCGTTCTTTAAATTCAATGCAAGTGTAATTTCCTGCTTCGGAGACTTTTGTGTTTTTTTCTGAAAGCCATTAAATAGTACAACTAAATTTCCTTTGTCAAAGCAGCAGAAAATGCGAAAAATATTTGAGCTTACTTCAATTCTGATTTCGTAAAGCCCATCTGTGCCTTCAAGATGTCTTAGAAACTTTTCTGGTATCTTCTCCACTGACTTGACAACCCGGAATACGTAACCAATTTTCTCCCTCACCTTTTCATTTTGCAATAAATAAAAATCCTGAAAATAATGTCCATGAAATATAATTTTCCTTTCTGTTGTCACGGCTCAAAGGTAACTTATAAGTTAACACGTTGTAATTTGGCTTGAATTCGGTTTTTAGGCTGTTTTTTTGTAACTGCCTTGTCCATAATGATAGGTCTTTCCCTAAAGTAATAAGTCAATTGGGCACTACTGACTAATATTCCTCTTTCCTTAACATTCCCTTCTCCTCATCCCTTGGATATCTCATAGAATATGACTACATTTGCGGCGCTAAAGGATGCAGCAAGGTTCTGGTTTACTGTACGATTTAGCTTTCTATGAGAGTTTAAATATCATATTATCCCCGGTGCCAGGCGCACCTTCTGCGGGGAAGCTTTTAAAAAGTTGCGTGGCATTTTGCTGTACAAGTACCGATAGTTACCGGTTGCAATGCTGGCTAAAAAGAATCAATACACAATTTAAATTTTAAAATAAATACAATGGGATACTTACGTTACCAACGGAATTTTGGTATTGCTGCGCACATTGATGCCGGCAAAACGACCACCACCGAGCGTATATTATACTATACCGGGGTGAATCATAAAATAGGTGAGGTACACGATGGTGCCGCTACCATGGACTGGATGGCACAGGAGCAGGAAAGAGGTATAACCATTACTTCTGCCGCTACCACATGCTTCTGGAATTTTCCGATGGTGCAAAACAAAAAGACAGCAGATACCAAGCAATATAAGTTCAACATTATTGATACCCCCGGCCACGTGGATTTTACGGTGGAAGTAGAACGTTCCCTGCGAGTGTTGGATGGTTTACTCGCCTTGTTCTGTGCCGTTTCCGGTGTAGAGCCACAAAGTGAAACCGTTTGGCGCCAGGCAAATAAATATAAAGTACCCCGTGTTGGTTTTGTTAATAAAATGGACCGTGCTGGTGCCGATTTCTTAAATGTTGTAAAACAAATCAAAGAAATGCTGGGCGCTAAAGCTGTGCCTTTACAATTACCCATTGGCGCTGAAGATCATTTTAAAGGTGTGGTAGATCTTGTTACCCTTAAAGCTATGGTATGGGATGAGGCTGGTCAGGGTATGA
>JBDSWG010000244.1:0-10639 GCA_039926825.1 Ferruginibacter sp.
ATAAGCATACAACTGCTGCCACCGCCATCCAGGTTCAATGCTTCCACGCATCCTAATTCCTGCATTAAGCGAGCTTCCTGGGTAAGTGTTGCGCCTTCGGCTAAGCCGGGAAACCTGCCTTGTATCACCATTATAATTAACGTTTGATTTGGTGTATAGCCTATTAAAGTGCGGGGATGCATGTCTTCCAGTGCTTTGCCCGCAAACATTTTTTCCTGGTTATTGGTTATAGCAATTTGCCCATCCTGGAGAATAACGGGTCCGCCACCAACACCAGCATCCACTTTCCATTTTTCTGCATGCATAACAGAGTCTCCTGTCGGGAAATGCTGGTAGGCCATGCCATTTTTCTGTGTACTGTCGCTGCGCACCCAGGCAATATCCGCTTTATGATTATGAATACCCAGGGCACCCCGAAGCATAGGCTCATCATGATAAACAGTAGTATCTTTTTTATCTCTGACTTTCCTAACGTTATGGGATACCAGCTTTTTATCCTGTACTATAACGTTGAGGTTTTGATTAGATTCAAAAGAAAAAAAACTGCAGTTGACGACCAACAACGGGTTATTGTTTTTATGATAGAAAGCATCCGGGGTCAGTCTCCTGCCAAGGGTTGTATCGACAGATATTTTAAGTTTGTGATTTTTTAATGAAATGCTTGCGTAATAAGCTATAAATGGTTTACCATCCAGGCTATCTGTTGTTTTATAAACATGAAAGCCTTTTGGCAAGGGAGCAAAAGCAGCATCGCTATTTTGCCATTTCATTTGTGCCGAAAGGGAACAGGGAAATATGCAAATGATGAAAATTATGCGGGCAGCGATATTTGTTTTCATGATATAATAATTATTACGAGATGCCGTCAGCAGCATTTTTTTCTTCCTGCCAGCGGCTTCTTCCCCACCCTTTTATAACATGTTTTTCACTATGGTACGAGGAACGAACGAGCGGGCCGCTTTCAATATAATCAAAACCGAGCTGGTAGCCTATTTCCCGGTATTCTGCAAACTCATCAGGATGTATAAAATGATCTACGGGCAGGTGTTTTTTTGTCGGTTGCAGGTACTGGCCAATGGTTACCACATCAACGCCGCTATCATATAAATCTTTAAGTGTTTGAACCACTTCTGATTTTGCTTCTCCCAGGCCAAGCATGATTCCACTCTTCGTTCTCATGCCACCGGCCTTAAGAATTTTCAGCGTTTCCATACTTTGCCAGTATTTTGCCTGAATGCGCACCTGGCGTGTAAGCCTTTCCGTTGTTTCAATATTATGGCTCACCACATCTGGTGCAGCATCTATAATGCGTTGTATATTTTCAGACTGTGCTTTAAAATCAGGGATAAGTGTCTCTAAAGTTGTAAAAGGATTTAATGCGTAAACGGCTTTTATGGTGTTCTCCCAAATAATGGAACCGCCATCTTTGAGCTCGTCGCGGTCTACAGAAGTAATGACGGCATGTTTTACTTTCATAAGGTGGATGGCTTCTGCTACCCGCTGGGGTTCATCCCAATCCACAGCTTCCGGGCGGCCGGTAGCTACAGCACAAAAGCCGCAACTACGGGTACAAATATTTCCCAGTATCATGAATGTAGCTGTTCCTGCACCCCAGCATTCGCCCATATTCGGGCAATTACCACTTTCGCAGATGGTATGCAATTTATGTGTATCAACAAGATTGCGGACGTGCTTATATTCTTCGCCGATAGGAAGTTTTACCCTTAACCAATTTGGTTTTTTTATGTGCGTTTGTTCTGCAGTCTCACAAGACATCTGGAAATATTTAATATAAAATAATGCACGGCAAAGTTAATGAATTCCCACCCAAGCCAGGCATGGAGGGGTCAAGGGCTTACTATTTCCTTCGTCCGAAAACAATGGAAACATAGGCATTTAAAAAGAACCTCTTTTGTTTATTATATACTATTTGCGGAATTGTTTTGCTGTAAAATTCACCTGTTAAACCAACTTCAATAGCATTCACCATTTCGTTGTATTTGCCATAATCAAAGCGTACAGCGGGTTTCAAGTAAACACCTGGCACCACCTGCATTTCACTCCAGCCTTTGCCAAAACCAGAGCCTCCAATTATATTATCTGAATTGAGATAATTCAGGCTATCCGCAGATTCATATTTTATAGCCACCCGCTCAGAGCCACGTAGCACATCTACGTAGTAAGGCCGTAATAAACCCAAGGCTAGTCCGCCACCGAAACTACCGGTTACGCTTACCCCGTTTTTATTGCCTTTATTGCCCAGCAAAAACTGTTGTTGCATTCCCAGTTTAACCGGGTAGAAATAATTAATTTTGCCATAAATAAATGGAGTAACATTACTATACTGCTGTTGTTTTTCTTCCTTTACATGTTTGCGTTCCAATATTTCGAGCTGAAAAAGGCTACTGCGGCTGATGGATTTCGCCCGGCCTATTTCTACAAAACCTCCATATCCGTCAGTAGTAAGTTTACCACCAAAAACTGTATGCCGGGTGTATGTTATAACACCTTCTTCCTCCTGCTTTGCCATAGCGTCTATTCGTTGCTTGCGTTGTTCTTTTTTATTGAGAGGCGGTGAAGGTTGTTCCTGGGAAAAACAAGTGTACGTAGCGAACATAACTGCCAGGCTAATAATAATTTTCTTCATGTATGCTTTTTACAAAAGTAAATTTACGCAAATTTAAGCTCCCACCGATTTATGGATATGTAATAAAAGTTAAACCTGAACACAATTATTATAATAAGGTGGCATAAAGCTTTTTTTCAGGAAGATAATTTTGATGTTTTTAAAATATGATGGCCTATAGCGCAATGCAGGCAACGCTTCGCATCGCAATATTTATTTTTCAGCTGGATGAGTGCCTGCGAGTCATGCGCCGTTTTATTTTGAAGTCCTAAACTTGCAAAGCCTTTAGTAATGGTATTTTGCTCAGCTCCAAGCATCTCCAGCCAGCGTAAAGCTTTAGTTTGATATATTTCATTTTTATGCCTTATACCATAGGAAAAAACGAGTGGTATTACGGCATTTACCAGGATGCGCTGGACAAACTGGTGGCCGGTATTTTTAGGTTTGAACGCTGATGCTTCACCAAATTTGTAATGATAATGCCAGTAGTCATTGGCAGTAACGTCATACAGCGCTTCCAGGGTTTTTATTTCTTCTGTTTCCAAAAGAATATTAAATAGATGGCTGAGTTTCTGTATGAGGGCAGCAAGTTGTGCCAGGCGTATTTCCGGGAAGTCTGCAGGCCGCATGCGCAAATGCTGAACCCTGACGAGAGGGGTAACCAACCCGTATTTATGTTTTAGAAACTGGTATTCTTTGCGGAGCATAAGCGGGTAATCTTCTCCGTAATCTTCTTCTAACATGCCCGCCTGCCCGTAGAGCAGGGCTTCAAGTTGAATGCGCTGATGTTTGTGTTTTGCCAGGATATTTACAGGGATGGAACGGGCTATGGATTCAAAAGCATCTGCATTTACAGGTGCCCCAAAATTTCTTGCAGTAAGCCACCAGCAAGTTTCTTCCCAGTGGAAATTATTATGCTGCAGCATCGTGTTTATGAGTTCGTGTTTTTCATGCAACCTTTCTATCAAAAGCCTTTCCTTCCAGGCCACTACAGATATATTCCGGATAGCAGGTAGAAATGCTTCGCAGGGAACAAATTTTTTGCCCGTCATCATGTCTTCATACTTCGATATTAATGTAGTGGCAATGTGCGGTTCTAATACCAATGTTGGAAACGAAAGTTTAATGTCTTTATCATGCTGCCAGACAACATGTAAAACCACGTTGGAATAATTTTTATCTCCTTCATGGCCGTGTTGCTGCCATTGAGAACTGAACAAGTGTAATTCAACAGAACCTGCCCAGGTAGTCTGATCTATGATAATTTTTGCATTTAAAAAATCCGGGCCCTGGTTGGTATTATGCTGGCCGGGAACAAGGACCTGCACAATTTGCCCTTCCAGCGTTCGTAAATGTTGCTGGTTAAAAAGGCGGAACTGCCAGATATATTGCAGTAATTTTTCAGTCATGGGGAAACGTACCTTTAAAGTACAACTTTTTCCTATCCGGAATAGCTTTCTCTAAAAATTTTCCAGGGCCTGGACGACCCGGCTGACGGGCAGCCCCATAACGTTATAAAAATCGCCTTCAATACCGGCAATGCCAGTTACACCAATCCATTCCTGGATCGCATAAGCCCCCGCTTTATCCATCGGTTTGTATGTATAAACGTAGTATTCAATTTGCTGCCGGGTAAGCTGGTGAAAGCGAACCTTCGTCGTTTCTGAAAAATTTAATTCTTTATCCCCTTTCAGCAAACAAACACCGGTAATAACCTGGTGTGTATTGCCAGAAAGTTTTTCTAAAAAAGAAATGGCTTCATCTTCATCCCGGGGTTTGCCCAGTATTTCGTTTTGTAATAAAACAATCGTATCTGCAGCCAGGATAATTTCATTATAACTAGTTTTTACCTGTACGGCCAGGGCTTTTTGCTTTGCAATATATATGGCAGCTGCTGCCGGATCCAGGTGTTCAGGAAAAGTTTCGTCGGTATGGCTTACAATTACTTTGAAAGGTACATCGGCCCATTCCAGCAACTGCCGGCGGCGGGGAGATTGTGAGGCGAGGATGAGGGGTTCTATATTCATTTTAAATAAGGAAAAAAAGCATGGATAAAATGCCCGTCAGCATGATGGCTTTCATATGGTTGCTAAGGGTATGATAATCGCGGCTGGTAACGGCAAGTTTTAATTTCTTCATAACCAATAATATGGGCAGCATAATACATAAGGCAATGTAGATGATACCCGGCCACCAGCCTGCCTGCCAGCAATAAACAGCAACTGCTGCTAAAGCTGCCAGGCACACAATAAGCCATACGGCAATAAAAACTTTACTAGCCGGCACGCCCCATTTTACCGGCATGGTTTCACATTTATAGCGGGCATCACCTTCCATATCTTCCAGGTCTTTAATCACTTCTCTCACCAGTGATACCACGAATGCAAAAGCTGAGTATGCCAGCGTAAGAATATAAAATTTTTTAGCCCCGGAGGAAAATTCATCATTACCCGGAAGGAGTGCAGATGCAGCTTTGTGTACAAAGAAATAGAGTATAATGATGACCCAGGCTGTAAGTGCGGAAATGATAATATTACCGGAGAGTATTTTTCTTTTGAACGTTGTACTGTAAAACCACAGCAATACGATACACAGAAAATTACCAATAGCTATAACGGGCTGGCGTAATTTGTAACTAACGTATAGGCTTAGGAGCAAACCAAAAAACGAGAACAGGATATGCCAGACAATAGCCCACCGTCTTTTCACAAATTTATCTACAACCACTTTTGAGGGTTTATTGATGGCATCAATATGCATATCAAAATAATCATTGATGATGTAGCCCGCTGCCGCAATGAACAGGGAAGCCAGCACCAATAACAGGAACATTTTGTTGAGAAAAATGTCCGTTCCGAAAATGGGACGGGAAATACAAAAATAGAAAAGCCCCTGCGTCAGGGCGATAAAAAATAGATTTGGCCATCGAATGAGTTTAACAAAAGCACCCAGGGTATTCATGTATGTTTTTTATCGTGTATGCGGCGCAGTTATAATGTGACTTAGCGGGAATTGGCTTCTTCCGTATGGTGCCAGTCACCACGTAGCTTAAGGGTTTTTTCTATTACATCCCGTACACAACCCTCTCCTCCTTTCAGCACAGAAATATAGGTACTGGCAGCCTGCACTTCCGGTACAGCATCTGCCGGGCAGCAGCCCAGGCCACATAATTGTAACGCCTCCAGGTCCGGTATATCATCGCCCATATATAAAACCTGATCCTTCCGGAGATTTTTATCTATTAAAAATTGCTGCAGTAAAGCCGCCTTATCTTTTATATTAAAGTGAACGTCAGTGATGCCGAGGCGCTGCAGGCGCTGTTCCGCTGCAGAAAGACGGCTCCCGGAAATGATGAGTACCTGGTATTTTTTAATGACTGCCAGTTGCAATGCATACCCGTCTTTGATATTCATGGTGCGGGCCATTTGGCCATCATCCAGGAGGAGTAACTTTCCATCCGTTAGTACTCCGTCCACATCAAAAACAAAACAGGTGATATTTTTGAAAAGCTGCAAAACATTCATAACTATAGCAGGGGAAGATGAAGGGTAAAGATAGGAAGGAGAAATTATTTTTTTTGACTATCCCGCCATTCGTACACCCAGGCACTTTGGATCATCTCCAGGTGGCCTTCACTGCTTTGCTCTGCCGTACCGGAAAAGCCGGGAATTTCCAGGATCCATTTGTGCAAATCGGTAAAGCGGATTCGATAAATTTTCCCTTCGTTAAACTCATCCCCGAATCGCTCATAAAGCTTCATGGCAATATCTTCGTGGTCATTCCAATGTATGGGTAGTTCAAATGTCATAGCTTATTTTTTTATTCGCCCAGGAACTGTGTCTGGTCCGGTAATGTTACTTCTACATCTCCACCGCCTTCCAATAAAACACACTGGCAACCCAGCCGGGAATTAATACGCGGGTTTACGGCACGATCAATAAAATCTTCTTCTTTATCACTTAATTCTTCCAGCAAATCTTCTCCCTTATTTACATATAAGTGACAAGTGCTGCAGGCGCAAACTCCCCCACAGTTATGATGCAGGTTAATATCATTTTTAAGGGCAACTTCCAAGATAGATTGATTCGCTTCAATGCCTTCCAGTGTCACAGGCTTCAAACCTTTCTGCTCAAATCTAAACGTAATATTATACATACCTGCAAATTTCGGAGTGCAAACGTAGTTTAATTTTCCAATTAGGGAAAATATCCCCGCTTCGGTATATATAATATTATTACATTGCCTACTGATAATTATCAAAAATCTTCCTATGCAACTGAAAAACACCATTTCTGCTCTTGGCCTGCTCTTTATTTGTGCTACGGGCTATCATTGCGGCAGCAACTCTGTAAAAGATGGTGATATAGTAAAAGATTCTATTGCAGTTCCCGGTATTAAAACAGATACGCAAATGGTAGAAGGTGCAACAGTCCGCCCACCGATAATTAATATTACAGATTCCCTGATAAAAAAAGAATGGGTCATTTATGTAAAAGACAGTGCAGCTACAGTTACAAGGCTAAATGAAAAGCTGGCGGAGATTTATAAAAATACGCTCCCAAATGCAGCCGGGGCAGCAGGCATTGTGATTACCAGTGCACCAATGGCCTGGTATAAAAGCCAGGGTTTGCCCTATTTTTTTGAAGCTGGCTATATGGTAGATAAGAAGCCATCTAAAACTTTACCTAAAAAAGTACTGTTGAAGTTCATAGGCGGAGATTCTGCTGTGGTGGCACATTTTTATGGTCCGAATGAATTAATTGCAACGGGTTATGAAGTCCTCAACAACTGGGTGAAAGACAATAAAAAGAAAATTTCCGGAAAGCCTTACGAAATATACGTTTCAGATCCGTTTATAGAAAACGACGATAAACAAAATCCTTACTCTGTCCGTACAGATATCTTTTTACCACATAAATAAGTAATCAGGGATTCATAATACTGTCCGTCATGCGCAGGTACATAGTACGCAGGTGCGGGTATAGCGCCAGCTTACGCAAATGCAGATCCAGCGTGTGTATGTCTTTACGAATGGCTGGCCCGGTTTGCAACTCAGCAGGAGAATGTGTTTGTAGCCGGTTCCCTGTTTCCAGTATCAGGGGTAGCAGAAGTTTAAAATCTACAAATTCATTGCGGCAGAAATCTTCCGCCAGGTCATAAAGGTGATTGGTAAAATTGTTCACCACCACGGCGGCTGTGTGCAAAACCAATCGCTGGTGATCATCAGCGTAATGCACAGAATCAGACAGGGATTCGGCGAGGGCATTTATCATTATAAGATTATCAGTGCTACTGGCATCTGTGAGAAATGGTATATCATCCTTCGGCGGAGCTTGTTTGTTCAGGCTTTGCAGCGGGTACAGGACACCGTAATTGTCACTATATTTTTCCAGTATTTTCATTGGAGCGGCACCGGCTGTATGCACAACCAGGGCATTATGCATTTGGAAGTGATGGCTGTTATTGGTGAGGACATCATCGTTCACAGCAAAAATGACAACCTCGGATCGCTCATCTGGTTGTGTTTTATAATCTGAAGCTGCTGCACCTAATGGTGTCGCCAGTATGTGGGCATGGGTAATATTACGGCTAATAACCTGTAACACTTCATGGCCATTTTTTTTCATCAGGGTGCCTAAAATTGTAGCCACATTGCCACTGCCTATCAAGGTTATTTTCATCCTGCTAAATATGTAATAAAGTATAAAGTTACGTAAGCACCTCCGTGTTTTAAAAGTTTTACTGGTTGCAATATATTTCGCGGCTTTAATCAATTAGGATGAATTTACATAATTGTGAATGATAACTTTGTGTATGGAATTTCAGAAAAATCTTGTGCAGGGATACATTCGCCTCAGGCTCCAGGCACTAATGAAATTGAATCCTTCATTTGCCGGGAAAGAATTATTCCGGTTGTTTTGCACACCCATATCACGTTACCGGGAGAAGGCTGGCCTTGCGTTTACCCAGGGAAAAAATTTACATTTTAGTTTAAAAGAAAAAAAGATACACGGCTACCTGGTAAATGAAGGAGCTGCACGTACAGTTTTGATTTTACATGGCTGGACGTCTTCCCTCGCAAAATTTGAACACCTCGTAACTCCACTAACAGATGCCGGTTATGCAGTGCTGGCCTTCGATGCGCCGGCACATGGCTTCAGTGAAGGTGAACTCACGCATGCCATGGATTATGCTGATATGATAAAAGAAGCCGGTAAACAATTTGGGCCGGTTCATGCATTTATCGGCCACTCCTTTGGCGGACTTGCCATATGCCTGGCATTGGAAGCTGAGCCGGTTTTGCAAGATGATGCCCGTCTTGTACTTATAGCACCGGCCGCAGAAACGCATACTGCTTTGGATAATGTATTTACCTTTTTATCTTTAAAAGATCCTTTGCTCCGCACGGCAATAAATGATGAAATAAAAAAAGAAAGCGGGAAAGAAGTAAGTTGGTTTTCTATTGCCCGGGCCATAAAAAATATTCATATTCCCGTTTTATTCTTGCAGGATGAAACTGATTTTATAACCCCGCTAAAAGATATAGAGCCCATCAGGCTAAGCGGGCAGCAGAATATTAAATTTAAAATATCCCGTGGCCTGGGGCACCAGAAAATTTACAGGGATCCTCAAACAATCCAGGAGATAATAGCCTTTTTAAAGTAAGCTGGTAAGGCCCAAATTAGGAACGGTTTATTCCATTTTTTAATTTTAAGCTAATATTGCAGGGAAGAAGATTTAAAATTTTCAAAACAGGCACACGATAATCCACCTCTGTTATTAATTCGTATGGTACTGTTGAAACAATCATTATGGCAAAAAATTTATTAATAGTAGAGTCTCCTGCAAAAGCAAAAACCATTGAAGCTATTCTTGGAAAAGATTTCGAGGTTAAGAGTTGTTTTGGCCACATCAGGGATCTGGAGAAGAATGACATGGGTATTGATATTGCCAATAATTTTAGACCTACATACATCGTACCGCCGGAGAAATCGAAAGTGGTGAGCGAATTAAAAAGCCTGGCTAAAAAAAGCCAGGAAGTGTGGTTGGCATCGGATGAGGATCGTGAAGGAGAAAGCATCAGCTGGCACCTGGCAGAAGTACTTAACCTGGATCCGGCCACAACAAAAAGAATTGTTTTTCATGAAATTACGAAACCGGCCATCGAAAAAGCCGTGCGTAATCCCCGGCTCATAGATATGAATCTTGTAGATGCACAGCAGGCCAGGCGCATAGTAGATCGTATTGTTGGATTTGAGTTGAGCCCAGTCCTCTGGCGTAAAATCGGCATGCAGGGTGGCCTTAGTGCTGGCCGTGTACAAAGTGTAGCCGTAAAACTTATTGTAGAAAAAGAAAGAGAAATAAACAGCTTTAATGCCGTAGCAGATTTTCGGGTGCAGGCTATACTTGCCGCAACGGATATGAATGGTCGCACTGTCAGCTTCCGGGCCGAGGGCAATAAATTTAAAGAAGCTACTGCTGCCGAAGCCTTTCTGAAAAGTTGTGCCGGAGCAACATATACTGTAAAAGATGTGCAGGTGCGCCCAACAAAACGCACACCTGCAGCGCCTTTTACAACTTCTACGCTGCAACAGGAAGCCAGCCGGAAGTTAGGATACGGGGTAAGTAAAACCATGTTGTTAGCCCAGCGGCTTTATGAAAGCGGTAAAATCACTTACATGCGTACAGACAGTGTCAACCTGAGTGATACCGCCATGGAAGCAATTAAAGATGCTGTGCAAAAAAATTATGGAAAAGAATATTTGCAGGTGCGCAAATACAAAAATAAAAATGAGTCGGCCCAGGAGGCGCATGAAGCCATCCGCCCAACTTATGTGAACCAGCAATCTGTCGGGGATCAGGAACTTAACCGCCTTTATGAATTAATTTGGAAACGTACGTTAGCTTCCCAGATGGCAGACGCAGCACTGGAAAAAACAACGGCAAAAATTGACATCAGTACCAACCACGAAGAACTAACGGCTACGGGTGAGGTATTAAAGTTTGATGGCT
>JBDSWG010000245.1:0-3107 GCA_039926825.1 Ferruginibacter sp.
TCTGCAAAACTTGTCCTGTTGTCAAAATATGGAACTGTTTTATTGAAATATACAATTGGGAAACTGTCGGGTTCCAGCATACTTTGCAGGCTCACTTTACTTTGATAGTCAGGCTGGGAAATAGTAATTGTCTTTTCACAGGAAGTTATAAAAAATGAAAATTCGATAACTGTTATTATTATTGATATCCTCATTTGTGAATACATGATATTAAAATTTAAAATTAAAACTCACACTTGGAATAATAGGAAGCAGGGAAACCTGCCGGGCTTCCGGTTGCTTTGTATCCGGGTTGGTAGTGAGGTATACAAAATATGGGTTAAGGTGGCTGTATAAATTATAAGCACCAAATACCCATTCCCGCTCATATTTTTTGCCCCACCATTTTACTTTTTTTGTGTTGCTGAAACTTACATCCAGCCTGTGATAATTTGTAAGCCTGGCATTGTTGCGGCTGGTAAAATCATAATATACACCGTCATAAAGAGCAGCATTTACAGGAACTGTGATTCTGCCAGTGGGTAAAGTAAAGGCCCGGCCAGTATAAAATACAAAGTCTGCCGACACCGACCATCTTTTATTGAGTTCATAAGTACCCGCCAGGGAAAAATTGTGCCTCCTGTCAAACGATGCAGGAAATGCCTTGCCGTAATTAAGTTCTGAAAATTGCTGGGTGGTTTTTGATAACGTATAACTTAACCATCCTGAAAGCCGGCCAAAATTCTTTTTTACAAATAATTCTATGCCATAAGATTTACCATTCCCAAAAGTCAGAATACTATCCAGGTTGGTATTTAAAAGAATTTGTGCGCCTTCTTTAAAAAGTAACTGTTTGTTCATTGTTTTATAGTAAACTTCTGCACTTGCCTCAATGCTATTTTCTTTAAAATTCTTATATAACCCTAAAGCTACCTGTTCGCTTTGCTGGGGCTTAATTGTTTTACTACTACTTAGCCAGATGTCAGTGGGTAAGGAAGCGGTACTATTTGGTACGGCATGAAGAAACTGGTTCATTATTGTATAGGACGCCTTGACTGATGTGCTGGGGTTAAGGGAAACTTTACCGGTAATTCTTGGTTCAGCAGCCGTGTACGTTTTACCAGCAGCAGAAAATACCGGTAACCGGATACCATAACTCAATGATAGTATTTTTGAAATATCGAACTCATCACTGAGGTAAAAAGCAAATTCATCTGAGGGCCTTGTAGCCACACTATCTTTATTTATTGTTATTCTATTACCTCTCCGGGGAATTTTACTGGATACAGCTGCCGGCAATAAAGTGTGGTGTATATAAGTAAAACCCGTTTTTATTTTATGTTTTGTATTAGGGGTAAAAGTAAAATCTGTTTTTGCATTCCAATCTTTTATACCTGTGTACATCACTTCATAATAATTGTTTTGTGTGGTGCCTAAACCTAAATGGTAATCGTTATAAATAAGTGATGTATTAGAAAATACTTTGCTGCCAAATAAATGGTTAAAGCGGAAGGTACCGGTAGTATTTCCGAAATCTGTATTATAATTTAAACTATTGGCACCGGTATAGGCAGCATTATCATTGCCTTTAAAAAAACTTAAAAAGATATGGTCCTTGCTACCCAGTTCATAATTCATTTTAGCATTCACATCATAAAAAGAGTAGGATGTTGATTTGGAAGTAGCGGGTTTCAACAAAAGGTTGATGTAACTTTTTCTTGCTGAAATGATAAATGAAGACTTGTCTTTTTTTATTGGCCCCTGGAAGGTTAAGTTGGTGGAAAGTAAGCCGACGCCGCCTTCTGTCTGGAATTTTGTTTTGTTACCTTCCTTCATGGTAATATTTAAAATGGAACTTAGCCGCCCGCCATACTCAGCAGGAAAGCCCCCTTTAATCAATTGCACATGATTAATAGAATTTACATTAAAGGTGCTGAAGAGCCCGAACAGGTGGCTTGGATTATAAACAGTGGCCTCATTTAACTGCACCAGGTTCTGATCAAGATTGCCACCACGTACATAAAAACCTGCAGTGCCTTCCTGGCCGGCCTGCACACCGGGCAATAACTGAATTATTTTCATAACATCCCGCTCACCCATTAATACCGGGAAATTTTTAATGGCTTTAATGGGCACATCAATAACCCCCATCCGGGCCTCTTGCACATTATAATTATTCCTTCCAGCCTCCACTACTACTTCACCAAGTACATCTGATTTATTGTTCAATAATATATCTAAATGAATATTTTTGTTGGATATAATTTTTTTTGCCTGTAACTCATATCCCTGGTAGGAAATAATAATTTCTACTGTATCTCCCGCTGGTATTCCCAGGGAAAAATAGCCATACTGGTTGGTTGAGGTGCCGGATTTGCGTGCCGTATTGATAACAGTTGCACCTATCAATGCTTCTTTTGTAATTCCATCCTTCACATATCCACTCAGCGTAATTTTTTGAGCAGTACTATTTGCATAACAAAATAAAGAGAGAACGAAGTAAATCCACTTGTACATCATTATACTTTTATAAATGAACTTTTAATGATCTACCGGATGTGTCCGGGAGATATTCAGTGAGAATGAAAAAATCAATCGGGGATTCCACACTTGCAAATCCTGGAATTTTCCGGGCTAGTGTGCCTGTGGAATCTTCATAATTTCCATCATGTTTGTTCCAAATTCATCTCCTCTTCTGCGAAGGACACAAGCCTTGTAAACTTCTCCTGCTATTATGAGGATTCGGTATCATTAATGACATCTTTTTTTGTGATGGTAAGGTATATTACGGTAGCCAAAATTGCCAATAGAAATATGGCACTGGTTATAACCGTTCCAAGCCCTAACCCGCCATCAGCAGTAGCTTGTGAAAGATAATCTCCTATAGAAGCACCCAAAGGACGTGTTAAAATATAGGCTATCCAGAATGTAAGGACTGCATTCAGGTGTAAAAATTTATATGCAAGCCAGGCCAGTACAATTAGTGACGCAAAAATGCCGGCTGATAATAAGTAGCCCAGGTTAAGGCTTTCAGCTACAAGATCTCCGGCGGCAGTGCCCAAGGCAAAAGTAAATAATATGGCCAGCCAATAAAAGGCTTCCCGGCGATGTGTATTTATTTCATGTAC
>JBDSWG010000246.1:0-3334 GCA_039926825.1 Ferruginibacter sp.
CAATCCCCATATTTTTTTGCCAGTACATCCTGTGCGGAAGCAGGAATATAACCGGAATAACCATCTTCATAAGCGATGTAGCGGATGTTGTCCTGCACCCAGTAATAAATACTTTTTACTTTATCCAGGTCGTTTGTAATACCCTGCGTAAGTTTCGTCACCTGGGTTTTTAATGCATCTCTTTCATTTGCCGCCATACCATATAAGCGGTTGTTCCAGTTATACACATCATCTACATTATCAAAACCTTTGTAGGCAGTGCCTTTGGCCTCAAAACTTTTTATCTGGATTACAATATGTGGGTCTGTGTATGCCCGGCCCATACGATGGTATTCTGCTTTATAAGCCGGCAAATCGCGGACGGTAAAAACATAATACGTGTAGCCGGATTTTTTAGTTTCCTGCATCTCAATTTTCTGACCCTCAAAATTCATTTTTTTGATATCTACCGAAAGCCAGTCCGGCACTTTAAATTCCAGTTTCTGTTCTTTGATGGGATAATCATTGTGAAAGAAAATCCGCGTCAGGTATTTTCCATCGCTGTAGGCTTTTTTTACAGAAATACGCTGCACTTGTCCTTGCTGGTTAAAACGCATGGGATAATATTGTACACGGCTGTCATCAAAAAAAACATTTTCACTCGTTACACTACGATCAATCCCGCCTTTGTCTCCCACAATAAATTTGTTGCCATATTTATATGAGCGCTTGAAAGTTTTCAGCTGAATAAATTTATTGTAATATTCCGGGTAAGTCATGGCCGCATACTTTTTCAGGGCAATGAACTCGTAATCGGCATTCTCTTCCACTTCCACCACATCATCTTTCAACAGGTTTTTTCCTTTATCAAAACTGAAAGAGCGAATGGCGGAGGTACAAAGAATATCATCATCTTTAAATTTCTTTGCATAGCTATAAGCCAGGCTCACGTCATCGTCTGTCTGTGCAAAAACGGTGGCCGGAAAAAAGCTGTAAAAAAATAAAGCCAGGATAGAGAAACCGACTGCAGGCGGAATACCGCGAAAGCCAAAAGGTTTTGTGACCTTCATAAGGTTAGCATTGAGGTGGTAAGAAGTAGTTTGTCTGGTAATCAATTGTTGAAAATAAGCATTCCCAAAATGCGTACAAAATTAATTTTATTGTGCAGAAAGATAATTTAGTTGAGCACTTGCAAAACCTAATTTATGCAGCTTCTGTCAGGACTGCACATCGAACCAGATGTTGGTTTTATCATTCCAGTCTCCGTTGTAATTAATGGTCAGTTCTTCCCCTTTCTTTATCTTCCGCACTGTTTTTATCATGATGGTAGCTTCAGTAAAATCCATGAAATATTCGCAATTGCTTTGGTAGGAATGGTTGTAAACTGGTACCAGCCCAAGTGCCATACAACATTTATCCTGCCGGGCACCCCACACAAAAATATAATCATGTAAAAGGGTTTTGTCGAGGTGCTCGCGGTCACCTTCTGGCATTACAATAACGGGCGCAATCTCTATCACAACGTTGGCTGCTATAGCTTCCAGGGTATATACGCCACGCCCTTTGCCACCGGCAGATTTTACTTGTAAATAGGCTTTTTGCATCCGGGAATGTTTAGGAAAATAAAAACTAAATTGCAATTCTATTATCAAAACCGCTTAACCACATGCCACTGGAAATAGAAGAAATATCCTTTCAGCAACAGTTTGAAGAAGTCATTGCTTCGGAAAACCAACTGGAAATTAAGGATTTCCTGAATAATCAGAACATCAGTGATGTGGCCAACCTCATTTACGAAAACGAGGAATACGAAACTCAGATCATTTCTCACCTCTCTATTCACCGGGCAGCCAGTGTATTTAAGATCCTGGACCTGGGGGAGCAAAAACGCATTATAAAAAATCTGCCGGCGTTTAAATCAGCGGAGTTGCTAAATGAATTGCCGCCGGATGACAGGGTAGATTTCCTGGAAGAACTGCCCACCAGCACAGTGCGGGAGCTCATAAAAACACTGGACCCCGAAGAAAGAAAAATCACGTTAAAACAATTGGGTTACCCGGAAAACAGCGTGGGCCGCCTTATGACGCCGGATTACGTGTATGTATATGAAGGCAATACGGTGAATGATGTTTTGAATACTATCCGGAAATATGGCACGAATACAGAAACCATAGATGTTATTTATGTCATTAATAAAAAGGGTGAACTGCTGGATGATATCCGGATCAAAGATTTCATCCTGGCTTCGCCGGAGGTGCTGGTAGAAGAACTCATGGATGACCGCGTAATATCCCTGAAGGTGAATGATGACCAGGAAATAGCTAATGAAATTTTTAAAATGAATAACCGGGTAGCCCTACCCGTTACAGATGATAATAACATCCTGCTGGGCATTGTAACCATTGATGATGTACTGTGGGTCGCCAATGAAGAATTTACCGAAGACATACAGAAAATAGGTGGTACGGAAGCGCTGGATGAGCCTTACCTGGATATTGGCCTCATTCGCCTGGTGAAAAAGAGGGCCGGCTGGCTGGTCATATTATTTTTAGGAGAGATGCTAACGGCTACGGCTATGCAATACTTCCAAAAAGAAATTGAAGCGGCTACAGTATTGGCATTGTTTATTCCACTTATTATGAGCAGTGGCGGCAACAGTGGCTCGCAGGCATCCACCCTTATCATACAGGCTATGGCCCTGGGAGAGCTTACCATCAGCGACTGGTGGCGGGTGATGCGGCGGGAATTTCTCTCGGGCCTAATGCTGGGCACCATCCTGGGAGTCGTCGGTTTTCTCCGCATAGTTCTCTGGCAGACCCTGCACATTTTTGATTATGGTGTTTACTGGCGGCTGGTGGGCGTTACCATTTGCTGCTCCATCATAGGTATTGTAATGTGGGGTAGCCTTATGGGTTCTATGTTACCTATTTTATTGAAAAGGCTGAAATTGGATCCGGCTACTTCTTCAGCGCCTTTCGTGGCTACGCTGGTAGACGTAACCGGTATTGTTATATATTTTTCCTTTGCTTACCTTTTTCTAAAAGGAATTTTGCTCTAAGATTAAGGCGTGCGCAATCCGAATTTTTTAGACTTCAATTTTACCCGGTCTTTTTTAAACCGGAGCCTATAAATATTATCGTACACATTATCAGGCAGGTCTGTTTGCGGATAGGTGCTGACACCGAAGTTTCTTATGAGCAAAGGCAAGGTGTTGCTGTGACCAATGAATAAAATATTTTTTCCCAGGTCGTCGTTATTTTTCACCAGGTTGTATAATTCGTCTGTAGTAGGTTCGGGGGGGTAATGCGTAGTATCAATATGATGTTGAAGGCGTAATGAATCAGCCGTCATTTCA
>JBDSWG010000247.1:0-4294 GCA_039926825.1 Ferruginibacter sp.
GGGTGGCATAACAACGTATGCTTCCACCATTGATATCGTTGAATGATATTTTGAAAATTTTCATACCGACCATTGCCAATATTTTTTCCAGTACTGCCAGGCTATAAAATTCCAGGTGCTCATGACAGATGGTATCATAACTATCCAGCTCCAGCATGCGGGGCATATAGCTCATTTCAAAAACCCAGACACCGTTCGTTGCCAGGAACCGTTTAATCCCTTTCACAAACTCTACGGGGTCTTCCAGGTCATAAAACATGGCAATAGACGTAATCACATCCAGCTTTTTCCCTTCCAGCAATTTGAATAATTCATCTGACGGAAAAATATCCTGAACAACGATGGCGTGTTCTACCTCCTGCGCCACATCGCTGGGGTCGCAACCATATTTAATAAAATGTTTGGGGTAATATCCCAACAATGTTCCATCATTACAACCTATATCTAAAACATGCGGATGTGGTACATCTCCAACTGTACTTACAACACTTTTTACAATATCTTCCAGGTGATTGCGCATTGTATTGTTTGTTCCACTGCGGTACCAGTAGGCAGCATAGAGAATTTCCGGCGGCACACTATGTTGCATTTGCAACAAGCCACAGGCATTTTCATCTTCCTGCGGATTACAACGGACAAGGCTACACTCAATTTTTCTTTCACTAGGCATCTCCTTACCGGGCTTTATAAAACTACCCTGCAAGTACTGGGGGCCGAGGTCTATCACTTTTTTTATGGAAGGAGAACCGCAAACCCGGCAGGTTGTTCTTTTACGAATGTGCATATTTGTTATTTGGTTTTAAGGATGCTTTCTTTCAAAAGCTCATTCAGCGCATCTATACAATTATTTCTTTCCAGGTTTAATAATGCCAGGTTTTTCACCACCTGGTTTTTTTCTTCGGCAGGCACCACTTCAAAATCATAAACTTTTTCCTGTTCATGCCAGAGCCGGCAATTTACATCTGCCAACTGGTAAAAAATTTCTCCAAAGTTACCGGTAACGACTTTTGTTTCGTTGCCTTCTTTTTTATAAACTTTGTTGGATGCAAAGCTCATTTTAGAAGGCTCAATATTACCGGAAGCTGCCAGCCTGATATATTCATCAATTTCCTGGCTGAGATTCTCTGCCTGTTCTGCCAGGCTCCGGAGCCGTGATTCATCTTCTGAATGGTATTGTTTTAGCTTGACGATGGTAAGTTTATCGCAAAGCATTCCAAGTGTTTCTGCCATATTGTTTACTTTACCTTCAGCATAATTAAGACTGCTGCAGTATTAATCATTACTTTTAGGGCTGCAAAAATACAATACCAAACGTTACGTTCGGCTTATGGGCATAATTCAGAGGCAGGGTTTACGATCTTCTATTTTCCTGATGATTGGATTTTGTATCGGGGGTATCAATACGGTATTTCTTTTTCCCAAAATTTTTACCCAGGAAGAGATTGGCTTAACGCGTGCCTTACTGGAAACAGCTACTGTACTATCAGTTCTTGCAAGCCTTGGCACAACTCCCGTAATTTATAAATTTTTCCCATTCTATAAATCCCGCCTCAGTGCCGGGCAAAATGACCTCCCGCTGGTAACTGGCCTGATTTGCCTGGCAGGTTTTATTTTCATAATGATTGTGGGGTTCATTTTCAAAGATTTCATTATCCGTAAGCTTGGACGCTCTCCTTTATTTGCTGATAATATCTTTTTAATAATTCCTTTCACCTTCATCATCCTGGGTTATATATGGATGGAAGCTTTTGGCTGGGCATTAAAAAAAACTGTGCTTACCAATTTTTTAAAAGAAACATTAATCCGCATTGTTACCCTGGTGCTGGTAGTTTTTGTTGGGATAAACCTTATATCGAAACAGCAGTTCATGGAACTGTTTAGCATGGTTTATTTATTGCCTGCAATCATATTATTAGTCGTACTATGGCGCTCCGGGGAGTGGAAACTACAATCCATAAAAAGTATCGTAACGCACAGGTATAAACGCAAAATGATAACTTTTGGAATGTTTGTATTTGGAGCAAGCTTCCTGAATATTGCATCCCGAACTGTTGATTCATTCATGATTATTGGTTTAAAAGGTCTGGCAGAAACAGCCGTTTTTCTTATTGCGACTTATCTGGTTACTTTTATGGATTTGCCTTTGCGAAGTATAAACAGCATTGCCACACCTGTTATTGCAGAATCCTGGAAGGAAAAAAATTATAAAAACATTGAAACTGTTTATTACAAAAGCACCATTACTCTTATGGTGGCCGGGGTATTTATTTTTTCTGTTGTTATGCTTAATATAGATAATCTCGTTGTATTCCTGGGCCAGGACTGGGCGCTGGTTCCGCAGGTTGCATTAATAATGGGGATATCTAAACTGGTAGATTTGAGTACGGGGGTGAACGGACAGATAATTTCTACGAGCAGTAACTGGCGGTTCGATTTTTTTACCAACGTTTTACTTACTCTCCTTGCTTTTCCACTAAATTTTTTCCTGATAAAAGCCATGGGCATTATGGGTGCCGCCTGGTCTAACCTCATCGCCATAACTGCTTACAACGCTGTACGATATTTATTCATTTACAAAAAATACGGATGGCAACCTTATCATTTTGGTCACCTTAAAATAATATTACTCAGTATTATATTTTACCTGCTGGTAGCTGCTGTACCATTTATAATGAACATTTTCCTGGATTCAGTATTCAGAACGGTACTTTTTTCTGCTCTTTTTGTGCCGGCAATATTAAAAATGAATATTTCAGAAGAATTTACTTCTATTGCTCATAACGTATTACGGAAAACAAGGCTTAAAAAATAATTCTAAATAGCATTAGAAAACGTTATTCTCCTCCCATCCCTCTTACTTTTTCCTCAAATAATCTCATGCCTTCCATAGCAGCATCGTCCAGGATATAACGAATGTTTTTTGTGAAATATTCCGTGAGGTTGTAGGGTTTATAATCTATAGATGCTGCAATCTCTTCCAGGTGCTGTAAGCCTTCACCCGTAGTGCTATTAAATTTATTTTTAAAATCTACAGGTAGTTTTTTGTTGGCCGCCCATATGGCAAAAACCATCGGCAGTCCCGTTAGTTTTTTCCAGCCTCCGGCAAGGTCATAAATATGCGAAAAGCGATGGCGCAACGAAAGGGCACGATCACCAATAACCAGGCCGGCAGTAGTACCCTTAATCTTTTGTTCATATCCGGATTCAGCGGAAACCAGTTCCGGGGAAATGCAATAAAAATCGTGGAGTAAAATTTTCAGCAACATAACGGAACTCCGGCTTTGGTAGTCGAGGTATATCGTTTTTATTCCTTCCAGGGGAACTTCACTAAACAGGCAGACACTGGCTACATCTCCATCCGCAGCAATGCCATAATCGCTGATGATAAAATGTTCCGGCAATTCCTGCAAAGCGGCTACAGGTATAAGTCCGACATCTACTTTGTCTTCTTTAAGATTTGTCGCCAGGTCTGCAGGATAGGTAAATTGTAAATCCACATCAGCCGCCATCAACCCTTTCTCAAATCCATATACCAGCGGTTTAGTATTCAGATAGTTCACCGCACACACCCTTATTTTTCTGTCCAACTGCTTTCGTTTAATTTTGGCGCAAATTTACTGCAACTCAATCTAACAATATGCAAATGGACACGCTCCTGGCCGTATCACCCATAGATGGCCGTTATCATAACGCCACAGCTAAACTTACGGCGTATTTTTCTGAATTTGCGCTTATCCGCTATCGCCTGCATGTTGAAGTTGAATATTTTGTTTCCCTGGCAGAAAAGAAATTTTTTATGTTATCCGCCCAGGATAAAAAAGATTTGCGAAGGCTCATCACAGATTTCAGTTTGGAAGATGCGCAGTCCATAAAAAATACAGAAAAGATAACCAACCATGATGTGAAAGCTGTCGAATATTTTCTCAAAGAAAAACTTTCTGCCGCCGGGCTGGGGCATGTATCTGAATGGGTGCATTTTGGCCTCACTTCCCAGGATGTAAATAATACAGCTATGCCGCTGGCCTGGAAAGGTGCTGTAGAATCTTTATACCTGCCTTCGCTGCTTAACCTGCAGCAACATATCATCCGTAAAGCAAAGGAGTATGAAAACATTCCTATGCTGGCCCGTACCCATGGGCAACCCGCTTCGCCTACCCGCCTGGGTACGGAATGGATGGTTTTTGCGGAACGCCTGGAAAACCAGGTACAGTTATTCAGCTACATTCCTTTTATGGGAAAATTTGGTGGCGCTACCGGAAATTTCAATGCTCACGTGGTGGCTTACCCGAAATAC
>JBDSWG010000248.1:0-2514 GCA_039926825.1 Ferruginibacter sp.
AGATGAAGATGATTACTCATCAGACACCATGCATGCACGTTTAAGCCTTTTTCTTTTATGCAAAATCGCAAACTATCCAATACAATTTCAACATAGCAATTCCTTGTAAAAACATCTACCCATTGTATAGTTGCAAATGTTATAAAATATACGCCCGATTGATCTCTTATTTTATATCCTTCATCTTGCATGTAAACAGGTTAATGTAGAGTAACCAAGATAAAAATAATTTATAATGAAATGAGCATTTGTTTTTCAAATTCCAGACAGAGTCTGGCCCTTATCTTAAATCCGAAGAGCGCTTCGCTAACTCTCCGGATAGCAGGGGTTACTTGCTTCTTACAATTTGCTTCCCGGTTCTCCCTCCGGCATCTTCGGCAGCCTCAATAAGTTCCCATCCTGCTTTAGTTCCAACGCGTCCACTTTCCCCTCTGCATTTCTCAGCAGCTTCAATATAGCTGAAGGAATCTCTGCAACAGAGAAGCTTCTATCATCAGAAAATAAAATCTTATACCCATTAGCAGGTTCCCCGTTTTGCTGTATGACAAGGTAGTCACCTGCGATCTTTATAGACAAGGTATCTTTTGCCATCAGGTATTTACCAGTATATTGTTGCAGGCTGTCTTTGGGAAGAGTTACTACTTTTTTATATACAGGGTTATAAAATCCCTTCCAGTCGTAAACCTGCACAATGCTATTGACAATTTCGATCAACAAATTAAAATTCTCCCCGTTCTCCATAATCACTAATCCCTTTCCATCTTTCAGGCTGCCATAATAAATACAGACAAAAGCCTCGTTGCCCCCGGTGTGACTAAAATATGTATTATCTCCTTTGTTAATAATAAATACCCCTAACGCAAAATTACTGTCCAGGTAAGGCGTCATCCTGGTCTTCATCATCGCTGGCGATAATACTTTATGCGATCTTCCTTCATAAGCAAGCTGGCATTCAATAATGTATTTACCCATGTCCGTAGGGGTGGTCCATAAACTTGCGGCAGCCTGCTCAGGGTACACATGGTATTTAGTACTTACCGGTTTTCCATCCGCATAATAACCCGTTGCCAATTCTTTATCAGAAGCAGAAGGCCGCCGATAAAAACTATTTGCCATCTTAAGCGGTGCCAAGACTTCTGCCTGCATATATTCCGCATAATCACGACCGGTTATATCCATTAGCATCATTTGCGAAATGACGGTGCCACCACCTGAGTATATATATTTCAATCCCGGTTCAAACTGTGACCTTACGGCTTTAGTGTTTGCTGGCTTTTTACCATCCAGGATATCTGGTATAGTAGGAAATGCAACATCAGCCTTATATCCCGGGAAACCATGGATGGTTAACCCTGCTGTGTGACTCAACAACTGGTAGGTATTAATTTTTTTATTTTTAGAAAGACTGTCATAAGGAAATTTCCATGAGCGGAGGTAGGTATTGATATCGGCATTGGGGTTAAGTTTGCCTTTTTCCACCAGCTTTAATATACCCATACTGTTAAGGCTCTTGCTGAGTGAAGCTGCCTGGAAACGGGTATTTGTAGTCACCTTTCTTTGTTCGCTTTCATCTGCCCAACCATAACCTTTGGCCCACTCAATTTTATAATTATTTATAACCGCAATACTTATTCCTTTAGTATTGGTTTCTTTCATGCGTTGTTCCAGGTTTGCATGCGCAGCAGTATCGCCATACACAACAGCAGGGGAAAGAAAATTTTCTACCCGCCGGATTTTTTCCTGCACATCACTGGGGACTTGTGCAAAAACGGAAGTGGGAATAACCAGCAGGGCGAGCAGTTGAAAACAGCGGGATAATTGTGGTCGTTTTATCATATCTAAATATAAGGTAGTTTTTTTTCCCTGTCATTCATGTTCGGGCGCTGCTCAAATCCGCTATTCGGAGAGTTAGCGCAGCGCTCTTCGGATGTATAATCGAAGCCAGACTCTGTCTGGAATTCAATGAACCATTGACCATCACTTGCACAAATGAAAAATGTTATTCTATTTTACGATAACTGTATGCAGCAGTTAAATGTTCTATAAGAAGTAACCCTTGAGTTCCATTATAATCCCTTGCACTGCTCAATAAGTAATTTTCCCCCTCTAATACAAGGCCAGCCTTTACAGGGTTATTGTGAATATATTCTAATTTGGTTAATGTAAATTCTGTACTATCCAGTTGAACAGGTCTATTGTTTTGTTGCCAAAATTGGTAATATTTATTCTTACTGTTATTTGCTCCTGCTTGTTTAAATATCCATAACATCCAGGATTTCCTGCTTTCTTGCGTGTTTGTTTCAATTTCTGCGGTAATCTTACCAGATGTATACTTTTTAAAATCTCTCAGTACATCAGATAGATTTCCATTTTTTGCACTGATAATAAGATGAAGATGATTACTCATCAGACACCATGCATGCACGTTTAAGCCTTTTTCTTTTATGCAAAATCGCAAACTATCCAATACAATTTCAACATAGCAATTCCTTGTAAAAACATCTACCCATTGTA
>JBDSWG010000249.1:0-7221 GCA_039926825.1 Ferruginibacter sp.
GAAAAAAAATGCGTAATCTTATTATCAAATTGCGCTAATGAATCTGGCTATGAATTATTTGAAAATATAATGAAGATATACCGGGGAGGCACATGGGAAAAACCCCGGAAATTAATTGCAGATACGCTTTATACTGTGATGCAAAAATCTTCTGTGGCAGATGCTATTCGTGTGTATAAAAATTTAAAGAAAACAGATTCTACAGCATTTGATTACAGTAGTAGCGCTTTGGAGTGGTTGGGGGAAAGATTATTATTATTCAAGGATTATGAAGCCGCAACAGCAATCTTTAAATTAGCCACGGAAGTAAATCCTGATTATGCATACGGTTATTTTTATCTTGGGCATGTGTATGAAAAATGGGGGAAACTACCGGAAGCTATTGAAGCATATCAAATGGCAGTGACGAAAGATAAAAATGCACGCTCCGGAATTGATGCGGCCTTTCAACTTCAATATTTGAAAAGTCAAAAATAAAATATGTATGTAACCGGATTGCATATCACATCACAGGAACACGTATGTCTTAAAAGTTTAAAATAAAACTTATCTGCATGCGACATGCGGGAAGCATACATCACTCCCTCACCAAAATTAATAACCGAACAAATACAGCCATTATGTGGAGACTCTATTTACTATTAATCCTCTTTACTTCCTGTAATTCCTAGGAATCTGCTCAAAGAAAAATAATTGACACCCATTTCCATGCGTTCGCATTTGACGAATATGGTTACCCTGCCCCTCCGAATGAAATAACTGGTGTAGTTCCCAGCGACAAAAGTAATAAGGAGGTGACAGATAATATGATTGCAGAGCTTAAACGATATAATATAAAATTTGCCATTGCAAGTGGCCCGGTTCAAATGATACAACAATACCAGGCGCTTGACAGCAAAAAATTTATTGGCGGCTGCTATTTTTCGCCCCGCCACGCCTTTCCAGATACTGCAAAGTTTATTGAGTTAATAAAAAACGGAACCGTAAAAGTATTAGGAGAATTAGGCCTTCAATATGCGGGTCTTACATTGTCTGATAGTCTTATGGTTCCGTTTTTAAATATTTGCAATCGTTATGGAATTCCCATTGCCCTTCATACAGGATTAGGAGATACGGGCACACCGTACAGTGAATGTTGCCCCAACTTTAGAAACCATTTGGGGAACCCGCAGGCAATTGAAGAAGTACTAGTAAAGTATCCAAATTTAAAAGTTCAGTTAATGCATGCCGGCTGGCCCTACCTCCAGGAAACAAAAGCAATTTTATACATGTATCCCCAGGTTAATGTTGATATCGCAGTACTTAATTGGGCATTACCCATCAAAGAGTTTCATCATTACCTGGAGCAACTAATTGATGCTGGCTTTTCAAAAAGGATTATGTATGGTTCGGACCAAATGGTTTGGAACGATGTCTTTAAAATTTCAATTGACAATATTGAATCTGCAGATTTTTTGAGTGCTCATCAGAAGGATGATATTTTCTATAATAATGCAAAAGCTTTTTTTAACCTAAAAGAATAGCTCTATCCGGTAACCGCTTAATCTTCGGGGTAGTTTTAGGGCGCAAGTTGGTTTCAGATAAAAAAGGCAGCCCATCTATTGCCTTCGTATTTTAAGCCTTGCATTTAGTAATACAGTTAATCCAACGGATTGAATTTTTTAGTTTGTCTTTTACATCAGGTAGGGTTTAATTATACTTTGTGAATACTATACCCGCGTAAGAATAATACTTTCGTGTTTTTAGCTTAAACTTTATCAACAGTTCAGCGTTATAAAAGAGAAAAATCATTAACTCAATATCTACCTTGCAATTATGAAATAAACATTTAGTCGTAATATTGATTAAAGCATAAAACAAGCACAAAAAAACCTCAATTTTCTAAAATTACTGTTTCCACATAGGCCAAAACTATAATATAAAATAAACCATTACATGCAAATTCAAAATCTTAATGGAGCTGTGTCTTCCCGAAATCATGTAAACATTTCCGGAAAAGGTACCCAACCTTTACTCTTTGCCCATGGCTTTGGATGCGACCAGAACATGTGGCGCTTTATAACTCCTGCATTTGAGGAAGACTACAAGATTATTCTTTTTGATTATGTTGGGGCGGGTAAATCAGATATCACTGCGTATAACCGGGAGCGTTATGCCAGCCTGGCTGGTTACGCCAAAGATGTGCTGGAGGTTTGTGAAGAACTTCAACTGCGTGATGTAATTTTTGTGGGGCATTCCGTTAGTTCCATGATAGGAATGCTGGCTGCTAATGAACAACCGAAATATTTTAGCAAAATGATTATGGTTAGTCCTTCACCCAGTTACATCAATGATGGTGATTATGTAGGGGGATTTGAGCGGGCCGACATAGAAGGGCTATTGGATATGATGGAAAAAAATTACATTGGCTGGGCCAATTTCCTTGCCCCAAACATTATGGGAAACGCTGACCAGCCGGGCCTGGGAGATGAACTGACCCAAAGTTTCTGTTCTACTGACCCGGTGATTGCCCGGCGTTTTGCAGAAGCGACATTTTTCAGCGACAATCGGCAGGATTTAAAGTATAATAAACTGGAAACGTTAGTGCTTCAGAGCTCTGAAGATATGATTGCGCCGCTGGAAATAGGGGATTACCTGGAGAAAAACTTACCTCACAGCGTGCTGCGGGTGATGAAAGCCACCGGGCATTGCCCGCACATGAGCCACCCAGAAGAAGTGATCAGGCTGATGAAAGAGTTTTTGCAACATAAGCTTTAATGCAGCATCTCTATAAACATATTCCCTGCGTATATTTTTCTGCTTCTGCTGATGGAAATATTGCTGATGTTAATGAGGTATTATGCAAATACCTGGATTACCAGAGGGACGAACTCGTCGGGCAAAAGCTGGAAAATATTTTTACCTTAAGCACCCGCATTTTTCAGCAAACACATTTTTACCCATTGCTGCAATTGAAGGGGCATGCAGAAGAAATTTACATAACACTAAAGGCGAAAGACGGTGCACACGTGCCCATGCTCATTAATGCTGAACGAATAGACGAAGACGGGGAAATCAGTTTCTACTTTGCCGGCATATGTGTAAGCAAACGCAAAAAATTTGAAGACGAAATTATTGCGGCAAAAAAGGCAGCGGAAAAAGCGTTAAATGAAAATGAAGCGCTTAAAGCCGCAAAAAAAGAACTTGAACAGCATGCCGAACAACTTGACCTCCAAATCGCTCTTTTCAATCAGCAAAATAAGGAGCTCCGGCAGTTTAACCATTTGGCAACACACACGCTGCAAGAGCCTGTGCGAAAGTTATTATTTTATTCCAGCCAGGTAGTGGAAACACCGCAGGATGCAAAAAATGTTGTTGCCGCACAAAAATTTAAAAAAGCTATAGAAGATATCCAAAACAAGTTACAGGGATTACAACAATATGTGTGGCTTAGCAATGAAGCCTTGAAATACGAGCCCATAGACCTATCTGATATAATGCAGTCTGCGAAGAAACTGGTAGAGCAACAAAACCCCGGCATCAGCATTGTGTTAGATGCCGAAGCCATTCCCATGATTGAAGCAAACGCGGAGCAAATGAAGTTTTTGATGGAAGAGCTTTTTACAAACGCCACAAAGTTTAGAAAGCCTGGCCATGTTGTGAACATAAAAGTGTTTGCGAGCTCGCTTCAGTTAAACAAGTTTCGCCAGCTGCCGGGAAAATACAAATTTGTAGACTTTTTAAAACTTCAAATCCAGGATGAGGGAATTGGTTTTGAGGATCCATATCAGGACCAGGCATTTGAATTGTTCCGGGTACTTCATCCCAGCGGGGGGTTGGGGATAGGCCTTCCGCTTTGTAAAAAGATTGTAGAAAATCACAACGGCTCCATTTCGCTGGAAGGTCAGATAGGCGTAAATTCAACAGTAATCATATATTTGCCTCTTGAACCGGATAAAGAGCTTCAGATTTATGCTGACATGAAATAAGCAATGCCGAATTATTAATGGAACCTAACAAAAAGACGATACTCTACGTAGATGACGATGCCGATGACAGGGAATTGTTAGGAGATATAATGCAAAAGACCAGTCCTGAATGTAAAATCATGTATGCCGAAAATGGTTTGCAAGCCATTGAAATATTAACTGTAGCAAAAGATAAAAAATTACTTCCTTGCCTGATTATTCTTGATTTAAACATGCCATACCTCGATGGCAGGCAAACCTTTGAACGCATTAAGGCCGATATAATTTTAAATTCTGTCCCGGTAGTTATTCTTTCTTCCGGGAAAAACCCTGCTGACAAATCTTACTTTGGCAACGCAGGTATTCCTTATTTCACTAAACCAATTGACATTGTAGATATGGAAAGCCTTGCTAATAATCTCTCAACGCTCTGTGAGTAATTTTTTTACCTGGAGGATTTATGTACTTTATTGGATATGCCATTTTTTATAAAATCTGCATAGACCCTGACTTCACTTTTTTCTTTCACCTCCACCACTGTATTTTTAAGTAGCAGGACACTGGCTCTGCCCTTATTTTCCGTGCAATGTAATACCTCCATCTTAGGTGAAGCTTCAAGCCAACAGTGGGGAAATATTTGTTACTGATGGTCGCGTATTTGAATTATAGAGGCGCATTCCATATCAAAATAAAAAGCTGAAGAAGCCGCTCTTCTTTTATTTTTTCCGGAGGCGATAAACAATACAACCCTGCGGCCACACTTGCCAGCCAATTGCCTAGGGAATTGTAATAACGGGGGCATTTTCCCATGAAGGCTGTTAATGTGCTGCTAACCGCATCGGCTACCAGGGCTTCAAAATAATACTACAGTGTCAACACTCGTAAAATACCACCCTGCTGTCTTTATTTTCTACTTATATATTATACTCTGAATCCGTCCAATGTTGTTTAGATTCTGTTTGCTGGCAGAAAATTAAAGTTGCAAATGCGAGCAAAAGCATTAAAACGATTAAATTATTCATTTTATTTTATTGCTGGTAACTACCTTTTTTCGCTTTCGGTACCTGTATCTTACTCCTTCTAAAACTTTCAGAATTACACCCGGACAATGATTTTTTATCGTGTGGACGTAAAAGTAGTCCCTGCAGCGCCTGGTTAAAAAGCTGTAGTACTTTAAGAGAAAAGGTTTTAGTGAATTGGCAGGAAAATAATATTAAATAAAAAAGTTATAAATAATTACTAAATTCAATGATGCTATCTGGTTTTTTGGAGATAAAAACTACACTACTAAAATTATAAATTGTAAAAAGTTTTATAATGGTAACCCTACCCCAACAGGTTTTTTTCAATCATATAAAATCAAAACTTCCGGACCATCTTTCGCTTGTGGAAGAAATCGCAGAGCTGTTAAACATCAGTAACGATAGTGCCTACAGGCGTATCAGGGGAGAAAAGCCTATTGGCTTCGATGAAATTCAGCAGCTTTGCAAACATTATAAAATATCGTTAGATCAATTATTGCAAATTGATAATGAAACTACAATATTCTCTGGAAAGCTTGTAGATCACAACAATTTTAACCTGCAACAATACCTGGAGGAAGTTCTTAAAAATCTTACACTGTTTGGCAGCATAAGCGGGCACCACATGTATTTTATGAATAAGGATATACCCATGTTTCATTATATGCAGTTTCAGGAGCTGGCCGCATTCAAGTTTTTTTTCTGGAAGCGTACATTGATACATTACCCTGATTTAGTAAAAAAACAGTTTCACCCGGAAAGCCTGGATGAAAATTTAATGAAGACGGGTCTGCAAATCATTAAAGCATACAACAAGGTTAATTCAACTGAAATATGGAATGAAGAAAGCATTCATGTCACCATCCGGCAAATAGAATATTACAGGCAAGCCAATGTTTTTCCTGACAAAATAACCCTTGTAAAAGTTTATGATCAATTAGAAGAATTAATCAACCACATAGAATCACAGGCAGATGCGGGTGTAAAATACCTCGTTAATGAAAAGCCGGGCCCCTATAGCGCTCCCAACGAAATATATATTAATGAGTGCCTGCTGGGAGACAATTCCGTACACGTAGACTCAAAAGATTTTAAAATCACTTTAATAAACCACGACGGGTTAAACTTTATGGCCACCCGGGATGAAAGGTTTTGCAAATATGCTTTCAACAACCTGCAGAACATTTTGAAAAAATCTACCTTAATCAGTAAGGTGGGTGAAAAAGACAGGAGTATTTTCTTCAATAGCCTGCGTGAAAAAATAAACCATAAAAAGAAAACTATATAGAAGACTATCACCCGCTGGCAAGTAATTGTTTTTTTAATTCTGTCCTTGTGTTTTCTACCAGCAATACTTTAATACAACTGAAAGTGGTTTTAAAAAGCGCGGGTTACCATAAAGAATAGCTAAGATTAATTACAAGCAAACTGAATCCCGATGATGAGAATGATGAAACTTTGCCTGATTTTTTCTTGTTTGTCCTGTACCGCATCCAAAAACTATAACCAATATATTGGTAAAACGAGAGATTCCCTGGTTTCTGTGGAGGGTACGCCAACTGTCATAAAAAACGATACAGCAGTAGGGGAACAGTTAGCATACTGGAAAGAAATCAAGATGCATAACCCGAAATATTCTTCAGTAAACGAAATTGTTACTTTTTATATTGACGATAAGAATGAGGTTTACAAATGGACTAAAGGGAAATACAAAAATGCCGGCCCCACACCTAAACCAAAACTTGGGATTGAATAAAAATATGTGTTTAAAGATCCGGTCATTTGAGTGATACATCAGAAAGTTTTTTCTTGCTCATAAAAAGGAAAATATGTGGTGCAATTTTTTATTTTTTATTCTGTTCTGCCTGCTATGCCCCGCCCTGATTGCTCAAAAAGGAGTTAACAAGCTTAGTCTTAATGGAGAGGTGGCCATTCCTGGTTTTCAGAAAGACCAGGGCGTTGGTTTTTTTGTAAAAGATTTATACGGAATCAATGCATCAGGACAATTGACGCTTTCTTCCGGTGTTTCAAAATTTACTTCAAAAAATACCGTAGCCACAGGCAATGTCACCACCCGAATTATCCCCTTTTTATTCGGGTATAAACAGAATATTCAAAAATTCTTCATTGAACCAAAAATAGGACTTGGTGAGTTAGGCGGAAGGATATACATAAATGGAGACTATCAAAGGCCGTCAGTCGCAGCTATGTTTGGCGGTTTGAGTGCGGGTTATACAATTAAACGATTTAAC
>JBDSWG010000250.1:0-3358 GCA_039926825.1 Ferruginibacter sp.
ATACGTAATATTGGCGGTATTGCCCGTAGTGCATTTTGTTTTGATGTGCATGCCATCATCATTCCTGAGAAAGGTGTGGGGGCTTTGAATGAAGATGCCATTCTCACTTCTGCCGGGGCGCTGGAACAAATCCCTATCTGCCGTGTCAACAGCCTGATGAAGGCAGTAGATGATTTACATTTAAATGGTATCACTGTTTTTGCCAGTGATCTGAAGGCAGGCAAAGATATTTTCGATTGTGATTTCCAACTGCCCTCAGCCATTGTGCTGGGTGGTGAAGAGCAGGGAATTTACCCTGCCCTCCTGAAAACCAGTGACCATTCATTCAGGATACCGATGACGGGCGATTTTGATTCGTTGAATGTATCTGTGTCTGCGGGTATCATGCTTTACGAGGTAATGAAACAACGTAAAACTTTATAATGCCTAGGGGGTAAAATTTTACTTTTGACAAATTTTACCTCGCCATGTTTACAGTGCCTTCTACATATTGATTGGTGCCATTTATTATTTTTTGATAAATCTGGAACTCATGGGCTGTTAATTTGGTTATATCATAGACTTCAGTAGGGTCCTCAATCCATATCTTAGTTTCTGTCAATATGCCGTATGTGGAAGAATCTGACATGCCGTTTTCGTAAAAATATACTTTGTTATTTCTTTTAAAATCTATGGTATTTCCCTGTGGCCAGTAAAATGTATCCCTGTAATTCTGTCCATTGTTAAATTCATTAGAAATTGTTGTTTTTAAAGCCCAGCTTCCGAGAATTTTTTGTTGCGTTGTTTCCGGGGTAGGACTAACGTCTGTTTTCTTGCAGGCAGAAATCATTGCAGCCATGCTTAATGCGATAATAGTTAACTTTTTCATGATTGTTTTTTTTAGTTGTAATTAAATAGAAAAAAAATTGTTTCGTGCCGGTTTCGGTTTAGATTAATTTGAATGGTAAAAATAAGGTCGCAGGAAAAGGATAAATAATGGATTAATGCCGCCAGTATTTTAGATTCAGTATTATTTAAGCCAATAGAAACCTGTATTTACAAATCAAGCATATACTGAGGCCCCGGTTTACATACAGCAATATTTTTAGTAAGTTTTGCTGAAATTGCCCTGCTGATTATGGATAAACGCTAAATATAATTGCTGTGCCAGGCAAATGATTTTTTTAGTATAGGCTTATAGCCGGAATCCGGATGTAGCCTTAACTTTGTATGTATATGATGGTGGATAAAAAAGTAAAATTAGTTGAGTGCCCCAGGGATGCTATGCAGGGCTGGCCGGTTTTCATTCCCACCGCTGAGAAAATAATTTACCTCCAATCCTTATTGAATGTTGGCTTCCATACGCTGGATTTCGGGAGCTTTGTTTCACCACGAGCCATACCGCAAATGGCAGATACAAATGATGTGCTGGCGCAACTTGATCTTTCTCAAACGCAAACCAAGTTATTAGCAATAGTAGCAAATGAACGCGGCGCCGAAGCTGCCTGTGCTTCAGAAAAAATAAGGTACCTGGGTTTCCCGTTTTCTATTTCTGAAACTTTCCAGCAGCGCAATACAAATGCGGGAATTGGGGAGTCCTTACAACGCGTTACCAAAATACAGGAGATGTGTGTGGCTCATAATAAAGAACTGGTCGTGTATATTTCAATGGGTTTTGGAAATCCTTACGGGGATGTTTATAACACGGATATTGTTTTTGACTGGGTAGATAATATGGCCAGCCTGGGTATACATATTATCAGCCTCGCAGATACTGTAGGAATGGCCACTGCAGAAGAAGTAGCTAATATAACCCAAAACGTTATAAAAAAATTTCCGGCAGTAGAATGTGGTGTTCACCTGCACGCTGAAGCCCATAACTGGCAGCCAAAATTTGATGCTGCATTAAATGCGGGTTGCCGGAGATTTGATGGCGCCCTGAAAGGTATTGGCGGGTGCCCCATGGCAGGTAATGATCTCGTAGGAAATATGAATATGGAAAATATGATAGCCCGTTGCGAAGCATTGAATATTGAAAGCGATATTGATAAAACTGCCTTGCAATCATCTCTGGAAATTGCCGGGCACATTTTTCATTCCTGAATTTTTGTATTAAAAATAATTTTTCCAATGCAGTTCCATGCAGAATATATACCGAAGCCCCAGGGAAAAAAAATCCTTCATTCAGATAAATTATTATTGATGGGTTCCTGCTTTACCAGCCAGGTAGGGGCTAAACTAGCTGCACATAAATGGCGTGTGAAGGAAAACCCTCATGGAATATTGTTTAACCCGGTGAGTATTCAACAGGCGATACACAGGTATTGTACAGGAGAATTATACATGGCTGAAGTTTTATTTCAACATTCTGAACTTTGGGCCAGCTGGGATCACCATACCCGTTTTTCCTCACCCGTGAAGGAAGAAGCATTGTCAAAAATTAATTCAGAGATGGAAGCAGCAGCGGCCTTCCTGCGCCAGGCAGACTGGATTATAATTACCCTGGGGTCGGCTTTTGTCTATGAAAGAAAAGATGCCCATATAGATGGCAAACCTGCGGTAGCAGCCAATTGCCATAAAATGCCGGCAGATAAATTTAACCACAGGCTTTTAAAAACACAGGAAGTGATAGAGAGCCTGAATGCAATTAAAAAAGACGTACTTGCCGTAAACTCCACGGCTCGTTTTCTTTATACCATCAGCCCGGTGCGCCATTTAAGAGAAGGCTTTATAGAAAATAACCGTAGCAAAGCCACCCTCATCCAGGCGGTACATGAAGTCTGTGGGGACGATGTTTTTTACTTTCCTTCTTATGAACTGGTGATAGACGATCTGCGGGATTATCGTTTTTATGCTGAAGACATGGTGCACCCAAATTATGCGGCTACCAATTACGTCTGGGAAAAGTTTATAAGTACCTGCACCGACACGGATACCCAGGCCTTACTGGTGCGCATAAACGAAATTAACGCTGCTTATAATCACAAAGCTTTTAACCCGGCTTCCGCAGCACACAAAAACTTCCTGCACCAGCATCTTTTAAAAATGGAGAACCTGGAAAACGAATATGGCTATTTGAATTTTGAAAAAGAAAGTGCCTATTTTAAATTGCCTTCTATTTAAGGCGGGATTTGTTTTGCTTTTTTGACCGTTGCTGTGTATTCCCTATACTTGATTTATTTGTAAATTTAATATTTAATGAATGCGATCGCCCCTGACTTCCTGGCTGTTCATCAGGTCTTTTTCATATTGCAGCCATTCCGCCCAACGGCGGCGGACTAAAGGCTTTTCAATATAATGTTCTGCCAGGTTAATGAATAAAGTATAATGGCCGGCTTCAGACTCCATAAACCTGCGGTAAAAATTTCGCATATATTCA
>JBDSWG010000251.1:0-15417 GCA_039926825.1 Ferruginibacter sp.
CAGACGTTACGGCTGGATGATGATAAATCCCTGGACCTGCATCAAAAGCAACATTTTACATTGGATATTGATAAATACCTGCAAACCGAGCCGGGCGCTATTTACCATGTAACTATCGGCTTCCGGCCGGGTTATAATTTATACCTCCAGGATAAAAAAGGTTCTGGAGTAAATAATGCAAGGGCAGATGAGGAAGAGAATGCTGATGAAGAAGATGATGAAGAAAGCACAGCAGCGCAAAAGATTTATGAAGAAGACAATTCCCTGGATAATTTCTGGGAGCGCTACGATAATTACTACCCTTATGGTTATAGCTGGAAAAAACGGAATGATCCCTCCCACCCTTCTTATTATAATAAAGAACGTTGGGCCACGCGGAACATCATTGCCAGTAACCTCGGTCTTACAGCTAAAGTAGGAAATGATAAAACATTGCATGTGATGGTGACGGATATCCTCACCACGAAAGCTATGCGTGGCGTAGATTTCCAGGTGATGAATTTTCAGGAACAGGTAATTGGCAAAGGCAGTTCTGATGGTGATGGTGCAGCAGAAATTTCATTATCCGGCGAGCCCTTTCTTTTACTGGCGAAAGATGGGAAAGAAACCGGGTATCTAAAACTTGATGATGGCAGTGCTTTGCCCCTTGACCGCTTCGATGTGAGTGGGGAAAAAATTAAAAACGGCATTAAAGGATTTCTTTTCGGGGAAAGAGGAGTCTGGCGCCCGGGCGACAGCCTGTTCCTTACCTGCATGGTGGAATCTGATAAAGGTAAACTGCCCGACGATTTCCCGCTGGAGTTTACCCTGGTTACCCCGCAAGGGCAATTATACCAGCAGGAAAGTATGCAGGGCATAGATGGCTTTTATACCTGGAAGACAGCCACTACCCCGGAAGCACCCACAGGCAACTGGTTATTAAAAGCAAAAATTGGTGGTGCCAGTTTTGAAAAAAGGTTGAAGATAGAAACAGTTATGCCTAACCGCTTGAAAATAAAATTAAACTTTCCGGATAACGAATTGCTTTCCCCGGGTGGCACTGCCGGCTCCCTGGAAGCGCTATGGCTTTTCGGCACGCCTGGTAAAAACCTTCATGCAAAAATTGATGCTTCGCTATATGCACGCAAAACATCTTTCCCGGCCTTTGCCGGGTATAGCTTCGATAACCCTTCCCGCGATTATCAAACCCAGAGTGCCACTATGTTTGATGGCAACCTGGACGAGGCCGGTAAAGCGGTAATTAAAGCAAATTTTGAAGCCGGTAAAGAAGCGCCCGGCATGCTTACCGCAAACCTGGTGACAAAGGTTTTTGAACCCGGTGGGAGTTTCAGCATAGATTATTTCAGTATTCCTTACAGCCCTTATGAAAGTTATGCGGGGCTAAAACTTCCGGAAGGTGAAAAGCCATTTAATTATTTACTTGCTGGACGGCCCCATTCAGTTTCATTGGTCAATACAGACAGTCATGGAAAACTTTTGAGTGGTACCCGCGAGGTCGAAATTTTATACTACCGGGTGGAGTGGCGGTGGTGGTGGGAAGAAGGAGGAAATAACCTCGGCAATTTTACCCAGGATGAATACAATAAACTGTTGAAGAAAGAAACCATATCGCTGGTGAATGGCCGTGGTTCATGGACTTTCAATTCCGGGCCCGACGACTGGGGCAGGTATTACATACAGATTAAAGATTTAAAAAGCGGGCACAGTGCCGGGGAAGTATTTTATATAGATGGTCCGGGCTGGCAAAGCCGTTCCGGCAATGAAGACCAGACGGCGGCTTCTATGCTCACCTTCAGCAGCGATAAAGTAAAATATAGTGTAGGCGATAAGGTTACCTTGTCTATTCCGTCTTCTTCCGGGGGCCGTGTGTTAGTAAGCCTGGAAGATGGCAGCCGCGTTTTGAACACCTTCTGGCAGGAAACTACCCAGGGCCAGACCAAAGTATCTTTTACTGCAGGAAAAGACATGGCGCCTAATATTTATGCAACCGTAAGCCTGCTGCAGCCGCATGCCCAGACAATAAATGATTTACCTATACGCATGTTTGGCGCAATACCCATTCCTGTAGAAGATAAAGAAACAATTTTAAACCCTGTATTAAAGGTTCCGGCTACCATAAGGCCGGAAGAGCAACTAAGCCTGACCGTGAGTGAGCAACATGGAAAAGAAATGACATATTGCATAGCGGTGGTAGATGAAGGTTTGCTGGATCTTACCCGCTTTAAAACACCGGAGCCACATAGCGCTTTTTATGCAAGGGAAGCCCTGGGTGTAAAATCTTTTGATGTTTATGATTATGTTATTGGTGCCTGGGGCAACGAACTGGAAAGAATTCTCACCATAGGTGGAGATGCAGATGCAGGACCTCCAAAGCCTAAACAGGCAAACCGTTTTAAACCGGTGGTAAAATTTCTCGGGCCTTTTCACATTGGAAAAAATGAACAATACACGGCCACTTTCAAAATGCCTGCTTATGTAGGCGCCGTTCGGGCCATGGTTATTGCGGGGCATTCGGGCAGCTACGGCAGTGCGGAAAAATCTGTTACGGTAAAAAAGCCACTGATGGTGCTGGCTACACTTCCCCGGGTATTGGCACCGGGAGAACAAATTCGTGTACCCCTTACCGTATTTGCTATGGACAATGCTATAAAAGATGTGGAGGTAAAAATAACGACAAATCCTTTGCTGGGAATCACCGCTGGAAATACTCAAACCTTACACTTTGCTAATACTGGTGACAAGTTAGCTTATGCAGATGTTACAGTAAACAATTTTACGGGCATAGGTAAATTAAAAGTGACCGTAAGTTCCGGGCGGGAAACTGCCACAGATGAAGTGGAGCTCCAGGTCAGAAACCCGAACCCGGTTATTTCCCAGGTAAGCCAGTCAACCCTGACCGGGGGAAATAAATGGCAAAATACTTTTACGCCCATTGGCAATGATGAAAACTCAAGAGTCACGCTGGAAGTTTCATCTATTCCACAGATGAACCTGCAAAAGCGAATAACATACCTCGTCTATTATCCACATGGTTGTATTGAACAAACCACATCAGCCGTTTTCCCCCAGCTCTTTCTAAACCAGCTTTCTGACCTCGATGAAAAACAAAAAGCAGAGGTAGAGAGAAATATAAAAGCGGGTATAGAAAAAATTGCTCATTTCCAGCTTCCGCCTGGTGGCTTCAGTTACTGGCCTGGCATGCGGGAACCAGATGACTGGGGAAGCAGTTATGCCGGGCATTTTTTAACGGAAGCCCGGAATTATGGGTACACAGTAAGCGATTATATATTTGGCCAATGGAAAACATTTCAGCGGCAGGCAGCCAATGCCTGGGCACCTTCCAGCACTAATTTTTATGGCGGAGATTTAGCGCAGGCCTACCGCCTCTATACCCTCGCCCTGGCTAAAGCACCCGAGCTGGGCGCTATGAACAGGCTGAAAGAATTTAAATATATTTCCGCAGAAGCCCGCTGGCGCCTGGCTGCAGCCTATCAACTGGCTGGCCTCAGCAACGCGGCCCAGGATCTCGTTAGCGGTTTACCTTTGCAATTCCCCGAAAGAAATTTCTGGGGTTTTACTTATGGTTCTGATACCCGGGATGAAGCCATGGTTTTAGAGACACTCACGCTGATGGGCAACCGAAATAAAGGGCAAGAGGTATTGGTAGGACTGGCTGCTAAAATGAACAGCGAAAATTGGTACAGTACACAAACGACTGCTTACACTTTATTGGCTATTGCAAAATACTGTGGTAAGAATCCTGCCGGCCAAAAGATTAATGCGCAGTTGATGATTAATGGAAGTCCTGTTACTATAAATAGCAGTTCGTATATACAACAGGTTCCCATATTTTTTAAAGCCGGCACAAATACACTGGAACTTGTAAATAAAAATCCCAACCAGCTTTTTGTAAAACTGGTTGTGCAAGGGCGTCCCTTAACCGGTGAAGCTGTTCCGGTAATCAATAACTCCGGGTTGCTCGCCATGAAAATTTCTTACCTCACACGGGATGGAAAAGCCCTTAACGAAAACAACCTCAATCAGGGTTCAGATTTTATGGCAAAGGTGAGCGTGAAGAATACAGGTAATATGAATTATACACAGATGGCCTTATCACAGGTTTTTCCTTCCGGTTGGGAAATTTTAAATGCACGCATGATGGATGGCGAAGGAAGCTTTACATCCTCTCCATTTACCTACAGGGATGTAAGAGATGACAGGGTTTATACATATTTCGACATTGAAGAAAAAAAGGAAAAAATTTATTACGTACAATTGAACGCAACATACCCTGGTAAATATTTTATGCCGGCAAACGCCTGCAGTGCTATGTATGATAACCGTATATCTGCATCCACCGGGGGAAAGTGGGTTGTCGTGACTAATAATAGATAAAATTGAAAGGGAGTAATCAAAATAAAAAGGGTCTCTCAGCAAACCTGCTTACCTGGCTTCTTTTAGCAGGATTAAGTGTGGTGCTTGTTCTCAGCTACCTCGCACCGGTAAATCTTTTTCATGCACCCGTATCGCCTGTATTATTAGCCAGTGATGGCAGCCTTTTAAATGCGGCTATTGCTAAAGACGGACAGTGGCGTTTTCCTTATAACCCGGAGACGCCGGAAAAATTTGTTGCCTGCATCACAACGTTCGAGGATAAACGCTTTTTCATTCACCCGGGAGTTGATTTATTAGCCATGGCACGTGCTATTCAAAAAACCAGTACAGGTAGTTTGCAGGGAGGGAGTACGCTGAGTATGCAGGTAATAAGAATTGCCGGGCAACATACAAATCGTAATGCCTGGAACAAGCTCACAGAAATAGCCCAAGCCATGCTGCTGGAATGCCGCTATTCTAAAAAACATATCCTGGCGATGTATGCTTCTTATGCGCCTTTCGGAAGTAACGTGGTGGGCCTGGATGCTGCAGCGTGGCGATACTTTGGGCGCAGCGCAGATAAACTGAGCTGGGCAGAAGTGGCTACCCTGGCGGTATTGCCCAATGCCCCCGGGCTTGTTCACCCGGGGAGAAACCGGGACCTTTTACAGCTCAAACGAAATCGTTTATTAAAACAATTATACGATAACCATACGTTCAGTAAAGAGGTTTATCATCTGGCTCTGCAGGAACCTTTACCAAATAAACCCCTACCTCTCCCCCAGCTATGCCCGCACCTGTTACAACGTTTTGCACGCGATTTTCCGGCTAATAAAAAACTTGTACGTACAACCATAGACGTTAGTCTACAACAACAGGTCAATAGTATAATTTCATTGCGACAGCAACAATACGCCGGCAATGGTGTAAATAATATTTGCGCTCTGGTGATGGAAGTTTCTACCGGGAATGTATTGGCGTATACCGGTAATGGCAACGCATTGAAAGGGGAGAATAACCAGGCTGCAGTAGATATTATTGGCGCTCGCCGCAGCCCCGGCAGCACGCTGAAACCATTTCTCTATGCCGCCATGCTGAGCGATGGACAGGTTTTACCCAATAGCCTGGTGCCGGATATTCCAACACAAATCGGCGGCTATGCGCCAGTAAATTTTGATAAGGATTTTGACGGCGCTGTTCCCGCTTCTATGGCCCTGGCACGAAGCCTAAATATTCCGGCAGTAAGATTACTACAACAATATAAATATCAGCGCTTTTACGAAACGTTGAAAGCCGTTGGCATCAATAGCCTCCGGGAACCGGCGGATCATTATGGGCTCAGTATGATACTGGGTGGATGCGAAGTGAGTATGTGGGAACTTGCTGGGGCCTATGCCTCCCTCGCACGGATTGCAAACAACCAGGAAAAAAATGGCGGCATCATTTATAATACGGATGTTCACCCACCGCAATTTTTAGCCCCGGGAAAAATCACCCGAAAAGCAATCCAGTTTCCCCTGGATCCGACTTCCATATTTTTTACCCTGCAGGCTATGCAGGAAGTGATGCGGCCGGGTGAAGAAGGTTTATGGCAACAATTTTCAGCTTCGCAAAAAATAGCCTGGAAAACAGGAACCAGCTTTGGCTTCCGGGATGCCTGGGCAGTGGGTGTTACACCGCGTTATGTAGTTGCTGTGTGGGTAGGCAACGCAGATGGTGAGGGAAGACCCAGCCTCATCGGTGTGCAATATGCCGCCCCGGTATTATTTGAAATTTTCCGTAACCTGCCTTCCGGCAAATGGTTTACCCGTCCGGAAAATAATTATAAATATATCCCCGTCTGCAGACAAACAGGTTTCCGTGCAAATGTAGATTGCCCGCAACCGGATACATTGTTTATGCCGCCCCAGGCTGACAAAACACCGCTTTGTCCTTATCATAAAATGGTACATGTAGATGCCAGCGGCAACTGGCAGGTAAATGAAAGTTGTGTAACCATTGCTAACATGCAACATGTTTCCTGGTTTATTTTGCCACCTGCCATGGAATATTTTTACAAACGGCACAATCATAATTACCTGCCTGTGCCACCCTTTCTTCCCGGCTGTGAAAAAAGTGGATCAAATGCTCCTATGGAAATTATCTGGCCCCAGGCCAATGCCCGCATTTATGTTCCATTAGAAATTTCCGGTGACAGGGGTAAAACTATTTTTAATGCTACTAACAGACGTACGCAGGCTAAATTATTCTGGACGCTGGATGATAATTTTATTGGTGAAACAACCGTCACTCATGAAATGGCACTGTCACCAACAGCGGGCAGGCATATCCTGACCGTCACTGATGATGAAGGCAACCGGCTCAGTCGACCCTTCATTATTCTCGATAAAAAGAATGGAGGAGGCGCTGCACTTTGAACCTTTATTTTACCGTTCCATTAAAAAATGATGTCTTAGCTTGCAGGCTGAAATACTAAAAAATATGAAGATTTTTTTTGCTGTCTTAATTTGTTTTCTCTTTGCTGCGCCAGCCTTCTGCCAGCAGGATAGTTTGCTTTATCACCCCGCAGCTGATGCAAAAAAAGATATTGAGGCTGCCGTAAAACAAGCCAAAGCAGAACATAAATATGTGCTGATTCAGGCCGGAGGCAACTGGTGTAAATGGTGTATAGAATTTGCACGCTTCGCAAAAGCAGATGTAAAAATTGATTCGGTAATCAGGAATAGTTTTGTGTGGTATCACCTGAATTACAGTAAAGAAAATGAGAACAAACAAGCATTTTCAATGCTGGACTATCCCCAACGTTTTGGCTTTCCTGTTTTTATAATCCTCAATGAAAAAGGGGAACGCCTTCATACACAAAACAGCGAATACCTGGAAGACGGAAAGAACAGTTATAACCGGTATAAAGTACAAGCCTTTTTGGAGATGTGGACAGCACGTGCCCTGAATCCTAAAATGTATGGTGATAAATAAACATGAACGAGGCGAAGCCATTTCTTAAATGGGCAGGTGGTAAACGACAACTGCTGCCAGCGTTGGAAGCGCATCTGCCATCCTATATTTTCTCCGAAAAAGATTGTACTTACGTAGAGCCTTTCGTGGGTAGCGGTGCCGTATTATTCTGGTTGCTGCAAAAAAATACATCTATAAAAAAAGCTATTATTAATGATGTAAACACCCGCCTGACAAAGGCTTACAGCATTATAAAAAAAGAACCTGGAACACTTATTAAAGCGCTGCAAAAAGTGCAGGAAAATTATTACCGTCTCGATGAGGCTGCCCGCAAAGAATATTTCCTGGAATGCCGGGAAAATTTCAATAGCGGAGTAAAAGACAGTTTACAAAATACCGTACAACTAATTTTCCTGAACCGGACCTGCTTCAATGGCCTCTACCGCGTAAACCGCGACAATAAATTCAATGTGCCTTTCGGGAGATATAACCAGCCAAAAATCTGTGATGAGGCTACTATAATGGCCGACAGTAAACTGTTGCAACGGGTAACCATTATGAACGGCGATTATGCCAGCACGTTAGGCAAAGTGAAAGGTAAAGCTTTCTTTTATTTTGATCCCCCTTATAAACCACTGAATAAAACTTCTTCTTTTAATGCTTATGATGGTTCCGCTTTTGACGATGCGGCCCAGCTTCGGCTGAGAGATTTTTGCCTGGAATTGCACGAAAATAAAACAGACTGGCTTCTCAGCAATTCTGCGCCTGGGGCACAAGAAGGAGAAGAAGATTTTTTTACCACAGCATATAAATACCCGGGAATTAAAATAGACACAGTACCCGCACGCAGGAGTATAAATTCCCATGGAAATAAAAGGCAGGCCATCAATGAACTGCTCATTTATAATTACGCCGATAAAATTTAAAACCCTTTTTCTTTCATTAGTTTATCCAGGTCTTTCCAGTTTTTTCCGCGTGAAAATATTGCCGCTTCTTCTACCGGCATACCTTCTTTAAATATTTGATGCATGGCCAGCCTTTTTATGCGCTTTTTCAAAATAGCCCCGGCTTTATTTTCTTCTGCTATCATACCGGCATAAATAAGCGTGAAGAGGATATCCACTTCCACTTTATGATTTTCGTACGTGCCGGCCAGTACGGATATCTGCGCCAGCAAAGCTGTATTTATTTCATGTGTGGTTTGCCGGTAGATAATTAAAAAATCATTATAAATTTTAACCGGACCGTATTCCCCTGCCAGGTGAAGCAGGTCTCCAAAATATTCTAAATCTGTGGGCGCATATCGTTTCTTGCCGGGAAGGCTAAGAAAAACACACCAGGCATCAAAACTGCCGGTACCAAATTCGATAGCGGCACCACCGGGAAATATTTTTAAAGGAAGGGCCATAGATTATTTGCGATAGCTAAAAAAACAAAAAAATTCTGAAACAAAATATCTATTTTTAAAAATTGCACTGATAATTTTCAGTGCCCGCCAAAACCTAACTCATGTCTGACAAATTCCTGGAACTGGTCACCCATCCATTTAAAATGCGCCTCTTTCTACTTCAGAAGTTGCCCTCGGCATTTTTCAGCGGTGTAAGAATTCAATATGCGGATGAACAAAAATCTATTGTAACCATTCCTTATAAATGGTTTTCCACCAATCCTTTTCGCAGTACTTATTTCGCTTGCCTGGCAATGGCTGCAGAAATGAGTACGGGGATCCTGGCCATGGCGCATGTGTATGGGCATGTACCGCCCATCAGTATGCTTGTTCTGAATATAGAAGGCACATTCTCCCGTAAAGCCACGTCTCGTACCAGTTTTACCTGTGAAGATGGAGCTACTATAAAAGCTATGGTAAAAGAAGCCGCCTCCAGTGGTAAAAGCACATCGGTTGCGGCCCGGAGTGTGGGCACAGATGCTGCCGGAAACATCATTGCAGAATTTACCATTACCTGGTCCTTTAAGGTTAAAGGCACTCAACTCACTGCGGCAGCTTGAGCCTAAATGCAGTAAATTGCGCCTTAATACCAAAGTTAATAGTGAAAAATGCTGCCGCGTGCAGCAGGGGACGGACTTGCAAAATTTAAGAAATTGCAGGCATAAAGATTCTATATGGCAAAAGACCTTCGCAAACAACAAGCACTGGAATATCACTCTAAAGGCAGGCCGGGTAAAATAGAAGTTGTCCCAACCAAAGAAGCAAAAACCCAACGTGATCTTTCACTGGCTTATTCCCCAGGTGTAGCCGAACCCTGCAAAGAGATTGCAGCCAACCCCGACGATGTTTATAAATACACGGCAAAAGGAAACCTGGTAGCCGTTATCAGTAATGGTACGGCGGTATTGGGGCTGGGAAATATTGGGCCTGCCGCGGGCAAGCCCGTTATGGAGGGCAAAGGAGTGTTGTTTAAAATATTCGCAGATATTGATGTTTTTGATATTGAAATTGATGAAACAGACCCCGTAAAATTTGTCGAAATCGTAAAAGCACTTGAACCCACATTTGGCGGTATTAACCTGGAAGATATCAAAGCACCGGAATGTTTTTACATAGAAAGAGAATTGAAGGCCCGGTGTAACATCCCGGTTATGCATGATGACCAGCATGGCACTGCCATCATCAGCTCTGCAGCCTTGCTGAATGCATTGGAAATTCAGAAAAAGAAAATAGACAAAATAAAATTTGTGGTGAATGGCGCCGGTGCAGCTGCTATGGCATGCATGAAACTTTATGTTTCTCTTGGTGCCCGGCCGGAAAATTTTAAAGTTTTTGACAAAGATGGCATATTGCATACAGGCCGTGGGGATATTGAAGATCTGAAAAAAGATTTCTGTTCAGAATCAAAATATAGCCGCTGGCAACTGGCAGATGCCATGAAGGATGCCGATGTGTTTGTTGGGCTTAGTGTAGGCAACGTCGTTACTCCTGCCATGATAAAGTCTATGGCAAAAAACCCTATTGTTTTTGCCATGGCCAACCCGGACCCGGAAATCACTTATGAAGCCGCAGTGGCCAGCCGGAAAGATCTAATTATGGCAACAGGCCGGAGTGATTATCCTAACCAGGTAAATAATGTGTTGGGCTTTCCATATATATTTCGTGGCGCCCTGGATGTGCGTGCCCGGCAGATAAATGAAGAGATGAAACTGGCGGCCGTTCATGCACTGGCAGCATTAGCTAAATTACCGGTACCGGAAATTGTAACCCTCGCATACAACGAAAAAACAATTGCCTTCGGGCCTACTTATATTATACCCAAACCCATAGATCCCCGTTTGCTTTCCACCGTGGCCCCCGCTGTAGCCCGGGCAGCCATAGATAGTGGTGTAAGCCGTATTATGATTACAGATTGGGAAGCCTATACACTGGAACTGAATAAGCGTCTCGGCCTGGACAACCAGCTGAGTCGCGTTATTGGTAACAAAGCCCGCCAGAACCCCAAACGGGTAGTTTTTGCAGATGCTGAAAATATTAAAGTCTTAAAGGCAGCCCAACTTACACTGGATGAAAAAGTCGGCTACCCCATACTGTTAGGTGATGAAATAAAAATAAAACAAATAGCGGAAGACAATAGTATTGACCTGGAAGGTATGCCCATCATTAACCCGAAACATGACGACACAGATGAACTGCGCCGCCAGTTCGGGGAAATATTTTTTGCGAAGCGGCAACGCCATGGCATTAATCATTACGAAGCTTATAAGGTAATGAAAGAAAGAAACCACTTCGGGTGTATGCTGGTAGAAACAGGTGTGGCAGATTGTATGATAAGCGGCCTTAGCCGGAATTACCCGGATACAATCCGGCCGGCGATACAAATTATCGGTACGGAAGACGGCGTAAAAAAAGTGGCCGGTATGTATCTACTTTTTACCAAACGTGGCCCGTTGTTTTTAGCAGATACGACGGTAAATTTCAATCCCACAGCCGAAGAACTGGCAGAGATTACTTTACTGGTAGCAAGAGAAGTTCGGCAGTTTAACATCGTTCCAAAAATTGCCATGCTGAGTTATTCCAATTTCGGCAGCAGTGATTCCCCGGAAGCCAACCTTGTACGAAAGGCCAGGGCAATTGTAAAACAAAGAGAGCCAAGTCTTGTATGCGATGGGGAAATCCAGGGAATACTTGCCTTCAACAAAGAAATATTGAAGGACAACTATCCATTTACAGAACTTGTTGATGGCGAAGTGAATACCCTGATTTTTCCTAACCTGGCATCCGGCAATATTGCCTATAACCTGCTACAGGAGATAGGTGGCGCAGATAGTATAGGCCCAATACTGCTGGGATTGAAAAAACCGGTTCATGTACTTCAGCTTGGCAGCAGTATTCGCAGTATCTTTAATATGGTGGTAATTGCAGTGGTAGATGCACAATCTAAAACACGCACAGATGCACAGGAAGAAATGAAGAAAAGCAAATGGTGGAAACGCTCCCCCAAAACAATGGCATAATTACTGGTAATCACTATAAACCCTAAGCTGGCTAAATAAATATTAATGAGCTTTTTCACACACTTCGGCAGGTATTTACTTATGCTTTCCGGCATGATAAGTAAACCTGAAAATGCAAAATTATACTGGAAAGAATTTATGCACCAATGTGCCGATATCGGCATTGGATCTCTTGGCATTGTAAGTATCATTTCAGTCTTTATGGGCGCTGTTAGTGCCGTTCAAACGGCCTACCAACTAGTGAGTCCATTAATTTCCAAAAGTACAATAGCACAGATTGTCAGGGATACGGTTATCCTGGAGTTTGCACCTACACTGGTTTGTATTGTGCTGGCTGGTGTGGTGGGCAGTAAAATTGCCAGTGAACTTGGAAATATGCGGGTGAGCGAACAAATAGATGCATTGGAGATAATGGGAATAAATACAAAAACTTACCTCATTATGCCCAAAATTGTAGCAGCTATTATCACCATTCCAATGATGGTTGTGCTGGCCATGGTTCTGGGTATTTGGGGTGGCCGGTTAGCCGGCAGCGCATCCGGCATTTTAAGTACCGAGACGTATGACCGGGGGCTCATGGAAAATTTTATGCCTTATAATGTAACTTTTGCCCTCATCAAATCATACACTTTTGCTTTTATTATAAGTTCTATTCCGGCATATTTTGGTTATTATGTAAAAGGGGGTTCCCTGGAAATTGGACGTAGCAGTACCCGTAGTGTGGTGGTGAGTTGTATTATGATACTACTGGCAGATTATGCACTTGCAGCTATCCTGCTATAATTTAGCAGCAAAAATTTAATTATAATTTACGTGATAGAATTTAAGGAAATAAGAAAAAGTTTTGGGGAAAAAGTGGTGCTGGATGGTGTTAGCCATGTAATGGAGACCGGCAAAACAAACCTGATTATCGGAACAAGTGGAAGCGGGAAAACAGTTTTGCAAAAATGCCTTGTGGGATTATTTGAACCCGATGAAGGGGAAATTATTTATGACGGGGTAAGTTTTACAGATATGGATGCTGATGCCAGGAAAGAGTTGCGCCAGCAAATAGGCATGCTTTTCCAGGGGTCGGCCTTATTTGATAGCATGACCGTTCAGGAGAATATTAAGTTCCCCCTGGATATGTTTACCAAAGACTCCCACAGAACCAAACTAAAACGTGTAAATGAAGTTTTAGAAAGGGTAAACCTTGTGGGAAGCAACAAAAAATTTCCTGCGGAAATAAGTGGCGGCATGATGAAAAGGGTTGGTATTGCACGGGCAATTGTGCTTAATCCAAAGTACTTATTTTGCGATGAACCCAATTCCGGGCTGGATCCGCAAACGTCAATGGTTATAGATCAATTAATTAAAGACCTTACACTAGAATATAACATCACGACCATCATCAATACACATGATATGAATAGTGTGATGGAAATTGGCGATAATATTCTTTACCTGGCTAAAGGAAAAAAAGAATGGACAGGCAACAGTGAAGAAATTATTTTCTCGGATAATCAAAATCTGAATGAATTTATTTTTGCTTCCCAGTTTTTAAAAGATGCAAAGAAAATGAGGATGCTGCAGGCAAGAGAACACAATGCCTGATGAATACCATAATTGCTGGCATAGGATTTTCATTATTAAGCCATATTTAATCTCTAAAAATTATTGTTATGGCAAATGCAGCAGATCAACCTACGCACAACCTCTCTGGTAGCGAAGCTTTGAAGAAATTAAAAGAAATGGCCGAAAAGGCACGGACGTGCATGTTTACTACCAACCTTCAACATATTCCGGGAAATACACGCCCCATGAGCTTGCAGGAAGTAGATGAAAATGATGGTACATTATATTTCCTCAGTTCTACAGAAAGTGAAAAAAATAAAGACATTGCCAAAGATGGCAGAACGGCACTGACGTTTCAAAATGACGGCAAATCAGAATACCTCGCTGTATATGGTAACGCCGAGATTTACACTGATCAGGCTACGAAAACAAAATACTGGACTGATTTTGCTAATGCCTGGTTTGAAGGCAAAGATGATCCTACTCTTAGTGTAATAGGCATCAAGCCCGACTCTGCGCACTATTGGGATACCAAAGACGGTAAAATACTGGCGTACATGAAAATGTCTTATGCCGCACTGACGGGAGCCGATGTAGATGATGGTGGTGTAGAAGGTAAAATGGCGTTGTAATTTTCATCATTAAATTCATACCTAACAACATCTGGATTTTATTTTAATCCGGTCACGTGTATAAGCAAATGACCGGATTTTTCTTAATGATAAGATTATTTTGAAAAGGCCAAACCTTCCGGCTTATGGTAGGTAACCCCGGAATTTTTAAGGTTAACATACATATCTTTGCGGCATCCCGTAATTAAAAATATGGGGATAATTTTCACTCAATACAAGAGACATGTCAGTATTAGTAAATATGGATTCAAAAATTATTGTACAGGGTTTTACAGGAACAGAAGGGAGTTTCCATGCTTCGCAAATGATCGAGTATGGTACACAGTTAGTAGGTGGCGTTACGCCCGGTAAAGGTGGCACTCAACACCTGGAGAAGCCTGTATTTAATACTGTTGCCGAAGCCGTAAAAACTACGGGTGCTGATGTGAGTATCATTTTCGTACCACCGGCCTTTGCATCAGATGCCATTATGGAAGCTGCCGAAGCCGGTATTTCTCTTATCGTATGTATTACCGAAGGCATACCCGTTCAGGATATGGTAAAAGTGAAAAATTATTTGAAAGAATTCAAGGCCCGCCTGATTGGCCCAAATTGCCCGGGAGTAATCACTGCAGACGAATGTAAGGTGGGAATTATGCCGGGCTTTATTTTTAAAAAAGGCCGCATTGGTATTGTATCTAAAAGTGGTACACTTACATATGAAGCGGCAGACCAGGTTGCGAAAGCAGGCCTGGGTATTTCAACAGCAATTGGCATTGGTGGTGACCCTATCATTGGTACGACAACAAAAGAAGCGGTGGAATTATTTATGAATGATGATGAAACGGATGCCATTGTTATGATTGGAGAAATTGGTGGAGGCATGGAAGCCGAAGCCGCGGAATACATAAAATCTACCGGAAATAAAAAGCCTGTTGTTGGCTTTATTGCCGGCCAGACCGCTCCTCCCGGACGTCGCATGGGTCATGCAGGTGCCATTGTGGGTGGAGCCGATGATACCGCCGAAGCTAAAATGAAAATCATGCGGGAATGTGGGATACACGTGGCCGAAAGCCCGGCAGATATTGGTAAAACAATGGCCGAAGCGATTGGTAAATAGCCAAAAGAAATTTCTTTATTAACTCGTTTTATATTAATGGGATAATTTAAATGCTGCATTATCCTTTCCTTAACATCATTCCAATCACGGGTTTCATAAAACAAAAAGGACGGGCATTTAGCCCGATCCTTAAAGTATAGCCACCAAAAAACAATCTCTTAGGGATAGGTTTCACTCATAGATATTTGATTCATCACAGGTATGCAAGGCCTAATTCTTTTTGTTAAGTACGGATTTTAAAAACGGGCACGACATATAGATGTTTCTTTATGCAGATAGTTAAATGGCAGCTTGCCAAAATATCGTTAATGAAAAAAATAAAATTATATTTATGTAAAC
>JBDSWG010000252.1:0-3315 GCA_039926825.1 Ferruginibacter sp.
TACCAGGGCAAAAGAAAAATAAACTGGAAAGAAATACTGGCCGGAGAAAAAGCCTTTAAAAAAACCGGCGAATGGCTGCCGGCAGAAACGTTGCAGACGGCGAAAGATTATATGGTTTCCATAAAGGGACCGCTAACGACACCCATCGGTGGTGGCATGCGTTCGCTCAATGTAGCCATGCGACAGGATTTAGATTTGTATGCCTGCGTGCGCCCTGTGAAATGGTTTAAAGGTGTGCCCTCTCCTGTGATTAATCCGCAGGATGTGGACATGGTTATCTTCCGGGAAAATACAGAAGACATTTATGCAGGTATCGAGTGGAAAGAGGGCTCGCCAGAAGCGAAAAAATTTGAAAAATTTTTGATAGAGGAAATGGGTGTTACCAATATTCGTTTCCCCGGTGAATCGGGTTATGGTGTAAAGCCTGTTTCTATTTCCGGCACCAAACGGCTCGTGCGCTCTGCCATTTTATATGCCCTGGAAAATAACCTGCCGTCAGTAACGCTGGTGCACAAAGGCAATATCATGAAATTTACTGAAGGTGGTTTCAAACAATGGGGTTACGAAGTGGCCAGGCAGGAATTTGCAGATAAAGCTTTTACATGGGATGAATGGGATATATTGAAAAAAGAAAAAGGTGAGGCTTTTGCTAATGAAGCCCAACGCAAAGCCCTAAGCGAAGGAAAATTATTGGTGAAAGATATTATTGCAGATAATTTTTTACAACAAATTTTGATTGCTCCAAAAGATTATTCCGTTGTGGCTACACTCAACTTGAATGGTGATTATATTTCTGATGCCCTGGCAGCGGAAGTAGGCGGCATAGGCATTGCCCCTGGAGCCAATATTAATTACAATACTGGCTATGCCGTATTTGAAGCCACGCATGGTACAGCGCCAAAATTTGCGGGCACAGATAGTATGAATCCTTCTTCTGTAATTTTAAGCGGCTGTATGTTGCTGGAATATATTGGCTGGAAAGAAGCCGCAGAACTGATTACGACAGCCTTGCAGGCAACTATCATGCGCAAAACGGTTACCATAGATTTTTATAATTTAATGAACGGTGCACGCTTGCTTAAGACAAGTGAATTTGGTGAGGAAATCATTAATAATATGGGTATAGTAACCGGTGATGGGCAACTGAAAAAAAGTTCCAGCCTTTAATCTTACTTATATTGAAACAAATCTAAATACGCAAATAAAAGTACAATGACCAAAATTAAAGTAGACAATCCCGTTGTAGAATTAGACGGTGATGAGATGACCCGGATCATCTGGAAATTTATAAAAGACAAACTAATTCTTCCTTATATAGAAGTGCCTATCCAATATTTTGATTTGGGTATGGAACACCGGGACGAAACAGACGACCAGGTTACGATCGATGCTGCCAATGCTATTAAAGCCTGCGGCGTGGGTATCAAATGCGCTACAATCACTCCTGACGAAGCCCGGGTGAAAGAATTTAATTTAAAACAAATGTGGAAGAGCCCGAATGGTACGATCCGTAATATTTTGGATGGTACAGTATTCCGCGAGCCTATCGTGATGCAGAATGTGCCCCGCCTCGTAACCAACTGGACAGCACCAATCATTGTGGGACGGCATGCCTTTGGAGATCAATATCGTGCTACCGATACCGTTATTAAGGGAAAAGGAAAACTTACGATGACTTTTACTCCGGAAGGCGGGGGTGAAGCCCAAACTTTTGAAGTATATAATTTTAAAGGTGACGGTGTGGCATTGAGCATGTATAATACAGATGAAAGTATTTATGGTTTTGCCCGCAGTTGTATGAATATGGCCCTGAGCAAAAAATGGCCTTTATATCTTTCCACCAAGAATACCATTTTGAAAAAATACGATGGTCGTTTCAAAGATATTTTTGAAGAAGTTTATCAAAATGAATTTAAAACTGATTTTGAAATTGCGGGGATTACATATGAGCACCGCCTGATAGACGACATGGTGGCCAGCGCATTAAAATGGAATGGTAATTTTGTATGGGCATGTAAAAATTATGATGGTGATGTGCAGAGTGACACGGTTGCACAAGGTTTCGGTTCACTCGGTTTGATGACTTCTGTGTTGGTAACGCCGGATGGCGAAACAATGGAAGCAGAAGCGGCACACGGTACTGTAACCCGCCACTACCGCGACCACCAGGCAGGTAAGCCAACGAGTACAAACCCCATTGCATCTATTTTTGCGTGGACGAGAGGCCTGGCTTTCCGGGGCAAATTAGATAATAACCAACCGCTCATTGATTTTTGTAATACCCTGGAACAGGTTTGTATTGAAACGGTAGAAAGTGGTAAAATGACAAAAGATCTTGCAGTTTGCATCAACGGTAATAAAGTGAGCCATGGTACTGACTATTTGTACACTGAAGAATTTTTAGATGCTATAGATGAAAATCTGAAAGCAAAAATGGCTTAGGTAAAAAGAATTTTGTTTAAAAGCTGCCGCATTTTGTGGCAGCCCTTTTATACCAAGCAAATTTTTTTTGTTTAACATATTATAATCTTTATAAAGAAATTATTTTATTAATTTTTCCACCCTGCTGCCTTCATACAATTCATATTCAAAAAGTCTGCAGTCAATTTTGCTTGTGTAAAATTCAATGCGGCGTTTGGGTTTGAGGCCAATTTTCTTGCCCAATTCTAAATTGCCGGTGAATATATAACCCGTATATCCTTTACATTTTTTCTTGAAAAAATCTCCCATTCTCTTGTAGGTAATTTCAAGTTCCTGTTCCACTCCTAACCTGTCGCCATATTCAGGATTTATATACACAACGCCTTTATTGTCATCCGGTAAATGCGTTTCTTCAAAATCACAAACCTGGAAATTTATGATGTCTTCCACACCTGCTATACCCGCATTTATTTTAGAAATATTGATGGCATCTTCACTAATGTCTGTTGCCATTATTATCCTGTCAACACCAGGTTTTACTTCTGCTTCCAGCCTGGAATATGCTATCCTGTAAAATTCTTCCTCATAACCCAGGATGTGCATAAATGCATAGTTGCTACGGTATAGCCCGGGCTTACGGCCTGTGGCCATCATAGCAGCTTCAATGGCAAGGGTGCCGGAACCACACATAGGATTAATAAAATGCGTGGTACCGTTCCAGTTACCGGCATAAATTACAGCCGCAGCCAGCGATTCCAGCATAGGTGCCTGGCCGGGTATTTTACGGTAACCATGCTTGCTCAGGGTCTCTCCGCTGGTATCAATAAAAATTTCAGCTATGTCGTCTTTCCAATATAAATGAATAACAGCCTGGTTTAGTTCAGGCCCGGAATC
>JBDSWG010000253.1:0-9704 GCA_039926825.1 Ferruginibacter sp.
AATAGCAGAAGAAGATTATGAAACCTTATGCAATTATATGAAGGGCCTGAAGTGGATTCACGCTTTTGATAAAAAGAATGCTGCCTTATTGCAGGAAGAATTAAAACGAGCAACACTCGTAAAAAAAGATGACCTGCCCCAGGATGTAGTGAGGCTTAATTCCCGGGTAGTCATTAAAGATGCAGTGAAGAATAAACTATTGGATTTAGTGGTAGTAGTACCAGAAAAGGCAGACTTTAAGAAAGGCCTAATCTCTGTGTTTGCTCCCATCGGTACAGCATTAATTGGATTTAAGCAGGGAACTAAAGTAAAATGGGAAGTTCCTTCAGGCAAAAGGACTTTCACAATTATGGAAGTATACAACAACCAGTAATAACATCAATTTAAAAAATTAAAATATGGATTTCACTATCATTACAATTTACGTTGCAGGTAGTTTTCTGGCTATCATAATGTATATAAAATATAAGTTGGCAAAGCAGGAAGTCCGGGAAGTTCTAAATGATTATTATCACAAGAGAAGAACTATGAAGTTGGGAGAATATGCTTCTGTTGAAAACGAAAATTGCCTGTCAAATTAATGGAACTCCGTACATTATATATCAACAGTATGGTGTGTCTGCTAAAAGCATCGGCTAAATTATGTTGGGTGGCTGCCGGAGTGATCTTTCTTTCGCAGTGTACAGCTTGTGATTATGCTTTAAGTAATTATACAAGCTCTTTTGCGGGCAGTAGTAATAAATATAACAACATCCCTGTGCCGGGCAGGGCAGAAAATATTAACGCTACCCGTGAAGATTCACGGGTGGGCACGAGTCCCTTTTTTCATTATAATTCCTTTATACCATCTGTATGCATTGTTACAGGCGCCAGGGTAAATAAAGCAACAACGCTGGATACCTTCATTTTACCAGGTTCCGAATGCGTGTTGCAGGTAAATCATTTTCCCGAGGCGCATTACAGTAAAAAAGCCACTCCTGACAGGCAATCATTATTGTTGATCTATCCCCATCACAGTTTTTGGTAAGTTCCTGCAGAAAATATTATCCATACAATTGTTTAGCAGGCAGCACTACCATTATTCATTTTTAATTATGTATCATAGCCACAACTATGATTAAAATATATCGTTATGACATCTACATTAATTATCGCATTTTCTATGATAACTGCGGTCGTCATTTTAATACTATCATTAAAACACATCCAGAAGAAAGGCCAGGCAAAAAGACTTATTTATGAACAGGGGTTTATTTCTGAAGTTGTCTGGAAGAACAAACTTGAGTTGACTGAAAAAGAAATGATAAACGGGAATTTTTTTGGTATTGACCGCGTAAATTTTATGCTGCTTTATATTAATTTTCAAAGTGAAAAGCCGCAGGTGGAACTTTTTAGTTTATGGGAAGTAGCATCCGCCAGGTCTGCAACATCAGATTATGATATCTGGGAACAAAGAAGGGGAAAACCAGTTTTGACAGGCAAAGAGTTAGATAAAATGTTTTTGACAATTTCCTTTAGTAACAAACCTAAAAAATTACTGTTGCCGGTGTATCAATTGGAGAATGGCATGCAGGATTTGTCCGTTTTAAAGCAGCGCATTGCGTATTGGGAGAAGCTAATAAACAAGTGTATTGCTGAAATACCAAAAAAACATAAACACAGTGTTCAGAGAAATTCAACTTCCCTTCATTCCATTTAATAAGTGCAGCTGAAGTAAAGTTTGTACTGGTAACAGGTATCATATAGAAAACAGAACTATTAATATTATAAAAACCCGGCCTGTAATTTCTTTGCGCTGGCGGAGGCTTCCCAACCTGCGTCAGCGCTTTATTTTGTCCAATTCTGAATCAGGCAACCTGATTTACGCTCTTGTTACTACTTATCAGGAAACACCCTTACAAAGTAACATTTTCACACCTCCTAACCTGGCGCAGATATGCAGCCCGGCCGCGAGGGATGGCGTATCTGTGCCTTTCATTGTCAGCGATTGATTACAACTTAACCTGGCGCAGATATGCAACCCGGCCGGCTGTGATGAAGGGCGTATCTGTGCCTTCCGTACCTGGCGTAGATATGCAGCCCGGCTGTGATGAATGGCGTGTCTTTGCCTTCCATTGCAGTGCGATTAATTACAACTACGACAAAGGTTTACTGAAAATTATTTAGAAAGCAAAAATATGTCGTAGCAGAAGGCCGGGCGGCATTTCTGCGCCAAATGGAAAAACTCTACAAAATATTTAAGGGCCATGATAACTGAAATTAATAGTATATACTAAAAAGGTATACTTTTGTATAAACATTTTATTTATGAAAACGCTTTCTCTAAAACTTGACGATGAAATTTTTGATGAAACAGAAGAAGTAACAAAGAAGCTGAAATTGGCCAGGAACCGGTATATTAACGAAGCCGTAAGTATTTATAACCTTTTTAATAAGCGGCGGTTATTAAAAAAACAACTGGCAAAAGAATCTAAATTAATAAGTAATGATTCCATGGAAATATTAGCGGAATTTGAAAAATTTGTTGATGCAAATTAATCAATACGACATTTGGTTAGCAGACTTAAACCCAACAGCCGGTACTGAACCTGGTAAAACCCGGCCTGTAGTAATTATTCAAACAGACTTATTAAATGATACTCATCTATCTACTATAATATGTCCGGTGACTACAAAGGTTAAGCCTGACGTTGAATTATTGCGAGTGCATTTAACAAAAGACCAGTTGCAAAAATTAAGCGATATTCTTGTTGACCAAATAAGGGCAGTAGACAATAAGAGATTAATAAAGAAACTTGGAAAACTTAATAAGCAGCAAGTTTCTACCCTTAAAGCGAACATCAGAATTGTTCTGGACATTTAAACCATATGGCTAATTAAGACTTGGCAAAAGCACAGATACGCCGTAGCACAAGACCGGGCTTCATATCTGCGCCAGTGGGTGTAATCTAATCCAGCATGGCTTTAATCATTGCGCACAGAGTACTTCCCGTACTTCGGCAGGCGATTTTTTATAAGCAAAACAGCATCCTGCTCAAATCAAGCTTGCCTGCCTTTGCCAGTGCTATCCACGCTTTTTCCAGCATACTGTTTAAGAGAGGCAGGTCACCTACACCCCTCACCTTCAACGAGTCACGAAAGCATTTTAGTTTAAGATATATAATAGGTTTACCTTGAATAATTCTCATAGATTACCATGCCTGCAACAAAAAATAAAGAAAAGCTGGATCCGCCAAAAACGCCTCAACTATTTCCAATTATTGGCGTGGGTGCGAGTGCGGGTGGGTTAGATGCTTTTAAACGGTTGCTTACGGCAATACCGGAACAGTCCGGGATGGCTTATGTGCTGGTACAGCACCTGAGTCCAACGCATGAAAGTATTTTACCTGAAATTCTGCAGCGGGTAACCAACATACCGGTGCATGAAATTACGGACGATATACATTTAGCGCCTGACCATATCTACGTGATTCCTTCCAACAAAATTCTTACTTCTATAGATGGGGTGCTAAGCCTGAGCCCACGTGAAAATTTTAAAACAAACCTCCCCATAGATATATTTTTTAAGTCACTTGCCGAAGTGCATAAAGAACTCGCCGCAGGCGTAGTATTGTCCGGTACGGGAAAAGATGGTACGTTGGGTTTGAAAGACATTAAAGAATATGGCGGCATTACGATAGCACAGGATGATCAATCGGCAACGTATAACGATATGCCGAAACATGCCATAGATGCCGGTGTGGTAGATTTTATTTTGCCACCCGAAGATATTCCTAAACAACTACTTCAAATCAATGGCAACTTTCCCAAAATAAACGAAACGGGTAAAGTAGAATCCATGCCCAAAAATGATGAATCTATTTTCACACAAATACTTTCATTGTTGAATCAGCGCAGCGGGGTTGACTTTACTTACTATAAGCAAAGTACCATACGCAGGCGCATTGCCCGCAGGATAGGCATGCGTAAAAAAGAAAAGCTTTCCGGCTATTTAAAATTTTTGCGCAGTGATAAAGCAGAACAGGATGCATTGTTCCAGGATATGCTTATACCGGTAACGTCATTTTTCAGGGACACAAAAACTTTTGATGTTTTATGCAGCAGCATTTTTCCTATGCTTTTTAAAAACAGGGAAGCCACCGAACCTGTCCGCATCTGGATTGCCGGATGCTCCACCGGCGAGGAAGTATATTCAATAGCCATCTGCCTGCATGAATTTTTGGGAGAAAAAATTGCTGCAATACCTATACAGATTTTCGCTTCGGATATTTCTGAAGTGGCTATTAAGAAAGCCCGGATTGGAATTTATACCCAGGCTGATGTACAACTGTTGAGTGAAGAAAGGAAGTCAAAATATTTCCGCAAAACCGAGGGTCATTATGAAGTGACGAAAGTCATTCGGGATATGTGTGTTTTTGCCCCACACAATTTTTTAAAAGACCCGCCCTTTGCCAAAATGGACCTGATAAGTTGCCGAAATGTGCTTATTTATTTAGATAGTTATTTGCAAAAAAAAGCCCTAACCACGTTTCATTATTCCTTAAAGCAAAACGGGTACCTGATGCTGGGTAAATCGGAAACTGTAAGCGCGGCAGCGGACATGTTTACGCTACATGACAAGCATGATAAAATTTACAGCCGCAATTCGGTACCCGGCCGTTTTATGCATGTAGCAACCGAGAGAAAGGAAGAAGCCCTGGCTACGAAAACGAGCAAAAATAACGGCATAGGAAAAACCAGGCAAATACCTGAAACGCTCCAAACCGATTTCAAAAAAAGTGGCGAAGCCATACTACTGAGCAAATACACACCCGCCGCGGTAATTGTAAACGAGCAGATGGACATCGTTCACATACACGGAATCATTACGCCTTTTTTAGAACCATCGCCAGGCAAGCCAACCTTTAACCTGCTGAAAATGGCCCGTGAAGGGTTAAGTTTTGAATTGCGAAATGCCTTGCACAAAGTAAAGACCACAAAAAAATCATTTATAAAAAAAGATATTCCTTCTATAACATATGATTACCAGGCTGACTTTACCAGTTCTGAATTGAATGACGGAACCGGGCAGCCTAAGCAACAATTGGTAAGCATAGAAGTTGTTCCGCTCTCCAATACAGTGGAACCATACTACCTGGTTTTATTCAACAAAACTGAGGTGCCGGCCATTGCACCGCTCTCCACCGGTAAAGGGGTAAGATCAAAACAAGAAGAAGCTGCCAGGCAACGTATTACCCAGTTAGAAGCAGAAATAGCGCAGGCACGGGAAGATATGCGGAGCATAAGCGAAGAGCAGGAAGCTGCCAACGAAGAATTGCAGAGCGGTAATGAAGAATTAGAGAGCAGCAATGAAGAAATGCAAAGCCTGAATGAAGAACTGGAAACATCTAAAGAAGAACTGCAAAGCAGCAATGAAGAGCTCCTCATCGTAAACCAGGAACTGTTTGACAAGCAGGAACAATTAAATTCTGCCCGGCTTTATTCTGACAGTATTGTTTCCACCATTCGTCATCCGCTTATTGTTTTAGATAAAGCCCTTCGCATAAAGACGGCTAACGCATCCTTTTACAAAGAATTTAAAACTGACGCAGAGGAAACCGAAGGAAAATTATTTTACGAAATACAAAATCATCAATGGGATGATATGGTAATGCGCTCGATGCTTGAAAAAATTATTCGCAACCATGAACTTCTCTCCGACTTCGAAATCATTCTAAACTTCCCTAGCATCGGTGAGCGCCACCTGCTGCTGAATGGACGACAAATTGCAGATGATACAACTGCCCAGAAATTAGTACTGCTTGCCATTGAAGATGTTACTGAAAGAAAAGCAGCAGAACTAAAACTGATAAGTGCTTATGCCGATACAGAAGAAAAAAATAAATTAATTGAAGCAAGCGAAAAGCGTTACAGCAATATTCTTTCACAGTCACCTATGGCAATTGCTATATTAAAAGGGCCAGAAATGGTCGTCTCATTTGCTAACGAACAAATGATTGGTATCCTGGGAAAAGGAAAAGCTGTTATAAACAAACCCCTGCTTAAAGGAGTACCCGAACTAAATGACCAGGTATTTCCAAAACTACTTACAGATGTTTATACTTCCGGCATAGCCTTCGAAGGGTATGAAATAAAAGCAACCATTAAAAAAAACAGTATACCTGTAGAGATTTATTTCAATTTTATTTACCAACCTTACCGGGAAGTTGATGATAGTATTACAGGCGTAACGGTACTGGCAACCGATGTAACGGAACAGGTGCTTGCAAAACAGCAAATTGAAGAAAGCGAAATACGTTTTCGTGAACTGTCAGCTTCATTAGAGGAAAAAGTAAAAGAACGGACCACAAAACTGCAATATTCAAATGAAGAACTGCATCAAACCAATATGCAGTTGGAGCAGTTTGCCTATATAACAAGCCACGATTTGCAGGAGCCCTTGAGAAAAATCATAACTTTCTCCAAACTGCTCCAGAATAAATATCCGGAAGAATTAAATGAAGTAATAATATCCTATCTTAATAAAATTGAAATCGCATCTTCCCGCATGAAAAAGCTTATTGAAGATGTCCTCAACTATTCAAGTTTGCTTCAGCATGAAAAATTATTTGTGCAGACAAATTTGAACGAAACACTAGAAAATATTTTATCTGATTTTGACTTACTCATTCAAGAAAAAAAGGCTATAATAAAAATAGAAAAGCTGCCTTCTGTTGATGCCATACCCATGCAGATGAACCAGCTTTTTTGTAACCTTCTCAGCAATGCTTTAAAATTTACTAAGAAAGATGTGCCACCTGTTATCAGCATTAGTGCCCGCACGCTTTCAGAAAAACAAATTGAGAAATACCCTGCCTTCAACCCATTGGTATCTTATGTAGAAATAATTGTCAAAGACAATGGTATCGGCTTTGAACAGTATTACACTAAAAAAATATTCAGCATCTTTCAACGCCTGCATAGCAAGGACGCCTTCATAGGCACAGGCATCGGCCTGGCCCTGGTAAAAAAGATTATTGAAAACCACCACGGAGAAATTTTTACTGTTGCCAAGGAAAACGGTGGCGCAGCATTTCATGTTATACTTCCTATATCCCAATCACGATAACCCGCAGCAAAAAAAAGAATGAACAATAAAATATTTTTAATAATTGATGACGATGAAGACGACAGGATGTTCTTCAAAGATGCTATACAGGAATTAGCACCGTCTGCAGTTTGCCTGGAAGCAAATGGAAGTGTAGAAGCCATTTCGTTATTGCACCACGCAAAACAACTCCCCTATTGTATTTTCCTGGATATAAATATGCCCAGCATAGATGGACGGGAATGTCTGGAGTTCTTAAAAAACGATTCGCTACTCAAACATATTATGGTCATTATGTACTCCACTTCTTCTTCAGATAAATCCATAAAAGAATTTCTTACCCTTGGTGCCGCAGGATATTTAAATAAACCAACGGATTTGAATCAACTTCCTGCACATATTCTTACAGCCATAAAAAGCATTAACAATACAGTTTAATGCCAGTGTGTTAATGCCTACGATAATAACCTTCCACAAGGATAACTTAACTTTATTTCCTACCCTTCTGTAGCAAGTCTCTACACCTGTGCATTTTCCCCATTTCTTCACCTATATACGATCCATTATTCCCGGGCTTATAATAATACAGCAGGCTAGACATTTGTTACCTGAAAGTAAATGTACATTTGTACTTAAATATATAAATAAATGAATAAGAACGGTGTAATTGTTATTGTGGAAGACGACAGTGATGACCAGGAAATGTTTTGTGAAGTTTTTGCAGAACTTGAATATAAAAACGAAGTAATTTTTTTTAATGATGGACAAAAAGCCCTGGCCTACCTCACAGCAGAGACTACAGAGCCTTTCATTGTTTTTTCTGACATCAACATGCCAAAATTAAATGGAATGGAATTAAGAGAACAAATTCATGAAAATGAGGACATTCGCCTAAAAACGATTCCATACTTATTTTTTACGACGAATGCTGAACAGGATGCAGTAGTGGATGCTTACTCTAAGTCTATCCAGGGTTTTTTTGTAAAGCCTTCAAATTTCCAGGACCTGAAAAATTTAATTAAAATTATTGTAGAGTATTGGCAAAACTGTGTTTCGCCAAACTATGTTAAGTAAATTAAAAATAAAACAGAATATTAATTCCTATTATTTGTAAAACGTAGTTTTTTATTATAGGTTACAAGATTTACTCTGCTTGCGCAGGCCTCGCTGTCTTTCCCTTTTCATCAATTCATTACCCGGAAATCTTACTGGAAATACAAGTAACAAGGTATAAATCCACGTATAAGGAAGCTGTCTTTTATATGCATGAAAACCAGCGATCGGCTTTGTTCCCATTTGGCACAACCAGGAGACCTCCCCCTTTCGGAAATTTACCAACAGGCTTAAATCTACTTATGGCAAAAATTCCTGGCACCAAAGTTCTCATAAAGATTGTAGCAGAACTAGTACACGACAGGATTAGTTAAATAGCTTTCATTGAAGCGTAGTAATTTGTGTTGATGCTGAATACCTGCCGGTGCAGGTAAAAGTTGGATTCGGTGAGTTTTGTAAAGCATTTGCAGTTTGAGATGTGTCGGAATAAAATTTTTATGGGTATTAATTTTTATATATAAATTTAGTTATAGTTTCAGGTAAGATGGTAATTATCGACATATACATAAGGTGTAACGCTGATGAATAATCATCCTAAAAATAAATAACTGGATATGAAAATAATTTTTTTTTCGATTTTTATTGCAATTTCTATTCATGGCTTTTCACAACATGTAACAGGTGAAAAATTTAGTCCCGTTTATTTACCATCCTTATTAAAGGAGGGAAGATTTTTTCTTAAAATACCCACCTTAACCAGGGACACTTTGCTTGGATTTTGCGATACTGGTGGAGGTTACACAGCTATATACTATTCCACTATTCAAAAAATAAATCTTCAATCGAAAATTTCGCAGGTTATCATTAAGGGCGGGAAAACTAATTTTATTTATGCAAAAGATTTAATTGACAGCAATATTATCCCATATCCTGCCATTGGAAATTATTATAAATCTGCCATTAAGGACGCTTTTTTTGAAATTCCGGATACTACTGAACAAATGGATTTATTTACTACATACGTGCCGCATGATGTTTTTTTGGGCCAGTTTTTCTTTATAAAAAATTCCTGGACGTTTGATTATTTATCAGGTAAATTATTTTACAATACACCACTTAATTATAATACACCTGGAGAAAATATTCAATCACTTGGATTTAAAAAAGACAGGCAGGGAAATAAAAGATTTGGACATGCCAGTATGCAGGTAGTAGTGGATGGAGAAATAATAAACGTTCTTTTTGACACAGGGGCAACGTTATTACTGGGAGAAAACAGCGAACCGGTATTTGGTGATAAAAAAGCAACAGGAGGCTCGTTCATTGCAAAAAGTATATTTGACACCTGGCATAAACAACACCCGGATTGGAGAGTGATAGAAAAAGCTGAAATAACAGGTGCCGATTTAATTGAAGTGCCATTGGTCAGGGTCGGTAACCTTTCTGCGGGCCCGGTCTGGTTTGCAAAAAGGCCGGACGAAGTTTGGAGCAAAGGCATGATAGGAACCATGGATAAAGTCGTGAAAGGTGCAATTGGCGGCTCATTTTTACAATATTTTAAAGT
>JBDSWG010000254.1:0-28391 GCA_039926825.1 Ferruginibacter sp.
GTGATAACAATATCATACTTTCCATCTTCGCCCAGTAACAGCATCCGGCGTTTAATCTCATCCGTTATGTGTGGGATAACCTGCACGGTTTTGCCCAGGTATTCTCCTTCTCTTTCTTTATTAATAACGGTCTGGTATATACGCCCGGTAGTTACATTATTAGCCTGCGATGTGGGAATGTTTAAAAATCTTTCATAGTGCCCGAGATCCAAATCCGTCTCTGCACCATCATCTGTAACATAACATTCACCATGCTCGTAAGGATTAAGGGTGCCGGGATCTACGTTGATGTAAGGATCAAATTTCTGGATGGTTACTGTAAGGCCACGGCTTTGTAAAAGTTTTGCTAGGGAAGCTGCAATAATGCCCTTCCCAAGAGATGAGGTAACACCACCGGTAACAAAGATGAATTTGGACATTGTATTTGTTTTCTTTGATCAATATGAAAGCCACTTTCAGCAACTGATTAAACATAAATTTACCCTCTTGGTAAAAATCTGTTCAATAAAATGAGAAGCTTAAAAATATTATAACGATGACCAGGGGAATTGGTTTGTTAAATCCTGAAGGTCATGCAAAGATAAAAGATTTCTTTTGCCGTGCGTACTGCATTATAAAAAATTATGAAAATTTATATAGCCTAAAGGTTTAAGCTGGGGAAGAGGAGGCTGATGCTTTACGCTGTTTGTCTATGAAAGGCTGCAGGCCGTCTGCCAGTTGGCGATTATTACTCAGGCGAGCCACCTTATTCTGGCCTCCCAGTTTACCGATGCTTTTCATATAATCGCGAAAGCCATTTTTATTTATAATATTTATATGCAGGGAGTCCAGGATGTTTCCGGCAATGAGATCGTCATAATATACATTTTTTGCCCGGAGGGATCTTTCCAGGTGTGCCCGAAAATCCTCCATGTCTGCAGGAATTTTTTGAAATTCTATAAACCACTCATGATAACTTTTATCATCGGTTTTTGAAATCATGGGGGCCACGGTAAATTCGGTTATCTGGCTGGCGGTATGACGGGCTGCATCCATAATAGCAGATTCCACTTCTTCAACAATCACGTGTTCTCCAAAGGCAGAAATAAAATGTTTCGTGCGGCCCGTCACCACCAGGCGATATGGCTCTGTGGATACAAACCTCACAGAATCCCCAAGATTGTACGCCCATAAACCCGCATTGCTGGAAATTATAAGCGCATATTGTTCTCCGGCTTTCACATCCTTCAGCATGAGACGGGTGGGATTTTCATCATTTATTTCTGCCAGCGGCACAAACTCATACAATATACCACTACAAGTATTTAAAAGCATTCCCTCATGTTCCTGGGAATCCTGGAAAGCGAAAAACCCTTCGCTCGCAGGAAACAACTCGATGATATCCAATTTTCTACCTATCGTTTCTTCAAGTTTAGCTTTATACGGTTCAAAGTTTACACCACCTTGTACCATCACACTAAACTCCGGGAAAAGTTCACCAATCTTCTTTCCGGATTTCTCCTGCAGCCGGTCAAAATACATCTGCATCCACGGTGGAATTCCACTTATTAATGTCATATTCTGCCCGATAGTTTCATCTACTATGGCTTCAAGTTTGGTTTCCCAGTCTTCTATACAATTGGTTTCATAAGTTGGCAATTGGTTAGAGCGGAGGTATTTTGGAATATGGTGGTTAACTATGCCACTCAGGCGGCCTGTAGGTATGCCCGCAATACGTTCCAGCACCGGGGAACCGCTCAGGAAGATCATTTTACCATTGGCAAATGCGGTGTTTCCCGTCTGCGCCATATAACATAACAAGGCATTCCGGGCTGTATTTATGTGATTAGGAATGGAGTCTTTGGTAATGGGAATATACTTTACGCCACTGGTAGTACCGCTGGTTTTTGCTAAATAGATAGGCTGACCTTTCCAAAGCACATTATGTTTCCCTTCTTTTATCTTATTAATATATTCTTTTAGCCCCTCATAATCCCGGATGGGAACGGCCGCTTTAAATTCTTCATAATTAGTAATGGTTTTGAAGTTGTGATCTTTACCGAAATCGGTATTCTGTGCTGACTTTATTAATTGGTTAAGCAAATTTTCCTGGTCAGCCACCGCTGTAACCATAGATTTTTTCACTTGCTTATAAATAAAATTGGCAAATGGCCGGGCCAGGAAAGATTTAATCTTCATGTCACACAAAAATAACGGGTTCATGGGAAAGATACTACATGGGTTATTATAAATGGTAACGCCTTTCTATTATCAATTTTTTCCCTAATGTAACAGAAGCCTTATCAATAGTGTATTTCATGCGTATTATAAGATTTAATTTTGAATTAGTGGTGAAAGAAGAATCGTAAAAATACGTATGACATTTACGTACCATTTTGGCTGGATTTACGATTAAGTCAAGAAGCCAACAGTAATAATGCCATGGCTAAAATAAGGCAAAACCGCTCTTGCAAGCGATAAGTAATGTCCGCATCTTTGTGTCAGAAGTTGATTGATAGAGATTATCAATCATTATCCAAAAATCCAGAATAAACCAAACAAGTTGTCCAATATCCTGACTAAGAAAAGCCATTAAAATTCAGTATCAGTCAACTTCTATTTTTTGTTTTAGTTCGCTTTAAGATCAATTTTTATTCCTTAGAAAAACCAAACCAAAAGTCCAATTGTCCTAAAAACGAAAAACCAATATCCCGCCTATGCTGTAACAAGCGATGATGGCAAAAACCAAAAAAACCAATATCCCGCCTATGCTGTAACAAGCGACGATGGCAAAAACCAAAACCGCCTATGCTGTAACAAGCGATGATGGCAAAACCAGTACTTATCCAATATCTCTGAAATCAAACCACGGTTACCCGCCCCGAAAAGGCCGAAAACCAACACCCTGAAACAGGAATTCTACTGGGCCCCCTCAGAAGAAGAAATTATTCCTGGATTGCAACATGCCGTTGCAACTCAATGTAAAAACTTCTACACTGCTTTGCCTAACAAAGATGTGTGGAAGTTTTTTTTATGCCCCTACTTTTGTACCATGCTATTGGAAAAAGTAAATGACCTGGGTTACCTGCCTCATCGCATTATCTCCCTCGTGCCGTCGCAAACAGAATTACTTTTTCATTTAGGCCTGAAAGCTCAAACCATTGGTATTACTAAATTTTGTATACACCCGGATACCTGGTTCAGATCAAAAATACTCGTGGGCGGTACAAAAAATATTAATCACAATACAATTGCACGCCTTCAACCCGACCTTATTATTGCCAATAAAGAAGAAAATACCCGGCATGATGTAATGGCTCTTGCCGAAAACTTCCCGGTATGGATGACAGATGTAAATGATTTAAATGCTGCGCAAGAAATGATTACAGACGTTGGCTTCTTGACGGGCAGGCAAGATAATGCCCGGCAACTAACGCAGGATATTTCGAATGCCTTTGCCCAAATAAGTTCTAATATAAAAATTCCTGCTGCTTACCTCATCTGGCAGGAACCTTTTATGGCAGCGGGTAGCGATTGTTTTATTGATGATATGATGAAAAAGGCCGGCTTCCGGAACGTATTTCATCCCCAGGCCAGATACCCGGAAGTAACGCTGGAGGATATACGCAATGCCGGTGCAGAAATATTATTACTTTCTTCCGAGCCCTACCCTTTCAGAGAAAAGCACCAGGCATACTTTTCAGAAGCATTGCCCGGTGTAAAAGTGCTGCTTGCAGATGGGGAAATGTTTAGCTGGTATGGCAGCCGGTTGTTGCAAGCGCCGGCCTACCTGGAGCAACTTTACCTTCGGGCGCTGAATAGTGCTGTATAGTTAACCACTCATTCCTTATTTTTGCAAAAAAACATTTATGGCCTCCAAAAAGATTATGGATTTGTTAGGCAAAGATGCCGATGGTTTATTGTCTCACGTTTGTAAAACCATTCCCAAAGAAAATATTCACCTTCCTTCTCCTACGCATATAGATGACATCTGGCGGAACAGCAACCGCAGCAATCAAACACTCCGCAGCCTGCAGAGTATGCTGGATCATGGACGGCTCGGTGGTACAGGCTATGTTTCTATTCTTCCGGTAGACCAGGGTATTGAACACAGTGCTGGTGCATCATTTGCCCCAAACCCCATGTTTTTTGATCCGGAGAATATTGTGAAGCTTGCCGTAGAATCAGGTTGCAATGCGGTGGCTTCTACCTTCGGTGTGTTGGGAATTGTGAGCCGAAAATATGCCCACAAGATTCCTATGATGGTGAAGATTAACCATAATGAATTTTTAAGTTATCCCAATAAGTTTGACCAGGTTATGTTTGGCAAAATTAAAGATGCCTGGAATATGGGCGCTGTTGCCGTAGGCGCCACTATTTACTGGGGTGCGGAAGAAAGCAGCCGCCAGTTGCAGGAAGTTTCCAAAGCTTTTGAAATGGCGCATGAACTTGGGATGGCAACCGTGCTCTGGTGCTACATAAGAAATAATGCCTTTAAAGTTGATGGGGTAGATTACAGCACTGCCGCGGATTTTACGGGCCAGGGTAATCACCTGGGCGTAACCATTCAGGCAGATATTATTAAACAAAAATTAGCAACTAATAACGGTGGATACTTGGCTACAAAACATGGTAAAACGAGTCCACTGGTGTACGATAAACTCACTACAGATAACCCTATAGATCTTAACCGATACCAGGTAGCAAATTGTTACATGGGCAGGGTAGGATTAATAAACAGTGGTGGCGAAAGTAAAGGTGCCACAGATTTAGGCGAAGCCGTAACTACGGCAGTAATAAATAAACGTGCCGGTGGTATGGGCCTGATAAGCGGCCGTAAGGCATTTCAAAAACCATTTAATGACGGGGTAGAATTGCTGAATACAATACAGGATGTATATTTGGATAACAGCATCACCGTGGCTTAACCCGGTGATGATGATGAGGCCGGATCCGATATGTGTAATGGCTGTTGAAATTTATCATTATGATGAGACAAGAAGAAGACTTTGATGCCAACCTTGCAGGTGAAGGAAGCCAGGGAACTGAAGTAAGGCCCAGCTGGTTTAAGCGTATAAAGAAAGGCATTCTTACCTCTACCAAAGATAAAAAAGATGCGCCTGAAGGCCTCTGGGTGAAATGCCCTGCCTGCAAGTATACCTGTACAGTAAGTGAACTTGCGGAAAATAAATATGTCTGCCCGAAGTGCGAGCACCATCATCGCATTGGCAGTGATGAATACTTTTTCATTCTATTTGATGAAAACGATTATACGGAATTATATGCCGGAATAAAATCCAAAGATTATCTCGGCTTTGTAGATCTGAAACCTTATGACCAGCGGCTTACAGAAACCTATCGAAAAACTGATATTCATGATTCCATAACAGTTGCCCATGGCAAAGTAAATGATTATGATCTTGTAGTAGCCTGTATGGATTTTGAATTTATAGGCGGCAGCCTGGGCTCGGTGATGGGCGAAAAAATCTCCCGCGCCTGTGACTATTGCATCCAGCATAAGCTACCTTTTATGATCATAAATAAAAGTGGTGGTGCCCGTATGATGGAGAGTGCTTTTTCACTCATGCAACTCGCAAAAACTTCCGGAAAACTGCGGCAACTCGCAGAAGCGAAACTGCCTTATATATCCTTGTGTACGGACCCAACTTTTGGAGGCACAACGGCTTCTTTTGCCATGCTGGGTGATATTATCTGTGCGGAACCCGGTGCCCTTATTGGCTTCGCCGGACCACGGGTGATAAAAGAAACCATAAAAAAAGATTTACCAGAAGGCTTCCAGCGGAGCGAATTTTTACTGGAGCATGGCTTCCTTGATTTTATTGTACACCGTAAAGACCTGAAAGAAAAACTGGGTAATGTGCTGGCCATTTTCCGTCATTAAAATATGGCTGCCCCCGTTCCAAATATTGAACTTAACAACCGAAAGGCTTACCACGAATATTTTTTTGAAGTAACCTACACCGCTGGCCTCGTGCTGGCCGGCACGGAAATAAAATCTCTGCGGGCAGGTAAAGCGAGTTTTAATGACAGCTATTGCATTTTTCACCGCGGGGAACTTTTTGTAAAAAGTCTGCACATTTCCGAATACGCTTTTGGCACCTACACCAACCATGAACCGATGCAGGAACGTAAACTCCTGTTGAACAAAAGAGAGTTAAAAAAACTGGAAGCCAAAACCCGCGAAAAAGGTTACAGCATCATTCCCCTGAAAATTTTCATCAATGAAAAAGGCCTGGCTAAAATGGATATCGGCCTTGGCAAGGGTAAAAAGCATTTCGACAAAAGAGAAACAATAAAGCAACGGGAAACAGACAGGGATGTGAAGCGGAAGTATGGGTTGTAGTTAGTTGATCGGTTGATTAGTTTACTAGTTGATCGGAATTGGGAATTGGTAATAGCAGCATAAAGTTAGTAGGAGGCAATAGGTATCAGGAGGGACTATAATATTCAGTGAATTTTATCCATTCTCAGCATCCGGTAATTTGTAGGAAAAGTAGTAGAAGTAAAATTTAGGTTTTGCGGCAATAATTACTCTCTCTATAATCAATAATTGCCGCCGTTTCTCATACTGCATTTCAATATTTAATCTACAATATTCAATAAAAAATAATTACTAGCATTCACTCAAACTCAGCGGTACATTCACAGCGAGGCCGCCATCAGATGTTTCTTTGTATTTGCTGTTCATATCCAGGGCCGTGTCCCACATCGTTTTTATAACGCCGTCCAAACTTACCTTTGCAAAATCAGGTGAACTCTGTAAAGCAAGCTGGCTAGCCGTTATAGCTTTTATGGCGCCCATCGTATTCCGTTCAATGCAAGGTATCTGCACCAGGCCACCTATAGGGTCGCAGGTCATGCCCAGGTGATGTTCCATAGCAATCTCTGCAGCCATTAATGCCTGGCGTTGTGTGCCGCCAAGGCACTCCGTAAGTGCCGCAGCAGCCATCGAACTGCTTACGCCTATTTCGGCCTGGCAACCACCCATTGCCGCAGAAATAGTGGCGCCCTTTTTAAAGATGCTGCCAATCTCCGACGCCGTCAACAGGAACTGGATAATTTTATCCTCACTATCGCCGCCGGCAAATAAAACATAGTATTGCAAAACGGCAGGTATCACACCCGCGGCACCATTTGTAGGTGCCGTAACCACGCGGCCAAAAGAAGCATTTTCTTCATTTACGGCCAGGGCAAAACAACTCACCCAATCCAGGATATAATTGAACTGTACACCCCCATCTTTAATACTTTGAAGCCAGGTATTTAAATCGTGCTCCGGCCGACCGGATAATAATTTCTTATTTAAAGAAAATGCCCGCCGTTTCACATCCAGGCCCCCTGGTAAATATCCTTCTGTTTGGCAACCACGAAACATACACGCCTGCATAACATTCCAGATATTTAATACACCTTCCCGTGTTTCTTTTTCGGGGCGCCAGGCGTGCTCATTTTCCATCACGACTTCGCCAATGCTAAGGCCGGTTTTCCGGCACCAATGCAACAGATCCTGCGCCGTATTAATAGGAAAAGGCAATTGCACTTCTTGCGTAATAGACATCTGCCCTCCCTCCTGCTGTACAAATCCGCCACCTACAGAATAATAAGTTTTGGCCAGTTTTTCACCATCATTCAGCGTTACCAGAAAAGTAAGGGCATTAGGATGAAAAGGCAAAGATTCTGACATGAGAAATTCAATATCATCTGAGGGCGTAAAATCTATCTCATGCCGGCCGGCAAGTAGAATCCGGTTCATGGCTTTTATATCCGCAATTTTAGAATGAATATTATCTACGTTGAAGGTCACCGGATCTTCGCCGCTCAGTCCCAATTGCACGGCTATGTCAGTTCCATGGCCGATGCCAGTCTTAGCAAGCGAACCATAAAGCAATATTTCAATATTGCAGACACGCCTCAGGTTATTATTTTCCTGGAGCCAGGTGGTAAATAGCTGTGCAGCCCGCCAGGGGCCAAGTGTATGACTGCTGCTGGGGCCCACGCCTACTTTAAACATATCAAAAACAGAAATGGCTTCGTGGTTCACATGATTTTTTTTAATCGTACCTCCGCAGGTCAACAGGGTTAAAGCTAATTCATTCCCACCTATTGTACATCCAATAGTTCGATATCAAATTTAAGGTATGAATTAGCCGGGATAACAATATTCCCTGCCTGGTCCCGCCGCGGCTGATCTCCATAACCCAGGCTGGGTGGAATATAAAGGGTTATGCTGCCACCCGGCTTAATAACAGGTATGCCTAGCTGCCAGCCTGCAATAAGCTGCCCCAGTACAAAACTGGTACCACCGCTGCCTGTATAGCTGTCAAATAAGGAACCGCTGAAAAGAAACCCGGAATAGCGCACTTTCACTACGGAACAGACATTAGCTGTTGCCCCGGATCCTGGATTATTTATTTTATAAAAGAATCCGGCAGGATGTTGCTGCGCAGCAATTGAATTTGTAGAGAGGTAATTTTCAATGTAAGTCCTTTCGGCCTGTGTGGCCGTTACAGTTGGTGCCTGGAAGGAACAACTATTGTTATTTTTTTTACACCCGCCCAACAGGAAAAAACCAAGTAGAATTAAAAATAAGTAGGTCTTCATATTGACGGGGTTTTAGGTAAAGCTGTACTTTTTAACTCGCCTTCTTCAGCCAGGTTATTTTTTTTTGGAGGAGTTCGCGGTAAAGTTGTTCATTCATTTCCCACTTAAAATGCATGCGAAAGTATGACATGAAAAGAATAGCTATGAAAACAGCAATCACGGCTGTAATGATACTGCCGGTAGTAACATTTGAAATTTTATAATACCACTCCGGCAAAAAAAAATAAATAACGGCAAGCAACAATAATATGGGTAAGCCAAAAATAAATGCCATGGGTAAGCCACGCAAAATTTTACTGGTTGTAGTTCCAAGGTGTTGCCTGTTTAAATCCCAATAGTTTAAAAACTGTTCCTGTTTGAGGGAAAGCATCCACAAATTTACGCAATCCAAGGTTTGCTTTGGCTATATTCTTAATAAAATGTAGGTTTGTCCCATTATAAGATTCTCTATGAAGGTCGAGCAACTCATTGTCCAATATTTATATAACAACAAACATGTCAGCATCCAGAATATGGGAAGTTTCGCAATCTCCCCGCAGATTAGTTTGCTTACTGACAATGATAAGGATGTTTCCCTGCCACCTAATTCCATAGAATTTATTTATAATCCGAATGAATCTCAGGATGATGGTCTCATAGATTTCATCATTAAACAAACCCGTAAGATAAGGCCCCTGGCTACTTCGGACCTGGAGAGTTATAGTATTCTTTCCCGCCAGTTCCTGAATATTGGTAAGCCATTGGTTATTCCCGGGCTGGGCACTTTGCAAAAAAATCAAATTGGAACATACGACTTTATGCAGGGCACTATCATGAATGCCCGGCTGAATGACCCCGCACCTATAAAAGAAGATAAGCACGACCAGGACCCGGTTTTCAAACTTCCGGCCCGGGAGAAGAAAAGCAAAACCGGCATTATTCTCATTTTATTATTAATGGTTATTATGGCGGCAGGTGCCATGTACTACCTGCTGCGCAAAACAGATAGTGAACAACCCGTAACCACCACTATAGTACCGGCAACGGATACACTGGTAAACATGCCTGCCCCTGCAGATACCCTCCCTGCAGTAGCGCCAAAGCCTTATGCTTATGCCGTAGTTTTTCGCCAATACCAGGGACTACCGGCTGCGCAAAAAGCCTACGTCCGCTTTATAAAGTTTGGGCATAAGCTCGTGCTTACGACTACAGACTCTGTTACCTTCAACCTGGCCATGCCCTTTGACCGCCCGCTGGAAGATACGGTCCGGCTAAAAGACTCCCTGGCGAAATTCTTCCAGGGCAAAACTTTTATTGAACAATAAGACATTCGGTTTTTTCTTTTCCTCTCCTTACGTAGCTTTGAAGTGATTTACGTTTTAATATAACCGTGCATGGAATTTATTGATTATTACAAAGTACTGGGCATTTCTAAAAAAGCCACTGCAGACGAAATAAAAAAAGCTTACCGCAAAATGGCCAGGCAAAACCACCCCGATGTAAACCCCGGGAATAGCGGTGCCAACAAAAAGTTCCAGGAGATTAATGAAGCCAACGAAGTGCTGAGTGACCCGGAGAAAAGAAAAAAATATGACAAGTATGGCAAAGACTGGCAGCAAGGGGAAGCACGGGAAAAAGCCCAGCAGGAATATGCACAGTCCTATGGTGGCAGCAGCCCTTTCGGCGGTGGCAAGGGCTTTGGTGGCGGCGATTTTGAGGGAGGAGATTTCTCGGAATTTTTTAGTTCCATGTTTGGACAGGGCGGTGGGCGGCAACGGCAGGGCCGTTTTCGTGGGCAGGATGTGAATGCCACTTTTAACCTTCCCCTCAGCCAGGGTTTTACTACGCAGAAGCAGACCTTTACCATCAATGGAAAAAATATACGCATAACGGTGCCGGCAGGCATGGAAAATGGCCAGGTAATAAAACTTAATGGCCACGGTAGCCCTGGTAGTAATGGTGGGCCCGCCGGGGATCTTTTTATAACATTTGATATGCAAAACGACACCCCTTACCGCCGCAAAGGCAATGACCTTTACCTCGATGCGGAAATAGATCTCTACACGGCAGTGCTGGGTGGAGACCTGGTGGTGGATACCCTGCATGGTAAACTCAAACTGAAAATAAAACCGGAAACACAAAATAATACCCGCACCCGTGCCAAAGGGAAAGGCTACCCGGTATATAAAAAAGACGGGCAGTTTGGAGATTTATACATTACCTACCAGGTGAAGATGCCGGAAAACCTGGGCGAGAAAGAAAAAGAATTATTTTCTGAACTTCAAAAACTCAGCAAACATGGCTAGTACAGCACGCATTGCCGCAACTGAATTTTGCAGCTATCACAACATTAGCATCGACTTCATTACGGCTTTAGGCGATTTTGAAATGATAGAAATTGTGCGGGAGAAGCGTACACTCTTCATCCCCTACTCCCAGCTGCAACAACTGGAAAAAATGGTGCGCCTGCACCGCGACCTGCATGTAAATGCCGAAGCCCTGCATACCATCTTACACCTACTGCAACAGGTACAACAAAAAGAAAGTGAATTGCAACAGGTACGTAACCTGCTGGCATTTTATGAGGATAACGGTTAAGGATAGATGCTTTTTATTCGGTCTGAAATTATTTGAAGTTCAAGGCTATAAGGCAGTTCTGATGTTAAATGGTGAAATACTACACAGTCAATCTGATAAATGTAAAATATTTACTATGCAGCCTAAAATGATATGGGCAAATGTTGCCGTTAAAAATTTAGACGTTACAACAGCATTCTACACAGCGCTAGGCTTTAAACCCAATGGGAGCAATGATTCCCCGAACCTGAGAAGTTTTCTTTTTGGAGAAAAAGATTTTGTAATACATTTTTTCAGAGAAGAACAAATCAAATTTTCCATGCAAGGTGGAATAGCTGATTTGAAGCATGGCAATGAAGTCATGTTCTCCCTCTCTGCAGACACGGAAAAAGAAGTGAATGATTGGGCAAAAAATGCGAAAGAAGCAGGTGGTACAATTTTTTTTGAAGCAGGCAGGCAAAAAGATGGCTATTACTACTGTGCATTTTCTGACCCCGATGGACACAGGTTTAATGTGCTACTGATAGAAGCAGGAATGTGAAGGCTAATGAAGTAGAACTCATATTCTATAAATATTAATAAATTCACCTAAATCTACAAAATGAAACAGGCGATAATTACATGTCTTATTCTTCTCAGTATTTCAGCAGTAAGTTCAGCCCAGGAACAGGATATCAGTTACATGACTTCCGGTGGTAAGCTTAAACCCCTGCAGGCAAATATGGATATCCGTCATTATACGCTGGCGCTCCAGGTAGATATTCCTAACGAAAGCATTGCCGGTTATACAGAAATTGATCTTCTTCTGTTGCAATCAACAGATACTATTTTATTTGACCTGGTTCATTTTTTAAACATAACCAAAATCACTGTGGGAAAAAAGCCTGCGAAATTCTATCGTAAAGATGATCTCGTTTATATAGTTGATGCCCGTGGTTATAAAGCGGGCAAACAAAAAATTAAAATTGAATACAATGGCCGGCCCCCGGTTGCTGTTAGGCCACCGTGGAAAGGCGGTTTCAGCTGGAAGAAAGACAGCACCGGTAACCCCTGGGTAGTAATAAACTGCCAGCTGGAAGGTGCAAAAGTTTATTTTCCTTGTAAAGATCATCCAAGTGACGAACCCAATGAAGGTGTAGATATATTCATCACCGTACCCAAGGGGCTTGTTGTTGCAGGTCCGGGACTGTTACAAAATGTAAAGACGAAGGGCAATGTTCAAACTTATCATTGGAAAACAAATTATACGATCAGTAATTATTGCATCGTCTTCGATATTGGTAAATACGAAATTGTAAAACGGACGTATACAACTATCGATGGCAACAAGGTACCCATGGAATTTTATGTGCTGCAAGAAGATAAAGGCAACGCACAAAAAATACTTGACCTGCGTGAACGGGACACCCGTGTACTGGAAAAATATTTTGGTGAATATCCCTGGGCCAAAGAAAAAATAGGAATAGCACAGGTGCCCAATCCCGGTATGGAACACCAGACGATGATTACCTATGGTGATAAAGTGGGAAAATTTACCACCCAAAAAGTAGGTACCTGGGATTATTCCGACAACCTGTATCATGAATTTGCGCATGAATGGTTTGCCAATAAAGTATCGAATAAAGACTGGGCGCACATGTGGATACAGGAAGGCATTACAACCTATGCCGAAGCGCTGTTTTGCCGGGAAGCTAATGGCGAACGGGGGTACGATAGTATGATATACACGTTCAAGAGAAATATAAAAAATGAACAGGCAATAGTACGTGGCGAAGAAATGACTTCGGGAGATGTATATACCGGGGATATTTATACAAAAGGTGCATATTTCATGCACACCCTTCGATATGTGTTGGGAGACGCATTATTTTTTCCAACACTTAAAAAATTAGCAACCGACCCAAAATATACCTATAACAATTTTGTTACGACGGATGATGTGGAACATTTATTCAGCAGCGAATCCGGTAAGGATTTAAAGCCTCTCTTTGATTTCTATTTAAGAACTACTTCGCTTCTCAATATTGAAACGCGGCAAACCGGTTACCAGGAATACGCCATAAGATCTTTAAACCTGCCGATGCCTCTTCCACTTGCTCTTACTACCGGCAGTGGTACCACGCAAATTACATTAACAGGCAAATGGCAAAAAGTGAACAGCAGCATGCCATTAATAGCCGACCCTAAAGGATATTATTTAAAAAAGGTTACGTCAGAATAGTTATCCTTAGCATATGCAAGTCACTCAACTATCAAAACATGATAAGGTTTTCCTGGCCTTTGTCATGTTATTAGTGGTTCACCTGGCTTTTGTTTTTACGGGTTTTTATAATAATGATGACCTCAACTATGCCCGGTATGCTGCTGGTATTGCACAAGATGGCATTTTATCAGTTAAAGCACAAAATCATTATCAACTTCGTTGGACAGTAATATTTGTTTCGGCTTTTTTTTATAAAATTTTTGGAATAAATGCAATAACCTCTGCCCTGTGTTCCTTTATCAGTGTACTGTTGAGCGGATGGTTGCTGAAAAAAATCATTCACAATTATCCTCCAAAAGTATTTGTATTATCATTGGTGCTTTTTTTCTTTGCCCACAGCATATTGTTTTACATGCAACGCATTTTACCTGACCCGGCAATGTGCCTGGCTGTACTGGGCATGTATACGGCGTACCGAACATACAGGTTAAAGCAACAAAACCCGATACGATATGGACTCTTATTCTCCCTCGCATTTATATTAGCTATTATTACAAAAGAAACCATCATTATTGCCCTCCCGCTATTTATTTTGTTTTTTCTGGCCGATATTTATTATAAGAAATATTTAAATTTCTGGTATTACACAATAGCTTTTTCTTTGCTCTTTGTTTTTATATACCTGCTGTTTTTTAAAATAACTACCGGCGAATATTTTTACCGTTATTATTTACTTCAAAGCAATAATTATCTTTCGCAATGTAGTTTTGATAAGTTACCGTTTGAAAATACCCTCCGGCGAGTCGGGTATGAATTGTGGTACGCCATGTTGCTGAATGGAGACATGTTGATTTTATTACCAGCTTTAGCCGCTTGCTTTTACAGGAAAAAAATCAGTCAATATGTAATGGTGGACAGGTTGGACGTAAGTGCATTTTTTATCCTGCTTTGTTCAGCAAACTTTATGACTATATCCTTCAGCAATTATGTACCCTTATGCCAGGACCCCCGTCATTTTCTCTTTCTATTCCCCTTTGCAGCTATTATAGGAGGCCCGCTGCTATACGCTTACCTTAAGGAGCCCGCTAAATTTTTATTACTGCCGGTATTCATACTCATTGCAACAGGCATTATTTTTTACTTACAGGCGGGGAGCACTAAATACCTGTACCTCTTGTTTTTTCTTATCCTTGTTGCAAGACTTGTCTTAAGCGTTTTATCCTCTAAGAGGATTATTTTCAATTTGTCATTCCTGGCGCTGATTGCTTTGTTCTTTATAAATTACCTGGCAGATTTTATAAAGCCACCATACCCGTACTACCAGGAACACAAAGAAATAATAAATAGCCATATCAGAAATTTAAGCCGCCCAGCTATACTGGTAAGCCCGGATGCATTTACGGCAGAGATGTCAGAATATTTTTTAAATTTTAAACCTGGTAAAAGGGCAATAATTTCTTTAGATACCGCAACTAAAATAAAAGGAATAAACTTTTATTACCTGGTTGTTGAAGATTTAGATCCGGCATCCTACATAAAAGCAGACAGTTTGCTAAAGGCTGGTAGTAAGGCGAAATTTTTCCTGGTTGAAAGAAAAAAACATGTAGCCTTATACGAAGCCGATAGTCTGGCAATTATGTTTTTAAAACAATAATTTATTTTCTTGCCTGTATAGATTTCCCTACCCTTGGAAGTCACCTCTAAATGATTTGGAATTCCAGGTGTAAACCCAAAATCTTTTAAAATATTTCCAATTTTAAAAAATTTGTATTGCGGATAAAATATCTTTACTTTGAATTTCAAAGTAAAGAATAATATTAATGCCCTTGCAAAACATACTGGATGAATTAAACATAAGATCCAAACAAAACCGGTGGATGAGGTATTTTACGGTTTTCTGCCGACTGGCGCTGGCAGCAGGTTTTATTCCTTCAGGTAGCGTAAAAATTATGGGTGAGCGTTTTACTGCCTTGTCCGATACCCAACCCATGGGCCAGTACCTTACGGCACTTTACCATACCGGCTATTATTACACTTTCATAGGCATAGCGCAGGTTACAGCAGCAATTCTGCTGCTTATTCCCCGTACAGCTTTGCTGGGAGCATTATTATATTTTCCTATTATTTTAAATATTTGCATACTCTCTTTTGCAGTCAGGTTTGATGGTTCTCTTTTGACATCACCCTTGATGGTTCTCGCTAACTTCTACCTGCTTTGCTGGGACTATGATAAACTTAAATATATTTTTCTTCCAAAGACTACAATACCATCACCCACATTGCCCGTCATCCCTAACGATAAAAATAAATTCCCCTGGCGCTTTTTTTCAGCCGTGATATTTACAATGGTGCTTGTTGCCGCCGCTGTATTTTCATATTCTATAAAGCCTTATAATTCTACTAAGGATTGCCTGATACAATTTAAAGCCACGAAGCGCACACAAGCAGGTGCACAATTTTGCGATTGTATTCATACCCAGGGAAAATCACTCAACACTTGTATGGAGGAATATTCTAAAGCGCCTAATGATAGTATCCCCCACCCATAAATAATATTGCAACAGCACGTCAATGATTAGTTTTGATTCGTTAAGGCTCCGAAAATGACAACTCCAGTAGGAATGGTTTTAAATTATATAAAATACAGGAGTGGCTACGGCGTCAGACTTATGAAAATCATACGCATTTTATTTTTAGGCATTTTAACTGGTTTACTTTTCCCTGTATTCGCATGTTCGCAATCCCGCTGGCATCCTTACATGGGTGTGCATGCTTCTATGGATGCGGCGGGAAATTATGTTGGCCCTTCCTTCCAGGCCGGTGCAGACTATCATTATAAAAAGTATGTAAGTTTCACCGGCTACCTACATTATTTTGGAAAAAGCCTGACAGAACATTACGATTTTGGAGAATTTGCTTCAGGTAAGTACCGGTCAGCCATAGCCGCAATAATGTTACAACCTCATCTCTCCCGTAAAATGAATAAGGGATTCTTCCTGGCAGTTGGATTGGCATTTCAAAAACAGGGTGAAATATATAAAGATAACATGGATACAACCTATACAAAACTCAATTTTATTACCGGGGCCATGCGCTTTGGCTATCTCCTGGCCACTGGAAAGAAAACCCTGTCCATGGAAATTAATGCTTCAGGCCCCCATAGTCGCTCGTATGAAATATATGGTTACCCGGTGAGTGAAACGCAATTCCTGACGCAATTATCACTGGGTTTGAGATTGATATTTTGAGATACTTGCATTCACGGTATTATTTTGCAAATATTTTTTTATGAAGGCATATACTTTTAATAAAAATGAAACGGGCTGGTTTGTAGATCTTCCGGATTACGTGGCCCAGGGTGGCAAAGCGGAAAATCTCCAGATGATGGAAGGCGCAGACGTAATGCTGGACATCATTGCCGCAGGCAACAACACAGTTTCCCTGATAATGGCTATAGAAAATTTTGAAAATTCCTATGCACTAATCCTGAAAGAAAAATGCGACGTAGTAAAAGGTGGCGGCTTTTACGTTCTTGAACAATTCGAAGAAAAAAAACTGAACCTCCACCTCTGGTTATGTGATGTAACAGAATATGTGTTTGGTGATATTCCAGAAATTATTTTTTTACGAAAGGAACAATAAACATTAATGGGATATCCCATAAACCAGATTATCGTTAGCTAGATAATTGACTATTTTTTTAATTAATCAATAAGTTCTCAATATTTTTAGTACCGTATACCCGGTTCTACTGAAGGTCGCTTAGATAATCAGGGGATTACGTATTAAGGGATGCCTCAATAACCTTGAGATGTTCCAACTTCTTTGGTGTGCGAAGGTCTTTATTGGTTTGGGTAAAATAACTGTGCTGTTTGAAGAATTTAACCTGAATGCGGTTCCACTCATCCTCTGTTTTCACGAAGTTCATCGCTAAAAGTTCCTTGAATAATTTTTTGCTGATGGAAAAGAAATCATCACGCCCCAGGTAATCCAGGTCGGCATCACATATAATTTCTTCCAATGGGCTTAATGGCGTTTGCGGTATGCATGTCGCCATAATCAACCCTTTGATAATTTTCATTTCTTTAGGTGTTAGGCCATAAGCAGGCAAAATTTCATCGGCTATCTGGCAGCCCATTTCTTCATGCTTACTGTAAGTAAATAAAAAACCTGTGTCGTGAAACAGGCAGGCTATTTTTAGCAGGAAAATTTCTTCAGTGCTGTGAACGTTTTCAGCAAGGGCTATACGTTCCGCCTGTTTTTGCACATCCTTGGTATGGCCCACGGAATGATAGGAAAGAACATCGGGAAGGCCGGATTCAAGGCGGTGCAATATGGCAGATTTTATCTCATCGTAAAATTTCAAGGAAAAGAATTTAATTAAAAATAAGTTGCAGGTTTAAGCATATTTGGGTTAAATGTATAAATAAGTTTTTATAAATTATCAACGCATCTAAAACTCCAAATTACGAACTGTATTATATTTTTGCTGAAAAATAATTTATATTACTAAATTAAATAAAATAATAATAACTTAGCTGCCATAATACTAAATGTGCCGTAAGGCACGAAAATCCCATACCTACATAACCATCGCTTCCTCTCCAACTACTATTTTTCGATTACTCCTGCATGTAAACGTTTAAAACAACGCGATGAAAAAATTGTATGTACCCATGTCAGTGAAAGCAATTTCACTTTTAATCTTATTTATTGTTACGGCTCAATACGGGCAAGCCCAGCAAACAAACATGAAAGACTATGTATTGTTTGGCGGCAAAGCAAACTATGCAGCAAGCAGTGTTATTCTCAGTTCTTCTAACAATGTTACCGGAGGTTCTGTAGGTAGTTATGCGCAGGTAACTACGACCGGAAGCAGCACTGTTGCTGCTAACGTATTTTCCGGCGGTACAGTATCTCTTGCCAATGGAAATACTGTTGGCGGTCGCATTACGGCTTCAAATATGTTTGGTGCCTCCGGCAATATCGTTTCTGTTGGTTCCAATGCTGTATTGTCTGGCAACATAGATGTGAACGGAAATGCATCAGTGACCAGCGGTACGGTTTCCGGAACCGTAACGCATCCTAACGGAACAACCTATTCAGGCCCGGTTCCTGCGGGGGGAAATAACATCGGCAGCCCAATGCTCGCCATTATGCCACAACTCCCTGTACCCTTAGTGTTTCCCGCAGCTGGTAATACTAACATAACATCTAACGCAGAGATAACACCGGGCCAGTATGGCGACATTAGCCTGTCTGGTAATAAAACATTGAAGTTGAAAGGCCCCGGCATTTACACATTTAATAAAATTGCAAATAGTGGTGGTGCTTCAAATGAATTTATTTTTGATTTTAATAATGCTTCAGGCACTTTTAGAATATATATACATAATGACGCAGATTTAGGTAAGTTAAAAGTGTCTGCCATTAATGGCGGAGATGCTACGAAAATTTATACTGAGATTCATGGTAATGGTGCTGCCATTGGTGGTATCTATTGTTTTGAAATTAATAATGGTTCCTCGCAAGGCGCTTCTACACGGTGGATGGGAACAGTGTATGCTCCCTATTCTGGTATTAACATTGGTTCCGGTACAGGTAATTCAAATATCATTGGGGCATTTTGGAGTGGTACCACTGTGAATATTCAGAGTGGTGTAAATGTGGATTATGCTCCATATTCAGATTGTTCGGCACCGAATGTAAACGCCGGCCCTGATGTTCCTTTAAGCTTTACCACCCAGACAACGCTTACCGCCTCTTCTACAACTGCTGGTGTAAGTTTTACCTGGCAGGCATTAAATGGTGGCGTTATTTTATCTGGTGGAAATACATCTTCCGCTATCGTTACCGCCCAGGGTACTTACGTAGTAACCGCCAGTGTTACTGCAGGTTGCAGCACAACGGATACTGTTTTGGTATCTGCAAAAATCAAAAGTCTCATAGGCGCAGAACTCCAATCTATTTATGATAATTATAGTTCAACTGCTCCCCCCTCTCCTTTTTTCTTTTTTCAACATGACAGTATATATATAGATGTCATTACCCTGGAGAACCAATATGCAAATACCCTGGCCTTACTGACCAGCTCAACTTATGGCCTCACGAAAATTTTAAGTAATGGTTCCAGTAATTATATTATCACTGGATTATATCCTGTAGCTAAGCTTCCATTGTTAAATAACCTTGGCAGTTATATTGTTTATGTGCGGCCTTATTATGCGGCCATCAGCAAGTCGGGGATTGTTACCACTGCTGGTGATGTGGCCATGCGAGCTAACCTGGTGCGCCAGGGTTACAACCTAACCGGGCAGGGTGTGAAAGTGGGCGTTATGTCCAATAGTTATAGTACTATAACCTCCGGAGGTACAAACCCGACTACCAACACGGCGGCTCAGGATGTGACAAACGGAGACCTTCCGGGTATAGGTAATCCTGAAGGCAACACAACACCCGTGCATGTGCTTAAAGAATTTCCTTTCAGTAGTTCGGATGAAGGCCGTGCCATGCTACAGATAGTTCACGATGTGGCACCGAAAGCTGAACTTTATTTCCGCACCGGAACTATCAGTGCGGGTGATTTTGCAATCGGTATTACAGATTTAAAAAATGCTGGATGCAATGTGATAGTAGATGATGTAACCTTTATAACGGAGCCTTTCCTGAAAGATGGTGTAGTGGCTGCTGCTGTTGATAATGCTGCTGCAGCCGGTGTTTCTTATTTCTCCGCTGCCGGTAATTTCTCTGACAAATCTTATGAAAATTCCTTTATTGCTACCACAGCCCCGGCAGGCCTGGGTGCAGCGGCACATAATTTTGGTGGAGGTGACCGCTTCCAGAGCGTAACGCTTCCCCCTGGCGACTACACCATTGTATTACAGTGGCTGGACGATTTTTATTCCCTTGGCCAAACGGCAACAGGTGGTACAAAATATGACCTCGACCTGTACCTCACCCCTAATACAGACGGAACTGCCTTATTTGGTTTTAACCGGAATAACGTAAACGGTGACCCGCTTGAAATTCTTCCTTTCACTGTTACCTCTACAGTCAATGTAAACGTCCTCATAACGAACAATACTCCGGGAGGAAACCCTGCCCGATTCAAATATGTTATATTCCGCGGTGGGGCCGTCATCAATGAATATTCCACCGGTACTTCTACCATTGTGGGCCAGGCAAATGCCCTGGGCGCCATAACGGTGGGGGCTGCACGTTTTGATAAAGCGCCTCCTTTTGCAGGACCACTGGTGGCAGAATCATTCTCATCCCAGGGTGGTACCATGATAGGCAATACCGTGCGAAATAAACCTGACGTAGTTTCTGTAGATGGTGTCAATACAACTGTGAACCTGGGTCCGGATTATACGGTTCCTTCTGCAGATGGTTATTCTAATTTCTTTGGTACATCTGCCGCGGCTCCTCATGCTGCTGCCGTAGCTGCCCTGCTGATGGAAGGCCGTAAAACTTATATCGGTGCCCTAACTACAACTCCGGCTCAGGTAAGAACTTTATTACAGTCTGTAGCTACGGATATGTACACACCGGGCTTTGATTTTAAATCTGGTTACGGTTTTGTAAATGCTGATGCCTCTATGCGCACATTTGCCCAGCCGAAACCTAGCCTTATCCAGTTACAACTCCCCGCCAATTCTATTGCAGGAAGTACTGCAATGACACTTACCGTTGTGGGTGAAAACTTCAGTACAACTTCAGTGATCTATTACCGTGATTCTGTTTTGGCAACCACTTTTATAAATACCAACACCGTTACCGGCGTCATCCCGGCCTTTATAGGCAATCCCGGCATACGCGTTTATACACCTCCGGTAAGTTCCAGCGGCCTGGACGGTGGTTTTAGCAATATATTGAAATTATTAAGTGTTCCTAAAAAGGAAATAACCGTAATTGCCAACAACCAGGCGAAAAAATATGCTCAGGATGTTCAGGCGCTCAGTTTTACAGTTTTAATTAATGGAGATTCCCTGCACCTAACCTCATTTAGTTTGGCAGACCTGGGCCTAACTACTACAACCGTTACTTCTTCCGTAACGTCTGCAAGTAATACAGGATCATATATAATCACCGCTTCCAGAACTTTTAACCCGGCTAATTCAACAGATGCTGGTTTACTCGAATTATATAATTATAGTTTTGTAACCGGAAGTTTTGTCGTATCAAAATTACCAGTTATGGTAACGGCAAGTAATAATGCTATCGCATACAACCAGAAAATACCCAATGCCACATTTACTTATAGCTTTGATCCTACAGGCATTTCTAATCCAAATGCGCTTACCAGCAGCATGCAGCAACAGCATGCCGGCCAGATTGCCAAAGACCTTGTGGGTAACGACATACTAGGGCTTGTAAACGGCCAGGCCGTAACTATCGTGAACGGACAAGCGATACCTATTGTAAACGGCCAGGCAGTAACGATTGTTAACGGCCAGGTATTCGCATTAATAAATGGCCAGGCCATTCCCATTGTGAATGCCCAGGCGCTCACCATTGTAAACTCCCAGGCAATACCTATTGTAAATAACCTTTCAACAACTGATATAAGCGGGTTAAATTTCTTAGCCACCGTACCATCTATAACCGGCGCCCGACAAATAGAAAATAAAACACTCGTAGGAAATACCTATGTAACTTCTACTACTCAGGTGGTGGATATTACCCAGGAATCGATACTGAAATTTGATATTAACTCTGCCCAAACTTCCATGCTTACATCGGTATCCCTGGCAAATGCTAGAGGAATTGTAGATGTAAATGCTTACCGCGAAGGACAAGCTGTAACCATCGTAAACGGGCAGGCTTTGACCATAGTTAACGGGCAAGCCTTAACTATTGTAAACGGCCAGGCGGTTACAATCGTAAACGGACAGGCCGTAACGATTGTAAATGGACAGGCCATACCCATTGTAAACGGGCAAGGAAAAACTGCCGTAGTCATTTCACAAAGTGAAATAGGAATGGGCGAAAGTGCTTTGAAATCATTGAACCTGATAACCGGTATGGATGTAGGTACTCAATATATGATCCCCGGCACATACATCAACAATAACCTGGATCTATCTTATGTCGCGGGTATCTTGACTATTTCAAAAGCGGTAGTAACCATTACACCCTCACCCTTGCAAACGAAAGAATATGGTGCTGCAAATCCGGTGTATACCTATGCAAATAATGCGGGACTCACCTCTGCCGCCTTCACCGGTACATTAGGCCGTGCAACTGGCGAAGCCGTAGGAACGTATGCATACACGTTAGGCAGCCTAAGCGCCGGTAGCAACTATACGTTGCAGTTAGGTGGCTCCAACAGCTTTAGCATTACTAAGAAGACGGTAACTGTTACCCCCGTTGCCGGCCAAAGCAAAATATACGGTGATACCGACCCGGTATTTACTTATAACAATAACGGTGGCCTGGCAACTACTGCCTTTACAGGCAAACTTGGCCGTGCGCCAGGTGAAGCAGTAAATACTTATGCTTATAATCTGGGTGACCTCAGCTTAAGCGGCAACTATACGTTACAGTTAGGTGGTGCTGTTACATTTGCCATAACGAAAGCACCTTTAACGGTTAAAGCCAATGATGCCGTGATTTATGAAAATGAACCCGTTCCTGTATTTACAGCAACCCTGACCACGCTAAAGGCTGGGGATGTAAATCCGGGCCTTACTTATACGTTGAGTCCTAATTATAGTGGTAATGCCGGTGTATATGCAATTGTTCCGCATCTGAATAATTTTGCCAATATTGGCAGCTATACCATTACTTATGTAAACGGTAACCTTTATGTGAACCCGAACAATAAAAAATCGAGAAAACTACGGGCCTACCTGGATTGCGTGGAAGAAGTAGCAAATGTGCCAACGGGCGGTTACCGTTATATAGCACATTACTATTGTATAAATGACAACCGTACTACATTATATATTCCCGTGGGTCCGGATAATAAATTAACTTCCGCAGGTTCTTTTGATAATTCGCAGCAGGCCTTCATCTTCACTCCGGGCACAACGTATTTCAGTGTGCCTTTTGATGGAAGCGCACTCACCTGGGAATTGACCAGTTACGAGTCTACAAACAAATCATCTACTACTTCCAGTGCCAGTTCAGGTTCTAATAAATGTAACAACCTGCCGCCTACCACTTATACTTCTGCAAAAAATGTGGAAGTGGCAGATGATGCAATGCCGGAAAAAGCCGGAGAAATGAGTATTTCTCCCAATCCTGTAAAACTTTTTGCTATCTTACGGGTACCGGGATCCTCCGTTAATGTAAATGATATTTATATTGTTGATGTGGCCGGAAGGGCTACTCCTGCGAAAATCGTTCGCAGGCTTGGCACCAGTTCAGTTGAATTAGATGTGTCAAAATTGTCACCCGGAATGTATTTTATAAAAGTTAAATTGCCGGGGGGAATGAAAACCCTGGGTATTTTAAAACAATAAAATTTCTGCATGCAGCTATAAGCTGCCGGAAAACATAGCGAAAAAACAGCGATGTTATACAGGAAAACAGGATTTGTAGCATTTATGCTTTTGTGGGCGTTCACAGGCTTTTGCCAATCTAATGGTGGCAAAAAAAATTATGCTGCAGATACAGCTGAAGTAAACCGGCTCGTACAGGAAGCCAAAGCATTTTATACGAGTGACCCGGCTAAAGCCATCAGCCTTTCAGACGAAGCACATGTTTTGGCGCATAAAGTGGATTATGGACAGGGAGAAGCCTATGCATATAAAAACGTAGCGATCACGTATTACTTCCAGGGGAAATACCTGGAAGCCCTGGATTATTATAACCGTTCCCTTAATATTTTTATTGCTATAGAGGATACCGTAGGTATGGCCAATATCTACAGTAATATTGGGGTAATATATTATGACCAGGGTGATGATGCCAAAGCATTGGAAAATTATCTCAAGGCGCTGAAATATGCGGAACTCTCCGGTGATAAACTGCGCATCCTCACCACGCTGAACAATGTGGGAGGTGTTTATAACCAACGGGAAGCCACATACGATAAAGCCCTTCAATACTACCTGAAAGCGCTCCCCATTTGCGAAGAACTTGGTAAGAAAAATGAACTCGGCGCTATAGCTGTAAACATTGGTTCAATATATACAGAATATTATATCAAAGATAAAAATCCAAAGAACTTTGATGAGGCCATGTCTTATTTTAATAAAGGTTTGCAGGCGTATGGCAATGAAGAAGGCAGCCTGAATGCGTATAACGCAATAGGTAAGTTGTACCTGGCGCAGGGCCAGGATAATAAGGCCCTTGCCAGCAATCAAAAGGCATATGACCTGGCAAAGAAATTAAATGTAAAAATTTCTATTGTACAATCCCTGCGGGGCCTTGGTAATGTATATGTGCACCAGGGCAGTTACCAGCAGGCTATAGATTATTACAAGCAGGCGGAAACGCTGGCTCTGGAAATAAGGGCCAACAATGAATTGAAAGATTTGTATACGCAGATGGCCGGGGCTTATGAAAACCTGGGCCAATACAAAAATGCTTATGAATATCAATCCCTGTTCTCCAGCATGAAGGACACATTGTATAATTCAGAAGCAGATAAAAAACTCGGCGGCCTGCAATTTGATTTCGACCTTCAGAAAAAACAAGGCGAGATAAACCTGCTTACAAAAGACATTGCTCTTAATGAACTGACTTTAAACCGGCAACGCCTGGCCCGTAACACCTTTGCTGCCGGCCTGGTGGTAGTTTTGCTGTTGGCACTTGTGTTCTACCGAAACTACCGAGAAAAAATTAAGACAAATAAAGTATTGGACCAGCAAAAAGTCGAGATTGAAAACCTGTTGCTTAATATACTTCCGGAAGAGGTAGCACGGGAGTTGAGAGATAAAGGGCAGGCTACGCCACGTCATTACGAATCTGTACCGGTAATGTTTACAGATTTTAAAAACTTTACTACGCATGCGGATAAAATTTCGCCGCAGGAACTGGTAGAAGAATTAAATGCCTGTTTTATCTCTTTTGATAATATTATTGATAAATACGGGTTGGAAAAAATCAAGACAATCGGGGATGCATATATGTGCGCGGGAGGCATACCTACAGAAAACACCCAGAGCGTTTATAATATGATAAAAGCAAGCCTGGAAATACAAGAATATATCCGCTCTAATAATGTACGCCGCAAAGAGACGGAGAAAGAACCCTGGAACCTGCGTATAGGCATACACGTTGGTCCTGTGGTAGCCGGGGTTGTGGGCCGTAAGAAATATGCGTACGACATCTGGGGCAGTACCGTAAATATTGCCAGTCGCATGGAAAGCAATGGTGAGGTGGGCCAGGTTAATATATCTGCTTCCACTTATGCTATGGTAAAAGACCATTTTGAATGTGTACACCGGGGGAAAATATACGCAAAGAATGTAGGGGATATTGATATGTATTTTGTGAAGCAAGAAAAACACGAGCATGGCCACACTGCAGATACCCAGGCAGAAGAAGTTGTAACTGAAAAAACATTCGCCGGATAAAGGTCAGTGCAAAAGCTTTTTATTACCGTATTCCATAAGATAAGAACATTCTACAAGCATCATTCAACCTATGAATTTTGGGAGCTCTTCAATAAATATTGCGGTTATATTTTATAATATAAATACAATTTACCGGCGATCTTTTCAAACCAGCATTGAATAAGGTACACGACTTACAACATACCGGTACGTCAAGGCAAAAAAGAAGGCCAAAGTAGAAACTTTAGCCCGTTTTTAATCCGTACCCTATGAAAACTAGGCTAAATATACAGCATACAATGTGATTAATCCTACCTTTTTCCAAAAAATTTACGCACATGATTTTACAGAAGTATGAAACGGTGCGGTCTATTATTTTTTTACTTGGAATTTTTTTAGGGAACTAAATGATTTTATTTTTTAGAACCTCTTTTCCCAAGAAAGATATTTACGTAAATTCATAAAAAATAAAATTCGCTGAAATGTAGTTGCGAAAAAATTACTATGCCTTTCAGAAGTATAACCCACAAAAATTATATCATAAAACTCCTCACCTCCCCCTGATGCGCATACTTATTATATCTGCCAGTGCAGCCCGCGAGGGCTTTACAAAAAAACTCGTGCAGCAGATACAACCCTTGTTACATGCAGATGTTACAGACCTGAACGATTACCATATTATGCCATACCAATATGGCGCAGCCAATACAGAAGATGATTATTACAAACTCATTAAACACTGCATTGAAAACTATGACATTTTTATTTTTGCCACACCCGTGTACTGGTATGCCATGAGTGGCAGCATGAAAACTTTCTTTGACCGGTTTACAGATTTACTCGATCATTATAAGGACCTGGGGCGACAACTTCGCACCAAAAGAATGGCAGCCATTTCCACCTCTGCCGGAGATAACCTGGGTGAAGCTTTCTGGTTGCCCTTCAGTGAAGCTGCCCGCTACCTTGGCATGCAATACCTCGGCCATCTGCATACGCTGGAGAATGAAGTTGCTACAGAAAATTTACAAAAGTTTTGCAACCAGGTTAAAAAATCATAACTGCAGCACGCACTTATATTCCGGTGTATACTTATATTGATACTCCTGCATTCAACATCGCCAATTCATTGTTCCACTTCCGAAGTTTTTAATTGCTTCTGAGTTTATAGTCATCCTTCAATGTTTATAGTGCTTTATTTTAGAACTTGGTTCAATGTATAAGAATAACATTTTAATACCTGGTTTCAAATAAATGGGTGTAAAAAATTTTATTTTAAATACAATATGCTGAGCTAATGTTTTCCTTTAAATATTATTTACAAGAAACTACCAATGTCCACCCTCATATATCTGCTGCTTTCCAATTAATAAAGACTTTACAAAAATAAATCAGAACTTCTATAAGACATTTTGCTATTTTAAAAAACTAATTGTTTCATTCATGTGGCTGACTATCCTGTTTCCCTTATCAGTACCTGCAGAAAGTGATAGCAAGTAATGAATTCCTCCATAAAACCTTGACAGTCCTGCTTCAGTAGCTGCATCATTAAATGAATTATAACTGCGTGCGGGCAGGCCAAGAAAATCAAAACTGTGATCCGTGTATGAATAGTTGTCACCAAACTCACCCGTTAACACCGCTGCTCCGGATGCGGAAAAACTGGAATGTGCAGAAGGGTATTCGGGATGATTAGGCGTAGTTAAAAAAGAACTCCATACAGGATGACCCATTACTGAACGTATATATGTTATTGGCCGAACCAGGTTATATTCATATTTTGAATTCCAGCAACTGACCCTGGAATCGCTTTGGGTAATTCCCATTTTTGCATAAGCTAGTGCAGCTTTATCAAGCATGGATGTACTACCCTGCTTATTCAAAACCTGTACAAAAATAGAAAGCCAATGAGCATGCGTACCGCCGCCTGGTATATCTCTCCAAAATATAGCCTGCGCCTTTTGATCAGTGGTAAGTACAAGAGAAGCATCATACACTTCTTTAACCATGCTATAAAAGGCAGAAGCAGGGTCTGCAGAATAAGAAACCGGCGGTGGCAACTGTGATGCTGCTACACTGCCCGGTATCATAGACCTGTTTGTGCCCCAAAATGGATTCTGCGGCGCTAAAAATCCTGTAGGTGTAGGCTGCCATAATCCCGGGCCGGCAGGAATTATATAAGGCGGATGTACAGTGAGTGACCCATCTGTTTTTGACCAGTCAAATACTTTTTGTGCAACAGATTTTCCAAATGCAACGGAGCGTTGAAATATTTCGACGCTTACCTCATTTTGGTAAACAGCATCAAAAGCATGCTCAAGTGAATCGGTTGAAATTTTATCAGCAGCAGTAATTCCCGGATAAAAATTTCTCACCATGGCTGCAAGCGTAGCATTTGCACTGGCTCCCCAGTTATAGGCAAACCCGGGTTGGGTTGGTGGCATAGCAGGCATTTGGTTAAGTTGACCAGAAAGCGTTTTATAAGCAGGCATACCCGGAACCACAGCTTCATACAAAGCCACACCGCT
>JBDSWG010000255.1:0-7629 GCA_039926825.1 Ferruginibacter sp.
ATATTTTTTATTTCCTGTGGTGTGGCTATCTCTGCAACTTTCAACACGTTGCTACTTTTATTCCTGGGTGTAGAAATCATGTCTATCCCGTTGTATATATTAACCGGCACCAATAAATTAAATTTAAAAAGTAATGAAGCTTCCTTGAAGTATTTTCTTATGGGCGCTTTTTCTACGGGTATTATGCTCATGGGCATCACTTTTATTTATGGCGGAAACCCCCGTGGTTCGTTTTTTATTAACGACATTATGATGGGGGTGGGTGACATGTCCGTGCTGATGGCCACGGGCCTGGTTTTTTTAGTCATTTCAATGTCTTTCAAAGTATCTGCGGCACCATTTCATTTCTGGGCGCCGGATGTATATGATGGTGCCCCTACTGTTTTTACTTCCTACATGAGTACAATTGTGAAAGTAGCAGGCTTTTTTGCCTTTGTCAGGTTATTCGAAAATGTTTTTGGCAATGTGCAGCAGCAGTGGCAAGCCCTCATCGTGGTTATTATTTTAGCTACATTATTGGTAGGAAATATTACGGCAGTTTTTCAGCAAAGTGTGAAGCGCATGTTGGCTTACAGCAGTATCGCACAGGCTGGGTTTATGATGTTTGCTGTCTTTGCTTTAAATGATCGGGCCCGCGAAGGTTTAGTTTTATACGCCGCTTCTTATTCCCTGGCCACGATTGGTTTATTTGCTGTGCTCGCAAAAATGCAGGATTATACCATTGAAGGGTTTAATGGCCTCGGTAAAACGCACCCCGCCCTTGCTTTGAGTTGTACGATTGCTTTATTATCTCTTACCGGTATACCACTTACGGCTGGGTTCCAGGCTAAATTCCTGATGTTATTATCAGCCGTTCAAAATGGCCAGAGCTTCTGGCTTGTTATTGTAGCTGTGCTGTTTGCTGCAGTTAGTGCATATTATTATTTCCGCGTTATTCAGGCTATGTATTTTAAGCCCGCAGCTGAAGGCGTGAATAATTTTTCTGTTCCGGTTACCGGATTTTTTACTTTTATCCTGGGCCTTTCTGCCTTCCTGTTGATTGTGTTGGGAATATACCCGGAACTCATTATCGGCTGGCTCTACCACTAAGTTGCCGTTTGTGTAAAAGCTATTCCCTGGAATTGCTAATGGTGTACCTTTAATGCTTTAGCATTATGACTTACCGCGATGCCTTCGGGCTCTCCTGGAAATATATAAAAGGCAATAAACTTCGTACAGCCATCACCGTTATTATAATGGCCCTGGGAATATTTGCCCTGATATTAATTATAACCGCCATCACTGCGGCCAGTAATAGCCTTACCAGCAGTTTTTCAACCATGGGTGCCAATGCTTTCAGCCTGAGGTTTAAAGATCGTAATATACATTTTGGTGGTGGCCGGCGTAAGGCTACAAAGGAAACTAAATCTTCCCTGCGTCAGAAAAATTCCAACAATGGTATTCCTATTAGTTATGATGAAGCTGCTGCGTTTAAAAAGCGCTATAACTTCCCCGGGGCCCGGGTGGGTATTGCCTTACGCGGAGCATCTTCAATAGTTGTAAATACGCCACGAAAAAAAACAAACCCCGATGTAAATGTTTTTGGTGGGGATGAAAATTACCTGGAATTGAATGGTTACAACCTTGCGTATGGAAGAAACTTCCAGGAATCAGAAATCACGGATGGTCGCAATGTCTGCATCCTGGGTAGTGGCGTAGCCTCCAAGCTTTTCCCGGAAAATGTAGAAAAGGCCATAGATGCCGTGGTACAGGTAGATCACCTGCCTTACCGGGTGATTGGTGTTTTGGAAGATAAAGGTTCCAGTGCATTTTTTAATACCAGCCGGATTGTAGTGACGCCGGTTAATAATGTTCGACGCCTGTTTGCAACAGCTAATACATCTTATATCATAGCGGTCATGGTCTCAGATATCAAATACATGGACGTTGCCAGCGGTGAGGCTATCTCAGCCTTTCGCCCCATTCGCAAACTGGATGTACGGGATGAAGATAATTTTTATGTAGATAAAAGCGACAGCATTGCAGAAGCCTTGCTTGAAAATCTCGGGTTCCTTCAAAAAGGTACAATTGGTATTGCTTTTATTACGCTCATTGGTGCCGCTATCGGGCTCATGAATATCATGCTGGTAGCCGTAAATGAACGCACCAAGGAAATAGGGCTGGCTAAAGCCCTGGGCAGTACCAGGAAAAATATAAGGGCCCAGTTCCTGTTTGAATCTCTTATTATCAGTTTGATGGGTGCTGCGGCCGGTATACTTTCAGGGGTTTTGGTAGGAAATGTTGTCGCGTTATTATTGAATACGGGCTTTGTTGTGCCCTGGGGCTGGGTTATAGCTGCCATTCTCGTTTGCTCCGGCGTAGGCCTCGCAGCAGGCTTATACCCGGCTATAAAGGCCTCCCGGCTTGATCCTATTATTGCTTTGCGATACGAATAAAACCCCTTCAGGATTTTTAAAAGGACTCATTCCTTTGAAAAAAATAATTTTTTACGACTTTTTGCTTTCAATTATTTTATTAACTTGTGCGCTCACGTTAATAATTTTCCAAATTGGATTTTGAATTTTATTGACACAGGATTATCAACTTAAAAACATTTATAACCTTCACTCTCTAAAAATTTGATGTTATGGCAGAAACAAAACCTACTGCAACAGTTAAACCGGTTACCTCCGTACAGGCCAAAAAATCGAGCAACATAATTTCCCTGCTCGCACCCATATTGTGCTTATTAGCCGGGTATGCTATCTGGCGTTTTGGCCTGGGAAATCCAGCCAATTTTGAATCGGGTACCGCTGGTGGTTTCTGGCCAGACAGGGAAGGTCCTAAAACAGCCATCAGCAAAATGTACCTCGGGGGTATTATTGTACCTATCCTGATTGGTACGTTTCTTACCATGCTAACGTTTGTGGTTGAACGCTTTATGACTATAAGCAAAGCTACTGGTAACAGCAACAATGCAGATTTTATCCGCAAGGTGCAATATCACCTGGCTAATAAAAATGTAGATGCCGCCCTGGCAGAATGCGATAAGCAAAGAGGTTCTGTAGGTAATGTTATGAAAGCTGGCCTGCACCGCTACAAAGAAATGATTGGAAATACAGAACTGGATACAGAACAAAAAGTACTGGCCATCCAGAAAGAAGTAGAAGAAGCCACTTCCCTGGAGTTACCGATGCTGGAGAAAAATCTTGTATTCCTTTCTACTATCGCTTCCGTAGCCACGCTTATCGGGCTGTTAGGTACGGTAATCGGGATGATTCGTGCCTTTGCCGGCCTGGGTGCTGATAGTGGTGGTGCAAACTCTGCCGCACAGCTTTCCATAGGTATATCTGAGGCCCTTTACAATACAGCCCTGGGTATTGGTACATCTGCTTTTGCCATTGTATTTTACAACATGTTTACTACTAAAATAGATGGTATTACGTATGGCATTGATGAGTCTGGTTTTACATTAACACAAACTTTTGCCTCGTTGTATAAATAATTTTATGGAAATAAATTGTATTTCCATCTAACATTCAAACACGTTTAAACATGCCAAAAGTAAAAATACCGCGGAAGAGCACAACGGTGGATATGACGGCGATGTGTGATGTGGCTTTTTTGCTGTTGACCTTTTTTATATTGGCCACCAAGCAAAAGCCGCCGGAAGCGCTGGCAGTAAAACCTCCAAGTTCTATTTCCAGTAAGGCTGCGCCGGATGAAAGCATCCTGATTACGTTCACCAATGACGGAAAAGTATTTCTTCTCCTCGGTGATGAAACCAAAAAAGGCGCTATCATTGAAGATCTCAACACCACACGCAACCTGGGTCTTACGCCACAGGAACTGGTTAAACTTAAAAAAACAGAATTTATTGGTTTGCCTTTGAACCAACTGAAAAGTGCCCTGGCGTTACAGAAGGAAATTCCGGCAGCCCAGATGGATGGCATTCCTACTGACAGTACCAATAATGAATTGTCTTACTGGTTGCGCAGTGTAACCAATGCTTATGCAGGTGAAGACCAAAAAAAGCTGGAACAAATCCTGTTAGTAAAAGGAGATGGAAATGCAAAGTATCCGGTTTTCAAAAGAATTAAAGCAGCCTTTAAGCAAAATGAAATATTTAAATTTCGTATTGTAACAAATAGTAAAGACATTCCTTTAGGTTCTGAAGTGTACAAAGAATCCAGGGAAGCAAATAAATAATCATTAAATTTTATAACAATGGCAGAGTTAGATACGTCGGGCGGGGGTCACAAAGCTGGCCCGGGCGTCAAAAAACCTAAGAAATTATCCACGCGGGTGGATCTTACTCCCATGGTAGATCTTGGTTTCCTGCTTATCACATTCTTCGTATTTACGACGACGATGAGCCAGGCTACCGCCATGAATATGAATGAACCAAAAGATGATCCGGAACAACAACTGAAAGTGAAAAATTCCGGTGCCATGACCATCCTTCTTGGTAAAGGCAACCAGGTGTATTATTATTTTGGGGAACTGGTTCCGGAAACCATCAGCCAGGAATTTAAGAGTACAAGTTTTAAAGGTATTCGCCAGATTATTGTAGATAAAAAGAAGGCTACACCAATTGGGGACCTGATGTATCTTATAAAATCAGATTCTACTTCTACTTTTAATAATTCAATTGATATACTGGATGAAATGAGTATTTCTGCCGTGCCCCCGGGCCACTATGCTGAGGTAGAAATTACGCCTGTAGAGCGTATGCTCATACAAAAAACGGAAGAAGCCAATGGTATAAAGTAGGTTTATGGAATTGGTACAATTTTTAATCTAATTAATCAAACGCTCAAAAATGGAAGCAAACAAAATATTAGACGCTGACATCCTTGATATCCTCTTTGAGGGTAAGAACAAGGAATATGGCGCTTACCAGCTTCGGAAAAATTATAACAGGACGCTCGGCAAAGCACTTATTATTACTGCTGCAGCCTTGCTCATCGTTTTACTTGGCTCCCTGGCATCCAACTACATAAATACCGATGACAAAGAAACGGTTGATGTAGTAGACACCCAACTGGCTGAAGTAAAAAAAGATGAACCACCACCACCACCGCCACCACCGCCTCCTCCAACGCCTCCACCACCACCGGAAATAAACCAGGTGAAATTTACTCCACCGGTTATTGTGAAAGATGAGTTGGTAAAGCCTGAAGAAAAAATCGAAGAGATTAAGGAAGACCAGGCTATTAGTACAAAAACTGTGGAGAGTATAAACAAAACACAGATAGTACAGGCACCGGTTGAAGATAAAGGTTCCCAGGTTGTAGAAGTGCCGGTAAAAGCAGATGATGAAAATAAAGTTTTTAATAAGGTGGAAGTAGAAGCAGAATTTCCGGGGGGTAATGGCGCCTGGGTTCGATACCTGAAAAATAATCTGAATGCAGAAACGCCAATTGATAATGGTGCACCCGCCGGAACTTATACAGTAATTGTGAAGTTCATTGTGAGCAAAGATGGTTCTATAAGTGATGTACAATCAGAAACCAAACACGGTTATGGTATGGAAGCAGAAGCATTGAAAATTATTAAAAAAGGACCAAACTGGAAGCCGGCTTTACAAAACGGACGAAATGTAAATGCCTACCGCCGCCAGCCGATTACTTTCGTAGTTTCGGAATATTAATAAACATAATTACAAATATTTAAACCTCCTGAACGGGAGGTTTTTTTATGGAAAAAAATAAATGCGGGGTCTTGTTATAAATATATTTTATGGCAGAGATACAAACCGGAAGCACCCACAAAAATCGTGGAACCCAAATGCAAAAGAAACCGGGCAGGGTAGACCTTACACCTATGGTAGACCTGGGATTTTTATTATTAAGTTTTTTTGTTTTCACCAGCGCTATGCAGCAGCCTAAAGTATTGGCTATGATAGAGCCTTACGATAAAATGCCTATAAATGATAAATTATGTAATTCCTGTGTGCTTACTGTAATTCCAGACAGCGCTGGAAAAATATTTTATTATGAAGGCCAGTCAAAGCACGGAATTTTAAATTTTACAGGCTTCTATAATGGTGGAATCCGGAAAATATTCCGGGAAAAGCATAAAGCAATTATGGACCACTCCCCGGTAAAATCTTTTTTTGTTATTATTAAACCTACTACAGACTGTGATTTTAAATCAGTCATTGCATTGCATGATGAATGCACCATTGCCGGTGTTACGCGATACTATATGTCCGAGCCTGACGCCAGTGATAAGGCAGCCGTAAAGTATGCCGTACTATCTTTGCAGCATGATAAATAAATTATCAGGCTGGGATGATACCATTATAGCACCTGCGACAGCAGCGGGAGCTGGCGCCCTGGCCATTCTTCGGCTGAGTGGCACTGATGCTATTGATATTGTAAATAGCTTATTTCCTTTTAAAAACTTAAAAGTTCAGCCGGCAAATACACTTCATGTAGGTATGCTGCAGTATGAAAAAAATGACATTGATGAAGTGGTAGTTTCCCTTTATCATAAGCCACGGAGCTTTACGGGGGAAGACGTTGTGGAGATTAGTTGTCATGGAAGCCTGCATATTCAGGAACAAATTTTAAAAGCCTGCATACAATCAGGCGCCCGTGCCGCCCGTGCCGGGGAGTTTACGCAGCGGGCTTTTATCAATGGAAAAATGGACCTTGTACAGGCGGAAGCCGTGGCAGATTTAATAGCCTCATCCGGCGAAGCAGCACGAAAGTCTGCTTTGCATAATATGAAAGGCGGCTTTAGCCAGGAGTTAAAAAATATGCGGGAGCAATTGTTGCAATTCGCTTCATTAGTAGAACTGGAATTAGATTTCGCTGAAGAAGATGTAGCTTTTGCAGATCGTACACAATTATATAAACTGGTAGAAAAATTACAGGTAGAGACCAGGCAACTATTGCTAAGTTTCAGGCTGGGCAACGTTATCCGCCATGGCGTGAGTGTGGCCATCATAGGTAAACCTAATGCAGGTAAATCAACTTTACTGAATACTTTATTGAATGAAGAAAGAGCCATCGTAAGCCCGATACCCGGCACCACAAGAGACACCATAGAAGAGGCTCTAAATATTAATGGAATTGCCTTTCGCCTCATAGATACAGCAGGCATAAGGGAACACAGCCTGGATGATATAGAAAATATAGGGATAGGGAAAAGCCGGGAAAAGATGGAGCAGAGTGACATCATCCTGTACATTTTTGATGTGAGCTCCGAAACGGAGACGGATGTTGAAATCGAAAGGAATAAATTTAAAAAGCTAGGCAAAAACTTTATTCTTGTGGCAAATAAAGCTGACCTTATTGCAGCGCAAAAAATTCTCAGCGGGGAAAATATTTTACAGGTATCTGCTAAGCAACGCTTAGGCATAGACGAATTAAAAGAAAAACTTTATAGCCTTGCAGCTGGTGATGAAGATTTAATGGGTAGCCATACCATTGTTACTAATACCCGCCATTTTGAAGCGCTGGAAAATCTTTCTTTTTCATTAGATGAAATTATAGCCGGCATGGATGCGCACCTCAGCAGCGATTTATTATCTGCACACATCCGCAGCGGTCTTTTTTATCTCGGGGAAATTACCGGAGAAATTACCAATGAAGATAAACTTGATTATATTTTTAGTAAATTCTGTATCGGAAAGTAATT
>JBDSWG010000256.1:0-10565 GCA_039926825.1 Ferruginibacter sp.
AATATTTCACCAATTTTAATGGAGAAAAAAAGAGTGGTATGTGGGTTGGATCTGATAATGGCATTTACCAGTTTAATGAAAAAGCAGACCATTTTGACCACTATTTAGCAGAGGCAGATCCTGCAAGGCAGCATAGATTCGGGTTGGCCGGCCATTCTACCGAACCTGGAATTCTCTGGCTCTCCGCTTCTCAAAGTGGGTTAGGCTCTGCCAATAAAGATCAAGGTCTTTGGCGGTACAATATCAAAACGAAGTCCGTAACTATTTTTAGGCATAGCGCCACTGATTCCACCAGTATTGCAAATGACAGGACTCGCTGGATAAATGTTGATTCCCTCGGGCGATTGTGGGTATCAACAGACAAAGGCTTGTCTCTTTTTATTCCTGAAAAAAATAATTTTATTAATTACTATTTAAAAGATACTATCAAGGGAATTCCTGTCATCCCATGGGAAATACGATCAGATAAAAATAATGATCTCTGGTTGACCGCAGACCAGGGTTTGGTTTTCTTTGATACAAAAGCCCGCGCCTTTACCCGTTACCTTGCTAACGAAAAAGATCCGTATGGGTTAGTATCAGATAATGGAATACACAGCTTATTCATCGACCATTCGGGAATACTTTGGTTTGGAGTCGGCCAAATCGGATTGCAATGGATCAATAAACAGCTTTCGAGGTTTATTCAATATAAAGATGATCCGGGAAAACCCCATCATTTCCCCGGTGGGGTTGTTAATTCTTTTGCAGAATCCAAAGACAAGAGCCTTTGGCTGGCCTCAGCAAACGGGCTTTATCACTGGCAGCCGCAAACAGATTTGTTTACCCTCATAAAACCCGGCAAAGCACAGGGTAAATATTTTTATACATCAAAAGTGATGGTAGATAAGGAAGGCCGGGTATGGTATGGCGGCGGTGCTGATTTAGATGCAGGTCTTTATTGCTTTGATCCCAAAACCGGTCACACCCAGTATTTTAATAATAATAAAAAAGACGCTGCTTCATTAAGCGATAATGATGTCAGCGCATTAATGGAAGACCACCTGGGAAATATTTGGGTAGGAACCAACCGTGGTGGCATTTGCCTCTTCAGGGAACAATCTCAGAATTTTGCCCGGTATCCATACATTGAAAATACCGGTTTTATTCAACCGGATAATGGGGTGCTTGACGATGCCGGTGTGACAACGATCTATGAAGATAAAAGCGGCACCTTATGGGTGGGAACTAATAATGGAGGCCTAAACAAGTTTAACCGGCAAACCGGAGCGTTTACTTCTTATAATAATCTATTGCCGGGCTTCTCACGTGTTACTTGTATTCAGGAAGATACCAAAAACAGGTTATGGGTGGGCACTTATTTTGGAGGGGTGTTCAACTTTGATCCGGAAACCCATCTTGCAAAAGAATATAGCGACAAAGATGGTCTTCTATATGACGGTGCCAACGGAATATTTGAAGATAACAAAGAAAATTTATGGTTAGCAACGCCAAGGGGTATTTCCATTTTCAATCCACAAACAAAGCAGGTTCGCAACCTTACTACTGCCAACGGTCTCCCTTCAGAAAATTTAATTACCGCATTTAAAACCGGTAGTGGCCAATTTCTTTTTAGCGGTAATGATGGCGGTTTTATTTCGCTAAGGCCAAATGATTTTAGCCCTGACCTTCATCCACCGGTTGTGCATATTAAGTCGGTAAGTTTTACTACTTCTGATGCAGGTAAAACAAAAGATTCTACCATCTTCACGTATGGAAAAGACAGTATAAAATTACACTATGATGAAAACCGTCTCAGCTTTAACTATGTGGGGTTGTACTATCAAAATCCGAAATTGATTCAATATGCTTACAAACTGGATGGCTATGATAAAGACTGGATACCTGCGGGAACGCAGCGTTTGGTTACTTACACAAATCTTTCGCCAGGCCATTATACCTTTCATGTAAAAGCAGCCAACAGCGATGAGGTTTGGAATGAGCAGGGAGCAAGTTTTGCATTTACTATTTTACCTCCGTGGTGGAAAACATGGTGGGCATATATACTATACATACTTGTGCTGGCAATTGCTGTGTGGGCTTTCGCATCATACCGTTCCAGAAAACTTCGCCATGTCAACCAGTTGCTGGAAGATAAAGTGGAACACCGTACCAGCCAGTTAAATAAATCCATCGAAAATTTAAAATCTACACAAAACCAACTCATACAATCCGAAAAAATGGCTTCCCTTGGTGAACTCACTGCAGGCATTGCACATGAAATTCAAAACCCATTGAATTTTGTAAATAATTTTTCGGAAGTGAGTCGGGAATTATTGTCTGAAATGAAAACCGAATTAGACAATGGCAATATAACAGATGCAAGCGAAATAGCCAGTGATGTAATGCAGAATTTAGAAAAAATAAATCATCATGGTAAACGTGCAGATGCAATTGTAAAAGGGATGTTGCAGCATAGCCGCAGCAGCAGCGGTGTAAAAGAACTTACCGATATCAATGCTTTGGCTGATGAATATCTTAAATTGAGTTATCATGGTCTGCGTGCAAAAGACAAAAATTTAACTGCAGATTTTAAAACGGATTTTGATAACGCCTTGTCTGCCGGCGAATCAGGGATCGGTAAGATAAATATCATTCCGCAGGATATCGGAAGAGTGTTGCTGAATTTATACAACAACGCATTTTATGCAACTACTGAAAGAAAAAAAACTGCAGGTGAACATTATAAACCACTTGTTTCAATCAGCACAAAAAAAATAAATGATAAGGTTGAGATTAGAGTAACCGATAACGGCAAGGGCATCCCACAAAACATTGTAGATAAAATCTTTCAACCCTTCTTCACAACAAAGCCAACCGGGCAGGGAACTGGTCTGGGGTTGAGTTTGAGCTATGATATTATAAAAGCGCATGGTGGGGAGATAAAAGTGGAGAGCAAAGAAGGGGAGGGCACAACATTTATTATTGAACTACCAAACATTGCATAATGGTCACATCTCTCATCTACAAGAATTGCAAACTGCAGCTTATTTTTTGGATCTTAAAATAACATACAAATTTTTTTTCGATTGATTATATAAAAGGGCAGTTTTACTTTTTGCTCCCGGGAAAAAAATGCCAACCGCTTTATAAACCTGGATTATAATAATCCTGAGTCACCTGAGAAACCAATTTTCAGGTTTATCAGCACCCAATTATTTCTTTATCTTTAAGCTGCTTTCATTTAAATCACAAGCAATGCACAAAACTTACCTACGATTATTTCATATACTGCACTTCTTTTTTTGCTTAATTGTTTTAAACGCTTGTAATAATTCGGATAATCTTTCATTTCCGGAAAATGAACTGGGGCAGAGCCAGCCCAAATCAGTACCGCTTGTTTTCAGTACGCCAAAAAAATTAACCTGGGATACGGCTTACACAACAGGCATTACGGCTATAACTACTTCGTTTGATATAGATGCCTTGCCTGTTTTTTCTTACGATTCCACCGGATTTAAAACTTACTTAAATATACCAGAAGAAGTGCCTATGAGTATGCTCTCTTCAAAAGATTTCAGCCTTGAAAATATCCCTTCCCAGCCACTGAATTTTAAGACTTCTGCACTGGGTATTGTTCCAACAATCAAGGCCGGAAATCCTGAACTAAAACAAGAAAAAGCTTTGGCTATTTATAACTTCGGAAAACCAAGTGGATTGCTGGCAAAATTTATTGTAGCCTTATATAAAGACCATAACGGGCATTTATGGATAGGTAGTTCGGAAGGCCTCTTCCGTTATGATGGAGACCATATTCAATCTTTTGTACCGGGGTCATCTACAGATCCACCCATTATTGGTATTACCGAAGATATAAAAGGAAACATATGGTTTATTAGGGGCTCCAACCTTGGAATGATAAATATTCATGCGGGTTCTATCAGCTATTCAGATAAAATAGGGTATACTATAAGATGCCTTAATAAAATGGTAACCGATGCAAAAGGGAATATATGGGTGTATAACCTTAGAGATAAAGCGGTAAGTGTTATTAATCCCGTTACGCAAACTTTTAAAAACATTGATGGTAAAAAATGGCTTTCCGATTCTTCCATTTTTCAAAATAATCCTGTACCAAATGATTTACAGATACAAGAGGATGACGATAAAAATATATGGATCACTACCCTTGCGGGAGGTGTTGATATTATTGATGCCACTGCGGGTAAGATTAAATACCTACGAAAAAGCAATGGGCTCGGCAGCGATTCTGTAACAGCAATTACAAAAGATAATACTGGAAAAATATGGGTCGGCTTTGCAACAGGTGTGGATGCCATTGATTTAAAGAACCAAACCATTACACATTATAATAAGGAACAGGGTTTCGTAAGCTTTTTCACAACCTGGCTTTATTTTGATGATAAAGGTTACCTCTGGAGAGGATGTTTTACGGGTATAGACCTGGTCGATATTAGAAATCATAGGGCCCGGCAAATAAACGAAAGCAGTGGTTTAAACAGCGGTGGGGCTAGCGCTATCGTCCAGGACAAAAATAATCGTACGTGGATTTCTTCTATCACCGGTTTAAATATGATAGACCAGAACGGCGAAACGGTTTCGCCTTTAGCAACAACCACCCAAATAATATGTTCATTGGAAGATAGCCTCCATAACCTTTGGATAGGTACCCAGGCCGGGGTTTTAATTGTAAACCCGCAAAGAGACAAGATGCATTTGCTGGATAAATCAGGCGGCTTAAGTGATAACTTTGTACAGAGCTTTTGGAAAAAAGACGGAAATATAATCATAGCCACGGATGGCGGTTACAACATTATAGACCCGGTAAATAAAACCTTGACAAAGGCTGGTAAAGCTCAAGGCCTGCTGCATGATACTATCTATGCAGCATTACATGATGCCTCAGGTAATTTATGGCTCACCGGGCCAGGCAAAGGGATTTCATTATTAGACCCTTCAAAAAAAGTGATGCGCTATACAGATGCAGCAAGAGGCCTCAGCGATAATACAATAATGGATTTGAAGCAGGATAAAAATGGTTTAATATGGCTGGCTACAAATAATGATGGAATAAATGTAATAAACCCTGCTGATGGCACGGTAAAATATTTAAACAACCAGCCAGGCCTGTCAGGGAAAAGCATCCGGATATTACATGAAGACACTTACGGCCGCATGTGGATAGGCACCAACAAAGGAATTTATGTTGCAGACACTAAACACGGCACACTTACAAGTATCACCACCAAAGAGGGCCTGTCCAGCAATACAATTTTGTCTCTGTTGCCTTATAATGGCAGCATACTTGCCGGCACAAAAAATAAAATCACAATAATAAAAGCACCCGCTCCTGCTGATTCTGCCAGCGATTGGAAAATATCAATTCTGCAAAAATCTGAGGGCATAATAAAGCAAAATAATTCATGGTCTACAGATGCCATAACCCATGATGGAAAATATTTGTATGGAGATAAAGGCATTACAATTATTAACCAGATTACCCCGGAAAGCGACCTGGCAAAAACCAGTATTACCGGAATGAGCATATTGGGCCAACCACAATTTTTTAACGGCAGTTATTCGGATACCTTGTATCCTGCCAAGCCAGAATTTAAATGGGATAATGTGTCCGGGCCCTATAATTTGCCCGGGAATCTCTCTATTCCCAATACCCAGAATTATCTGCAATTTCAGTTTAAGCAGGAAGGGTTAATACGGGCAGATACTATTTTGTATTCTTATTTCCTGGAAGGTATTGATAAAAGCTGGAGCACCCCGGCGGGTAAGCCTTTTACCGAAAACTACCTGAACTTACCGCCAGGAAAATATACACTTAATGTAAATAGTAAAGGCTCTGGCGGAAAATGGGGGAAGCCGGCAGCTTTTTCCTTTACCATCACCCCACCATGGTATAAAACCTGGTGGGCATACACTTTATTTGCACTGATTCTAATTGGCCTTTTAAGGGCATACATCGTTTTCCGTTCCCGAAGATTAAAGAATGAAAATAAAATACTGGAAGAAAAAGTAAAACACCGTACCCAACAATTGCAGCAATCGCTGGAAGATTTAAAATCAACACAGTCTCAACTGGTGCAATCGGAAAAAATGGCCAGCCTTGGAGAGCTTACGGCAGGCATTGCACATGAAATTCAAAACCCGTTGAACTTCGTTAATAATTTTAGTGAGGTAAATAATGAGTTGATTGAAGAATTAAAAAATCAAAACGCAACATTAAAAAGTGAAGAACGGGAAGGAATACTGGATGATATTTTCCTGAATAATGAAAAAATAAACTTTCACGGCAAACGTGCCGATGCCATTGTAAAAGGTATGCTGCAACATAGCCGCAGCAGTAGTGGTGTAAAAGAACCTACGGACATCAACGCTTTGTGCGACGAATATCTACGATTGAGTTATCATGGTTTGCGTGCAAAAGATAAAAGTTTTAACGCAACAATTAAAACTGATTTTGATGAAACCCTGTCTGCCGACGAGGCAGGAATTGGTAACATCAATATCATTCCGCAGGATATAGGAAGAGTCATTTTGAATTTGTTAACGAATGCTTTTTATGCAGTGGATGAGAAGAAGAAATCCGGCATTGAAAATTACGAGCCCACTGTTACCATTAGCACAAGCCGCTACCCTTTCGTGGGTCTTGTTCCCTCTCTCCCGATAGCTATCGGGACGGAAAGGGCTGGGGTGGGGTTAGAGGGCCTGGGTGAGGTCAGGATAAAAGTCACCGACAACGGAAATGGCATTCCGCAAAAAGTATTAGACAAAATATTTCAACCCTTTTTTACAACTAAGCCCACAGGGCAGGGAACAGGATTGGGTTTGAGTTTAAGTTATGATATTGTAAAAGCACATGGTGGTGAATTAAAAGTGGAGACCCTGTCTGCCGAAGCGGCAGCGCAGACAGGGAAACAAAATGAGGGCACAACATTCATCATTCAATTACCGGTTAAATGAAATATTTGAATAAATATACTTTGGCCTGCCTCCTTTTCACCTTTCCTGGTTTCATCGCTTTCTCTCAAATAAATTTTAGTTATCAGCATGTAGACAGCCTCCAAAAATCCTTGGCAAAAGAAAAGCATGATAGTTCCCGGGTTCTTACCCTTGCACATTTATCGGAAGCATTTCGGTGGTCAAATTCAGATTCAGCAAAAATGTATGGCCAGGAAGCACTTAATCTGGCCAACACCATACGTTTTCCCAAAGGCCAGGCCTCAGCACTCACAAGTCTTTCAGTTGTAAACAGGGAATTGGGTAACCTGCCTGAAGCACTCGATTATGCATTGAAAAGCCTGGAGATAGCACAGGCAAATAAACTGCCTGATGAGGAAAGCCTGGCCTTAATGCGCATGGCGAATGTATACAGTGCTTCCGGGAATATTCGTAAAGCGCTTTTTTATATGAATAAGACGGAAGCCAAAGCTGTGGAATCTGGCAATAAACTTATTGAAATGATCGCACAGTGGCTGCAGGCGGATTTGTATAACCAGTTAAACCAATTCGATTCCTCAAGATATTTTATAAAACTTGCGCAAAAAACTAATTATGTGGAGGTAGGGGATGCCTTTCACTATAGTATTTTAGGTGACCTGGAGTTGCGTATGAAACACGACTCAGCAGCGCTGATGAATTACCATGCAGGGTTGAAATCAGCTATCGCTGCAAACGATGTGCGTACGTTGGCGAATCTTTACAATGGCATTGCATCCTATTATGCGGACAGGAATCACCCTGATTCAGCTGTTTATTATGCCCAAAAAGGATTGCGGGCTGCAGAACAATTGTCCTATAAAAACAGAATCATGACGGCCGCCAATATTCTTGCAACCATTTATGAACGCAGTGATCCGGTGGCAGCATTGAAATATTATAAGATTTTTGCCGCAGCAAAAGATACGCTGTTCAGTGTTCGGAAAATGCAGGCGGTACAGGGCATGTTGCTGGATGAGCAGGAAAGAAAAAATGAAGTTGAAAAAATGCGTGGGAAAGAAGAAAACCAGAGAAATCTTTTTTTATTATTGGGGGCAATCGCAATTTTTGCTGTTATTATTATAATTCTGTATCGCAGTAATAAACAAAAGCATAATGCCAACAGGTTATTACAAAAACAAAAGAAAGCGCTGGATAAGGAAAAGCAAAAAGTAGAACAATCGCTAGTTAATCTCAATGCTGCACAATCCCAACTCATCCAATCAGAAAAAATGGCCAGCCTTGGAGAGCTTACGGCAGGCATTGCACACGAGATTCAGAACCCGTTGAACTTTGTAAATAATTTTTCAGAAGTCAGCGCAGAACTTTTAGATGAAATGGAAGATGCATTATTAAAAAGTGATAGAGAAGAAATTTTGTCTATAGCTGCTGATATAAAGTCAAACCTCGAAAAAATAAACCATCACGGCAAACGTGCCGATGCTATTGTAAAAGGTATGCTGCAACACTCACAATCCAGTACAGGCAAAAAAGAACCGACAGATATCAATGCTTTGTGTGATGAATATTTACGGTTAAGTTATCATGGCCTCAGAGCAAAAGATAAAAGATTCAATGCAGATTTTAAAACAGATTTTGATGATTCACTCGAGAATATAAATATTGTACCCCAAGACATTGGAAGAGTGATTTTAAATTTATTGACGAATGCATTTTATGCTGTAAATGAAAAAAATAAATTAAACATACCTGGCTACCAGCCAACAGTTACCGTTAGCACAAGCCGCTCCTTTCTTCCCGGTTTTTCTCCCTCTCCTTCGGGGAGGGCTGGGGTGGGGTCAGGCGTTGGCTGTGAAGTACATATAAAAGTCACCGATAACGGCAACGGCATCCCCCAAAAAGTATTAGACAAAATATTTCAACCCTTTTTTACAACTAAGCCCACAGGGCAGGGAACAGGATTGGGTTTGAGTTTAAGTTATGATATTGTAAAAGCACATGGTGGTGAATTAAAAGTGGAAACCCTGTCCGTACCGGCACGGGCGGGCCTGTCTGACGAAGCGGCAGCGCAGGCAGGAAAGGAAGCCCGCCAGCCTGCCCAATCTGATCATCCAGGCGTGGATGACCCGGTCGGACGGGGCGAAGGCACAACTTTTATTATTCAATTGCCAATATAAATTTATGAGCAATATTAAATTATTTGAAAGTAAACAAGTTCGTTCCGAATGGAATGAAAAAGAACAGAAATGGTATATTTCCGTACAAGACGTTGTAGAAGTTTTGACAGACAGTAGCGATGTAAAACAATACATTAAAAAATTACTTAGCCGTGATGAACAACTCAAAAACAACTGGGGTACAATTTGTACCCTGGTTGAAATGATAGCTGCAGACGGTAAAAAACGTAAAGTGCAGGCAGCTACAGCACAAGGTCTGCTCCGTATCATCCAATCAATTCCGTCACCTAAGGCAGAACCATTTAAGTTATGGCTGGCAAAGGTTGGCTCCGACAGGTTAGATGAAATTGAAAATCCCGAACTGGCAACACAACGAACAAAGGAACTATACAAACTAAAAGGATATCCCGAAGACTGGATTGAAAAACGGATGAGGAGCATTGCTATAAGAGAGGAATTGACAGATGAGTGGAAATCAAGGGGTGTAAAAGAACAAAAGGAATATGCTATACTTACGGCAGAAATAAGCAAAGCTGCATTTGGATTAACACCTGCCCAATACAAAAAAGTAAAAGGCTTAAAAAGTCAAAACCTTCGTGACCATATGAACGATTTGGAATTAATTTTCTCCATGCTGGGCGAAGCTTCTACTACAGCCATTGTAAAAACCAAAAATCCAATAGGCTTTGTTGAAAATAAAATTACCGCCAAACAGGGTGGCTCAGTTGCGGGTAAGGCAAGAATTGATTTAGAAAAAAAAACAGGAAAGAAAATAGTTACCAAAGAAAATTATTTACCCCATGCTAAAGAAAATAAAAAACTTAATAAGAAATGAAAAATATTTATAACCCCCGTCCATACTGATACTGTCGGGCTTCTTTACTACAAAACCCACCGGCCAGGGAACTGGTCTGGGGTTGAGTTTGAGTTACGATATTATTAAAGCACATGGTGGAGAGTTGAAAGTGGAGACTAAAGAAGGAAATGGAAGTGAGTTTATTATTATCTTACCAACTACTTTAACTGCTTAATTATGGAAACAAATGTTACTGCGGATAGATCTTTAGGGAATGAAATTTTTATTAAGATAGATGATTTAAACACGCAGGCCTGGGAAGTGCATATAACGCAACCAAAACTGGGGCTTGAATTAAGCAGTGAAGCCAAAACACTTTCAAAGGAGAATTCCTACCCCAAGGGATTGGCATATGCTATCCGTAATATGGGAGTAAGTAATCGTTACCTCTCCAACCTGGAAACATCGTTATCCCTTTCCATCCAGGCGCTGGATATGTTTTTAGAATTAGAAGATAAAAGTGGTGAAGCACAGGCATACGTTTCAATTGGGGCCATTTATTATTACATGGGTGATTATGAAAGAAGCTTAGATTATTTTTTAAAAGGGTTGCGTCTTAACGAAGAACTTGGAAACAAGGA
>JBDSWG010000257.1:0-9181 GCA_039926825.1 Ferruginibacter sp.
AATATTAAAGAACCGACCGGCATTAACCAGGTGAAAGTTACTTTGTTCACGCATAATGCCGAAGCATTTGATACCCTGCTTGCTGTAGATAAATTCGGGCATTTCCGTTTTGATAACCTTTTATTTGAAAACGAGGCCCGGGTGTTTTTTAGTGATGCCCGCGGCAGAAATACCGAGCCGGATATTGAAATAGAAACAAACCTCGACTCTGCTTTTCATCCCTTGTCGCCACTTACGAAATTTTTTACAGTGGGCACCACTTCTGTTAGCGGCACGCTCCCGGAAATAACAGATTCCCTGTGGATGAAAACCGCCAGCCTCCTGCCTGCTGTGGTCGTTTATGCGGCTTCAGAACTTACTGAAGAAAAACTAAATAAGAAATATGTGCATGGCTTCTTTAATGATTTGAATGCCCGCACATTTATCCCGGACAATGACCCTTTTGCCGCTTCCAGTATGGATGTTATCCAGTATTTAAATATTCGTGTGCCTGGTATGCACCTCGTAAACGGGTTTGGTGGCGAACCCATATTCTACTGGAGAAATGAAGCCATGCAGTTTTATGTAGATGAAATGAAAACGCCCGGCTCTATGTTATACACTTTTCCTATGCGGCAGATTGCCCTGGTTAAGGTTTACCCGCCACCCTTTTTTGGTAACATGTTTGGCGGCGGTGGCGGCATTGCTATCTACCTGAAAGACGGCACCCAACCCGGGCCGGGCAATCGTCATAACTTTACCATACATGGGTATACGCCATTAGTATCTTCTCTTTCCGCGGAACCCGGTTCTTTTTAATTTTACAGCTTGGCTTCTATATTCAATACCAAAGGAATTGTGCTACGCAGCATAAAATATGGGGAAACCAGTCTTGTCGTTACCATTTTTACGGAATTATTTGGCAGCCAGACATATATGGTTAACGGCGCAAGAAGCGCCAAAAAAACCGGCAACAAAGCAGTAATGTACCAGCCGGGAGCCATATTGCAATTGCAGGTATATCACAATGAACTTAAGGCCATGCATCGCATAAAAGAAGCAGGCTGGGAAGTTTTATATAAACACATTTTTTCAGATGTCATTAAAAATAGCATCGTCCTCTTCATGATAGAGTTGTTGCATAAAGTGGTGCGGCAGCCGGAAATAAACAATGATTTATTTTATTTCTGTGAAGATTGCCTGAAGCATGTGGATGAAGGCAATGCAAAAGTAGCCGCTAACATGCCCGTCTTCTTCGCCATACACCTCACGCATTTCCTCGGGTTGAAAATAAACGAAGATTTTAAAAATAGCACTGGTGAAATTTACCTGGACCTGGTGGAAGGAAATTTTACGGATGCAGCGCCGGTTCATGGAAACTATCTGCCGCCGGAAGATGCTTTAATTACGCTGGAAATTTTACGAACTCAACACCCCGAAGAACTGGCAGGACTTTCCCTGAATCAGCAAAAGCGTCGTCAACTCATTATGCAATACATGAATTTTTATACCTGGCACATTCCCGATTTCGGGCAAATGAAAACATTGAAAATATTGGGAGAATTACTTTCCTGAGCTATAAAATCCTTGTCACCTTATTTTTATGAATTTGTAAAACTCCAGGGATTTTGCCCGCTTCAAAACTTCCCAGGCTTTCCTGCAAACCCAGGGCAATAGCGCCATTCAGTGTGGCCCAGCCCAGCATTTCCCCCAGTGGAATTTCCGGGAAAGATTGTTGAAGCTGCAGAATTTCTCCCCAGATGTCCAGCGAATCGTTACTGGCATAACTGTCTGTCCCCAGTACAATATCCTGTTTACATGCTCTTAGTAACGGCACAGGGGGAACGCAGTTATCTATATAAAGGTTTGCCCGGGGGCAAAGGCAATAATATATTGCTGCCAGCTTCTCTTTAGCATATGCAACAGCAAAAGCCAGGTCCTCACCCTTCGTAAAACTATTGTGCACAGAAATGATGGATTGCCCCTGGTCGAAAAAAGGCAGCCACCAGGCAATACTGCGTTTACCCGGCACCGTAAAATCTTCAATATTCAAACCCAGTGTTTTATAAAGACTGGTGAAATCACCTGTGCCCGAAAGAAAAAATTCATTCTCAGCTGCAGCTTCCTGGTTATGTATGCTGATCAATTTTCCACGGGAATCTTCATTTATCAGACGGAATAATTTTTCTGAAACAGAATACGGTGCATGCGGCACTACCTGGCTATGTAGAAGCTGATCTTTAAATGCCCGTCTGATACTGGTAGCTTCATCTAACCTTTCTTCAGCTACGGAAGGTATGAACCCACTCACCTCCACAAAATTTTTCCATTGCAAGGGGCTGTTCATCTTTGCGGGCAGGCTAAGCGAGGTATTACAAATATCTCCCACTGCCATCGTTCCGGAAGTATACAAGTCACCTGCCGCCTGCACCATGGCAGTTTGATTTTCTTCGCTGGCAAGTAAGGGGCGCAGTTTAAAATCGTTCTTTATAAAATCAGCCAGGCCTGTCTGTCTGGGAATTTTATTTTTGAAAATACTTAGCTCCAGGTGACAATGGCAGTTTATAAAACCCGGGCTCAGTATGCCTTTTATTAATTCAATTTCTTCTCCGGCTTCGGGTATAGGGCAAATAGCTTCCACCGTTCCCTTTTCATTTACTATCAGGACATTATCGCCATCCAGCATCTCTGTTCCTGTAAATATATTATCCGCCTTAAACTTTCTGAATGAAGCCATATTGGTAATCCGTAATTTTGCCCGCTCATTTAGGGCCTTTAAAAACGGTGAATAAAGGTAGGCTGTAAAGTGTCCCGATAATTATCGGAGACACAACAAATGTAGAAGCTGGCACCACTGCCGGCAACAAAAAAGAATATTATATGATTGATAAGCTGGATGCCATAAAAGCAAAGTTTGATGACCTGGGCGTGGCGCTTACGAACCCGGAGATTGTGAGTGACAATAAGAGATACAGCGCCCTGAGTAAAGAGTACCGCAGCTTGCAAAAAATTGTTGAGGCCCGGGCGGCTTATGTAAAATTGGTAGATGATATAGAGTTCAACCGTGAAGTGCTGAATGAAGAAGATGAGGAAATGCGGAATATGGCTAAAGAAGCGCTTCCCGGCCTGGAAGAAAAAAAAGTGGAAACAGAAAAGCAGTTGCGCAATATGCTTATTCCTAAAGACCCTTATGATGAAAAAAATGCCATCCTGGAAATACGTGCGGGAACAGGTGGCGATGAGGCGAGTCTTTTTGCCGGAGATTTACTGCGCATGTATATGAAATACTGTGAGAAAAAAGGCTGGCGCACGGCCCTGCTCAGTGAAAGTGATGGCACGGTTGGTGGTTTTAAAGAAGTACAAGTAGAAGTTACGGGCGATGATGTGTATGGCATTCTGAAATTTGAAAGTGGCGTGCACCGGGTGCAGCGTGTGCCAGATACAGAAAGTAGCGGGCGGGTGCATACGAGTGCAGCTACTGTAGCAGTGATGCCGGAAGCGGAAGAAGTAGATTTTGAACTGAAAGAAAGTGACGTGAAAATGGAGACTGCCCGAAGCGGCGGGGCCGGTGGCCAGAACGTGAACAAAGTGGAGACCAAAGTCTTCCTGACCCACAAACCTACTGGAATTGTTGTAGTCTGCCAGACAGAGAGAAGCCAGTTGGGTAACCGGGAAAAGGCCATGGATATGCTTCGCACCAAGTTATATGATGAAGAAGTTCGTAAGGCTGAAGAAGCCATTGCCCATAAGCGAAAAAGCCTGGTGAGTACCGGAGACCGCAGTGCGAAAATAAGGACGTATAATTTTCCCCAGGGCCGCGTTACGGATCACCGCATTGGTCTTACCGTATATAACCTTGATGCTGTTTTAAATGGGGAAATACAGGAGTTCCTGGAAGCCCTCCAGTTTGCAGAGAACGCTGAAAAACTAACCTCCCAGGCCTAATTTATTTTTTTTAGATTTTTTTATAAAATTTTAGGGCGTAGCGGAATGTTTTGGCATCCTATTTGAAAATATACTTCCGAACACATTTAATAGTCAATTTTCTCATAAGCAGTTAGTTTTGGTAAACGGCCTTTGTTTCTACAAAGGCCTTCTTTTTTATATGAAGTCCCGTTTTAATATTTCTGCTGTAATATATCCCGTTGGTAAGCTTAAATTCGCATCTTATAAAATCTCGTATATCTAAATAAATATTCTTAATAATGGCAGATGTGCAGTTAGGCAGAAAATCATTGCTGAGCAAAATACGGAGAAAAAGAACTGACCCAGAAGAAGCAGAAATGAGCTTCATAGATCACCTGGAAGCACTAAGATGGCACCTGGTAAGGGGGCTGGTAGCATGGCTGGTTTTTGTAATCCTGATTTTTGTAAAAATAGACTGGATTTTTGACCATATTATCTATGCCCCGGCCAATTCCAGCTTTGTTACCTATTCCGCTCTTTGCAGGTTTAGCCACTTTCTGCACATTGGCGATGCGTTATGCATGCCCCCCGTTAATATTCCTTTACAGGGAACCACCGTGAGCGGCCCTTTTATGTCTGCCATTTCTATTGCAATGACGGGCGCTATCATTTGTGCTTTCCCTTACCTCTTCTGGGAATTATGGCGCTTCATAAGGCCAGCCCTTAGCCAGAAAGAATTGAAATACGGCCGCAGCAGTATTTTTTATGTGTCTGTTTGTTTTTTCCTGGGAGCCCTTTTTGGGTATTACCTCCTGGCCCCTTTTACCTTTAATTTCTTAGCAAATTTTCAATTGGGCACCATGGGTGCTTACCAATATCGCCCAACCCTGGATGATTATATAGATACTTTGAATAGCATTATACTGGGCTGCGGTATTTCATTTGAATTGCCTATACTAGCCTTTGTGCTGGCGAAAATCGGAATAATAAATGCCACATTCCTGAAGACGTACCGCAAATATGCATACATTCTCATTCTCGTTATTGCCGCTATTATCACACCATCTCCGGACTGGACCAGCCAGGCTTTGGTGTCTGTACCGCTTATCATGCTTTTTGAAATAAGTGTGTTAATTGTCAGACGGGTAGATAAGGAAAAGCTCGCTGAAGAAAAAGAATGGAGTTAAGGCTGGTTATAATTAATTTTGAAAGGTTCGGGAGGTTAATTTGAGATAAGAAAAAGATCGCCTCCCATAGTTATAAGACATTCAAAATTTATTGCCATGTACAGCTTCGATAGAAACAAACCTATTGCCATAGGATGTGACCATGCCGGCTTCGATTGTAAAGAAGACCTTATTTCATTTATTGAAGGCGAAGGATTAAGCTTTAAAGATTTCGGCACCTACAACAAAGATTCTGTTGATTACCCCGACTTTGCTCACCCTGTGGCTGAAGCCGTAACATCTGGTGAAGCAGCATTTGGAATATTATTGTGTGGTAGTGCTAATGGCGTCGCCATCACGGCAAATAAGCACTCAGCCATAAGAGCAGCTATCTGCTGGGGCGAAGAACTGGCAGAGCTTGCCCGCAAACATAATGATGCTAATGTTATCTGTATTCCCGCCCGCTTTGTACGGGATGGAGATGCGGAAAAAATGCTGGATGTATTTATGAATACGGCCTTTGAAGGTGGCCGCCATTGTACCCGAGTAGAAAAAATTGCAGTTCACTAATATGTTACTGCCATCTATATAAATTAAATTTTTCTTACGGCTTTATGCCCTATTTTTCTTTTTAAAATAAGCATATATGATCAAATTCTTTTCGGGCTTTCTTCTTGCAATTACAGGCTTTGCTGCCTATAGCCAGAATGCTGCGTCTACCTATGCCCGTATGGTTAATGCGGATAAATTACAACAACACTTGTCAGTAATTGCCGGGGCAGAAATGGAAGGCAGGGAAACCGGCACTGAAGGCCAGCGCAAAGCCGCAGCTTATATAGAAAATGTCTTTAAAACAACTGGCCTGAGTTCTCCGGCTACGCTAAAAGGTTACCAGCAATATTACCCTCTTCACCAGGATAGCCTTACAGAAGTGGATTTTAAAATGAATGATACCAAATGGGAATATGGAAAAGACTTTATCATTCCTACCTCTAATGCAGAAGGAGAATTTAAAGGAAAACGCCTTGTGTTTGCAGGCTATGGTATTAGTACAGATAATTATAATGATTATGCTAACCTGGATGTGAAAGACAAAGTCGTCATCATGTTCACCGGGGAACCCAAAAACAACCAGGTATTCCTGGTCTCCGGCACAGAACGGAGCAGCGAATGGACCTATCCGGGTATTTCCAAAAAACTAGCTTTGGCTGCATCTAAAGGCGCTGCCGGCGTGTTGATGGTGAGCCCGATTACTGCCACATTCAGTCAACGGGCAGTGGAAAGCTCCCGCAAAACAAATTTTTATTATCCCCGCCCGACGGAAGAAAAGATTTTGCTTTATGCCATGCTTAGTCATGATGCAGCCCGGAATGTATTGGGAGCAAATGCGGATACAATTATTGCCATGGCCCGCACGAGCCGCCCCTTTAATGCCAGTCTTTTATTTGATAAAGACCTGAAAACAAAACTGGAATATAAAAAGAAAACCAACATCGTAAATGCCAGCAATGTGCTGGGCGTTGTAGAAGGCAGCGATAAAAAAGATGAGTATGTTTTTGTAACAGGACACTACGATCACCTGGGTATCCGGAACGGTAATATTTATTACGGTGCTGATGATGATGGCAGCGGTACCTGTGCGGTTATCACCATGGCAGAAGCCTTTGCAAAAGCAAAAGCAAACGGCCACGGGCCACGCCGCACCATGGTTTTCATGACGGTGAGCGGGGAAGAAAAAGGCCTTTGGGGCAGCGAATATTATTCTGATCACCCGGTGTATCCTTTAGAAAAAACAACAGCTGATCTCAACATAGATATGATTGGCCGTGTAGATACAGAAAGAATGATGGATGACACACTTAATTATGTGTACGTGGTGGGCCACGATAAACTGAGCACAGAATTACCACTTATAAATGAAGCCATAAACAAACAAACAACCAATATGGTGCTGGATTATAAGTTTGATGACCCGACAGATAAAGAACGCATTTACTTCCGCAGCGATCATTATAATTTTGCCCGCAAAGGCGTACCTGTTTTATTCTTTTATGATGGTATGCTTAAAGCCGATTATCATAAACCAACAGATACAATAGATAAAATAAATTTTGCCCTGTATGAGAAAAGGGCCAAAATGATTTTTTATACGGCCTGGGAAATGGCTAACCGGGATAATATGCTGGTAAGGGATCTGCCCCTACCGACCATGACACGGTAACGGTTATACGAACTGGAATGAAAATGCAATGATACAAAGACGTTCCTTTTTAAAAAATATAGGCCTGCTTGCCGGCGCCTTTGGAACAGGAAGCCTTTTCAACAGCCTGCATGCGGAAGATTTTAACCATGCCCTGCAGAAAATTTCCGGATTAACGGCCTCGCAGGTGGCAGAAGATGAAGACTTCTGGAGGCTTATACAGGAAGCTTATACAGTAAATCCTAACATTATAAACCTGAATAACGGCGGCGTGAGCCCGGCACCGTTAGTGGTGCAAAATGCTCTCGATAAATATAACAAGCTGGCTAATGAAGGGCCTTCTTATTTCATGTGGCGAATTATGGACCAGGGCCGGGAACCGTTGCGGGAAAAACTGGCTTTGCTGGCCGGCGCAGACCCGGAAGAAATTGCTATAAACAGAAATGCCACAGAAGCCCTTAATACCGTTATCTATGGGTTGCGCCTGCAAAAAGGAGATGAGATTATCGGCACCCGCCAGGATTATCCCAATATGATAAATGCCTGGAAACAACGTGCCCTGCGGGAAGGACTCGTCTACAAACAGGTGAGTTTCGATTTTCCTATAGAAGATGATGAAGCTATTGTAGCCATGTTTGAAAAAGCTATTTCGACCCGCACAAAAATTTTACACGTTACACATGTCATCAACTGGGTAGGGCAAATTATGCCGGTTAAGAAAATATCGGCGATGGCTAAACGAAAAGGCGTAAAGGTATTGGTGGATGGTGCGCACAGTTTTGGTTTGCTTGATTTCAACATACCAGACCTGGGGGCAGATTATTTTGGTACGAGCCTGCACAAATTCCTGAGTGCTCCTGTAGGCAGCGGCATGCTCTGGGTAAAAAAAGAAAATATATCCGGCCTCTGGCCACTGCTCTGCAATGACAAACCTGAATCCGGGGACATTCGGAAATTTGAATCGTTAGGTACCCGCAGCTTCCCGATAGAACAGGCCATTGGAGAAGCTATTAATTTTCACAACGGCATTGGCGCCGCCCGCAAACAGGCCCGCATTCATTATCTAAAAAATTATTGGGCCGCTGCCGCAAAAGATATTCCTGGAGTGAAAATTCACACCTCCCTAAACCCGAAATATTCATGTGCCATCTGTGGCGTAACGGTAGATGGCATGACGCCAGGGCAGCTCGATAGTGCCTTGTTTGGAAAATATAAAATTCATACCGTCAGTATCGTGTGGGAAAATATAAGTTGTGTGCGGGTTACCCCGCATGTTTATACAAAACCCGCAGACCTGGATAAACTCGTACATGCGCTTAATGCCATTGCCAGGGAAAAAAAATAGTAATTATTTACCTTCCACTTCACCCCGGATGAGGTAAATTTGCATCATGAAAAAAGCCTTATTTGTATTCCTGCTTCTGGCAGGTATCAGCATAGGCAGTGCTGTGGCCCAATGTTCCCTCTGTACAAAAACTGCCCAACAACTGGGAGAGAAACCTGCACAGGGTCTGAACCAGGGCATCCTTTACCTTATGATGGCACCCTTTGCCATTGTAGGTTTTATTGGTTATAGATGGTGGAAAGGAAGAGAAAGCGAAGCTTAATGCTGCTGATGGGGCGAACTGCAGCGGCTGCGGCGGCACATCCGGTAATTAAAATAGTGCGCCGAAATAATCAAAAAAACTGCGGGTAATAACAGCATAGTTTCAACACTGTGGGAAAAAAACTGTTTGGCAATCAAGAAACAAAACCCTGCAAAAAATAATATCATCGGTAGCCAGGAGGCACGATGCTTCTGGTAACCATGGTAAAGTGAATAAATACCCACCCCAAATGCAAGCGCAATCATCATCCATTCAAAATAGGAATTATGAATAATATTTATCCCAAACAATGGCAGGCTGGTTAAAATGAGGGGCAACACGGC
>JBDSWG010000258.1:0-3592 GCA_039926825.1 Ferruginibacter sp.
TTTTTAGGGAGGGTGCATTTAATCAAACGGGCAAAGAAGCCTATAATGCGGGCTTTACCCGCTCTGTTTTCTGGCTCGCCTACATGAATGAAGCGGAACGCCAACCGGATTCACTGTTATTATATATCGGGCATCACCATATTAACCGTATTCATTTTTATTATATAGCAGATGGAAAAATATTAAATCAATGGATAACCGGCGACTACTACCCCTTCCGGCAGCGGCCCATTTTAGCTACAAGCTTTTATTTTCCCATTGACAAGAAAGGCTTGTACCTGGCCAGGATTGATAAATCCAATGAATCCTTGCAACTTTCCTATCACTTAACCTCACGGCTAGACGCGGTGTCTGGTGAGGCAGAAAGTAGAATGATCATGGCCCTATTTACGGGTATGATCCTATTGCTTATTATATTCGGCATTTATCTTTTCGCCATAAGCCGGGACGTTATTTATGCCTGGTATATTTTATACATTGCCTGCGGGTGGCTGTGGGTTTTATCCAATGCTGGCTATGGGTTTCAATATATCTGGCCCGGCCTGCCCTGGTTCGCCAGTAAGGCCCGTCCGATTTTTGCCCTTGCCCCTATGATTTTTTCTTTGCTGTTCCTGCAAAAATATATTGGGGGTATTCGCAATAAAAAATTTTTAATGCTTATAAAAATCGTCATGCTTTTCTTGGCGGCATCCATCATCTCTATATTATTTTTTAATGAGCAGGGGTACCAAAGCAAACTGTGGTTGTACATTCAGTATTTTATACCTATTATATCCCTGGCTTATGTTATTACTATTATGGGAGCCCTGATTGTTTATAGCCTCCGGGGAAACAGGCTGGCTCTTTTTTATTTATTTGCGATGCTATCGCTTATCATATTTGCGATTCTACAGGTTTCTTTTTCGTTTGGTGGCCTCAGTTCATTCACCCGGTTCTTTAGTGAATTTGGAATGTCATTAGGCTACCTGGCGGATGCCATTATCCTCACCGCGGGCCTGGTATATCGCTTTAATCAATACCGGAAGGATAAAGAAAATCTCCTCCTTAAAATGAATGCCCAACAGTTGGCCAATACAAAAATACTCATGGAAGTGCAGCAGGAAGAACGTAGCCAGGTAGCCAATGAATTGCATGATGTGGCCGGTTCTTTATTGTCAGCTGCAAAATTTAATCTTTCTTCGCTTATAGAAAAGAAAAACAACTTGCCTGAAAGCACCGTGGCGCAACTGGAAAAAACAGAAGAAGCCGTAAGCCAGGTTTCAGATATGGTGCGCAACCTCAGCCATGCCCTTAGCCCGGTGATGCTGGAGAAACTAGGTTTAAAAACCTCGCTGGAAAAAATCATAGAAATATTCAATGCCCCGGGAAAAATAAATATCCGCCTGCTTATTTTAGGTTTTAATGAATATGAACCCGGGCTTCATAAATATTATATGGCTTTATATGGAATTATTTATGAACTCCTTAATAATATTGTAAAACATTCCCGTGCACAAAATGCCCTGGTGCAGGTAACAGAGCACGGTGACGCTTACACGCTGATGGTGGAAGATGATGGCATTGGCCTGGGAGATAAAAATGAAAACCTGGGATTGGCGGGCATTAAATCGAAGATAAAATACTTAAACGGATCTTATGCGGCAGATGCAAATCAACCGCAAGGATTAATTATAACCATAGAAATACCTATACAACAGGATGCACTATAAAATTGTACTGGCAGATGATCACCAGTTTTTGCTGGAAGGAATTCAAAATATTATAAACACCATGCCCGCTCTTACCACGGTAGCTACTGTGAATAATGGCATTGATTTAATGACCGTGGTAGCTAAAGAAAACCCGGACCTTGTCATTATGGATTTGAATATGCCCGGCCTGGATGGGTTGCAATGCCTGGAGAAAATAAAAAGCGGCTACCCGGGGGTGAAAGTTTTAGTGCTTACCAATTATAACCAGCCGGAACTGGTGGCAGAAGTAAATAAAATGGAGGCAGAGGGTTTCCTGGTGAAGAATTCTTCAGCCGTGGAATTAAAAACCGCCATAGAAGCAATACTTGCCGGCGGCAACTATTTTCCCCAGGAAAAAGAGCTGAACAAAATTCCTGAAGATTCTTTTTTCTTTGATGATTTCTTAAAAAAATATCAACTCACTAAAAGAGAGGTGGAAATTATAAAAATGATAAGCCGCGAAAAAAGTACGAAACAAATTGCAGCCGATCTTTTTGTAAGTGAGCTAACAGTGAACACGCATCGCCGCAATATATTCCGCAAACTTGAAATCTCCAATGTTGTCAGCCTGGTCAATTTTGCCAGGGAAAACCAGTTGATGTAGAATGCCCCGCAGCAACCGGTGCTCGATTACCAGGAAAAAATATAAGCCTTACCCTCACGCATATTTTTGCCTGTTTATCCCCTACCTGTATTACATTCGCAATTATGTCACTTTTACTCAACCGAACAACTTTTGGGGATCAAAAAAATGCCGGTAACGTACTTAGCCAGGAAGAAGCTTATACCCTGCTAAATGAGTGGGTTCCCAATGAGCGCCTGCAACTGCACATGAAACAGGTAGCGCACCTAATGCAGCAATGGGCAGCAGAGAAAGAAGGCCTGGATGCTGAAGGACAATGGCGCTGGCAAATTGCAGGCCTGTTGCACGATGCAGACTGGGACCTATGGCCGGAGCAGCATTGTAAAAAAATTATTGAAGAGCTGGAAGCCCGGGATATTGATCCCGAAATTATTCATGCCATTGCCAGCCATGGGCCCAATCATTTTGGTGTAGAACCGGAAACAAGAATGGCTAAAATGCTTTATGCTTTTGATGAACTCAGCGGCTTCCTGCATGCTTACAGCCTGATGCGCCCGGAAGGTTATACCGGCATGGAAGTAAAGGGCGTAAAAAAGCGCCTGAAAGACAAGCATTTTGCTGCCGGTGTAAACAGGGAAGAAGTAGCAGATGCACTGAGTAAAGCAGGTGTAGCCCTGGAAGATATTGCTGCATTTATTATACTAAAACAACCCAATGTAACAGGCAAAATATAATTTTCCACCTGTCCTCCTTGGTTCCTATTGCAAACACTAATTAGTATTTAATAATTATTAATTACTAATTATTGATACTAATCAACACATCGCCTACTATACTGATTAAAAAGGTAACTAATTAACTAGTTAGTTTACAACTCCGTAAATTCCGCCTTCCTGCAATAAAAATAAACTAATACCGTTCTGGCATTAAGTTTGAATTATAATAAATTATTATTCGTAATTTCTATTACTATAATTTAAAATTATCATCATGAAAAGTAACTTTATAAAAGGCCTGGAAATACTCCCGCTGTTGTGTGCCTTTGCCTTTACAGCCTGCATGGGGCCTTCACAAAAAAGCGATTTTAAAAAATCAACGGATAACTCACCTATTTTAGATAATTCAGAAGTCTTGCTGCCTAACCCGGCCCGCACGCAAAACCTGATGATGGTGAACTAATCTTAATTCTGTTAATAATAACTTTAGTACCCATTTTTTTGCTGGCCGTTTTTAATCTAACGGAATAATGCCTGGAATTGATAGCAATTTTTTGGAGAAC
>JBDSWG010000259.1:0-3657 GCA_039926825.1 Ferruginibacter sp.
AATCTACTACAAGCATTTTATTTACGGTAGAATAAACATAAGCTGTATTTTGCCGGAAGCCACCATTGAAACCCGATGTACCCGCACTGAACTTAATTTTTGAAGACAGGTCAACGGGTTTGAGAGATATGCGGCCAACCAGGTCTTTATAACTATCCATTTCTGCGCTTGAATTAATACCCTGGCCATTAAAAACACCAATGTCAATTTTTAGATTATATAAAGAATGGGTCTTCAACCGTGGCTCAAAACTCCCCATAGCACCCAGGTCCCGCTCCCCTTTCATAAGGATTTGGCTCATCCTTCCTCGTTCGGGGCTCTCCCTTTCAGATGAAGATAGGTTCACCTCATAACCAAATGGCCTTGGAAACATACCAGCAGTGAAGGAGAAGACTTTGTAATGGTTCTCTAAAATTCTTCCCCAAAAATCCCGGATAGCAACCCCTTTCTCTGTGCCATCAAACTGGAAAACGAATTGCAAAGAAGGCCCTTTCTTTTCCGGGAAGTCCACGTATTCAAATTTAATTCTGCCGCGGCGAAGCATAAACCGGTTATTGCTGAAGGTTGAAAAATTGCCGCCACTATAAGTATTTGCACCTGCTGCCTGGGCAACCTGCCATTGAGGTTGCATATAACCGGAAATTTTCAAATGATCATATTTTTCATAAATCTTAAGCATACCCTTTCCCATTTGCTTGGTGGTATCTATAAGGTCCATAATAAACTGTGCATTGCTTACAGCGGAGCAAACTATAAGCGATAACATGAAAAAGAGTTTTTTAAACAAGGGGAAAAACATAGTGTTAATAAGAATCTAATATTACTCCAATGTTAAGAAATAATTATCAATTTAATCGAGGCAATAATTGCTGTGCTTAAAGCTACATTTGCATAAAACAAAACTTCATGGCACTTAATTCAATTCTCAGAATTTTCCTTCCCAAGGACAGGGTTTTTTACCAACTTTTCGAAAGCGTAGCCGCTGAACTTGTTAAGATGGGAGAAAAACTTAAAGAAGTGGTGAATGAACCCGACTTTGATAAGCGTGGAAAGCTTATTAAAGAACTCGAAGACATGGAGCATGTGAATGATAATTATACCCACCAGATTTTTACGGAGCTGGGAAAAAACTTTATAACACCCTTCGACCGCGAAGACATCCACTACCTGGCTTCGGCACTGGATGATATTGCGGATTACGTATACGCCTCAGCCAAAAAAATAAATTTTTACCGCGTTAACCCGGATGATATCGGCATCAAAAAATTTGGTGATCTCATTGCGCTCGGATGTGTGCAGGTACACAAAGCTGTTACAGAGCTTCGTAACATGAAAAATATGCGCCAGATAACAGATGCGCTGGTTGCCATTAATAGCATAGAAAACCAGGGAGACGATATATTTGATATGAGCATTGAAAGATTATTTGCTACTGAACCAGATGCGAAAGAAGTAATTAAGAAACGTGAAATTTACCAGGTAATGGAAATTGTAACAGATAAATGCGAAGATGCGGCCAACGTGATTGAAAGCATCATTATCAAATATTCTTAATCTTCTGCCAGCAACCCTGGCTTCTCTTTGTTGCCATAAAATTCAGCTATGTCTACTCTGTTAATTGTAATTATTTTCTTAGCCCTGGTATTCGATTATATAAACGGTTTTCATGATGCGGCAAATTCTATTGCTACTATTGTTTCCACCAAAGTACTTACGCCCTTCCAGGCGGTAGTGTGGGCAGCTTTTTTCAACTTCGTGGCCTTCTTTATCTTCACTGATCACGCTATAGCAAATACCATTGCAAAAACTGTTCAATCAGAATTTATTACCCTGCCAGTTGTGCTTTCGGGCATTATTGCGGCCATCATCTGGAACCTGCTTACCTGGTGGTATGGCATTCCTTCATCATCTTCACATACTTTAATTGGTGGCTTTGCAGGTGCAGCAATTGCGCATGCCATAAACATGAAAGGTTTTATTGGCATTTCTGAAATCATCTATGATAAAAAAGTAATACAGATAGTGATGTTCATTCTATTGGCACCACTCATTGGAATGTTTATGTCTATAATAATAACCATTATAACCGTAAATAGGAATGTTTGGCTGCGCATAGGCATTATTATAGTCGCAACCATAGGTACGGTCATGTTATTTAATCATTTTCAGCAGGTAAAAATTGGTGACAACCTCGCTAAATTCTATGAAGTTGGCGATTTAAAAGAAGCTGCTAAAACTAATCCAGCTATCCAGAAAAAGCTGGAGCATGCACAATACAATCTTACCGAAGCAAAAAAAATCGCACAGGATTACAACAAAGTTGGAGGTGCAGAAATTACTAACCGCATTATTGCTGCAGGCCTGGTAGATGATGTTGTTTATACCCGCCTGAAAACTATGGTAGGAAATGTTTATATGCTGGACAGCCTGGAGAAAAAAGCAGCAAAAGATCCCATTTACCAACCCTTGGTAGACAGCCTGAACCAGATTACAAATAAAGCTGTGCCCGCTTTAAGACTGTATCCATCGCGTCCCAATGAGGAGGTTGCAGACAGTGTTGCATTGGCATTGAACATGAATACATCAGATAAAAAAGCTTTGCTTGCAGGCCTTAATACCTTCAACACAAAAGCAGCGCTGGAAAAACAAATCGTAAAAGCTGATAACCGTGTACTGCGTTATGGTTTTATTGGCCTGGCTATAATTTTCATCCTGGCTTATATTTATGTGGATGTTATCCGGGAACCAAATGCCTTGCGTACGGCAGGAATGTTTAAAAAATTACAGTTAATTTCTTCTGCAGCTTTTAGTATTAGCCATGGCGGCAATGATGCACAAAAAGTGATGGGTATTATAGCTGCAGCCCTGGTCGCAGAAGGCCAGATAGCAGATTTAAAAGATATGCCGAACTGGGTTCCACTGGCTTGCTATTCTGCGATTGCATTAGGCACAATGAGTGGCGGATGGAAAATTATTAAAACCATGGGAACTAAAATAACTAAGGTTACCCCCCTGGAAGGTGTGGTTGCTGAAACCTCCGGCGCCATCACCTTGTTTGTAACAGAGCAAATGGGTATTCCTGTTTCCACTACTCATACAATTACCGGCGCTATAATGGGCGTAGGAGCTACCAAGCGGCTTAGTGCTGTACGGTGGGGGGTCACTATTAATCTCCTCTGGGCATGGTTATTAACCATACCCGTAAGCGCAGTTCTTGCAGCGCTCATCTTCTATTTTGTTCATTTTATACTTGGCCTGTAAGGGAGTATAGCCTTTTGTTATTTGATTTTTTTGACGGAGATGCAAATGCCTAAGCCATTATCTTTGCAACACCTTAAAATTCTTTGATGAACAAGATTTTGGTGACGGGGGGATGTGGCTATATTGGTTCCCATACCATTGTTGATTTATTAGAGCATGGCTTTGATGTTATTTCTGTAGACAATAATTGTCGCAGCCATGCATCAATTTTAAACGGTGTTCAAAAAATTACCGGCAAACAGGTAAAAAATTATGTAGTTGATCTTTGCAATTTTGATGATACGCATGCCATCTTCCAGGAAAACCCGGACCTGACCGGTATCATACATTTTGCAGCATATAAAGCTGTGGGTGAATCTGTAAAACACCCGCTTATGTATTTTGAAAACAATCTAA
>JBDSWG010000260.1:0-5514 GCA_039926825.1 Ferruginibacter sp.
TGTAGCCGGGAGCCTGACTATTTTATGGACAACCTTTAGTATTGGAAGCATCATCTCTTCCCTGGTTACGGATTCTCAGATTTCGTTTGATGTTGTTAATTTTTTCTCCCTTAATATTTATAGCATCATTGGCTTCGTGGTGCTATGTTGCCTGGCGATTGCTTATTATTTTTTATGCCAGGTTATACTTTACCTGTTGAAACCATTTTTTGGCAAAAGTTTCTGGGAGCTCTTTCTTGCCATTACCATTTTCAGTTTAATCTTCCTTAGTTTCAAAATCGGCGATATGCAGGGCGGCTTTGCCATCAGCCTGCTGGCGTGGCTGCTCTTATTTTTATTTTTATTGAATAACAATTATTTTAACCTCATTGCGAGCCGGGTAATTGCTTCGCAAATGGTATTCTGGCTTTTCTTTTTTTCCATCAGTATTACGGCTGTTATTATTCTGGAAAATAACAAAAATGAAATGCGGAACCGGGAGCATTATGCTGAAATACTGGCAACTAAATCTGACCCCGCGAGTGAGATACTTTTAAACACCATGCTCACCGACTTCAGGGTAGATTTCCTGGCAGATAATTTAAACCGGTTTAAAAATGAACGGCAGAACAAAGCCCTTAAGGATAGTTTAATCAACAATAATTTTTCCGGTTATACAAATCGCTTTGATACGCATGTGTTTACTTTTGATCAAAATGAACAACCCCTTTTCAATGAAATTAATACGGACTACAACAGCCTGAATACGATTTTGAATTCCCAGGCCCGGCCCACAGGTATTGAAGGCCTATATTATTACGATGAATCTTATGAGCGTTTCAGTTTCATCAGTAAGAAAAATATAACAGACACTTCAGGCACTACACTGGGTACAGTTTTTATTGTGGTAAGCCCGCGTAATGTAAAAAATGAAGCCTTGTACCCGGAACTTTTTAGCAAAGGAAATAATTCCGCGATTGAGCAATCTTCCGTTTATGCGTTTGCAATTTACAATCAGCAGCGCCTCGTTAGCAGCCACAATGATTATCCTTTTGCCACCACTTTGCCTTCCGGGTTCACGGGTGGTGAACAATTTAAAAGAATTAATAAAGATGGATATGATGAACTCTGGTATAATGCGGGGGCAGACAAGTACGTGGTTATTGTAAAGGAAAATAACACCTCTATAGAAACGATTACCTTGTTTTCATATTTATTTTGTGGCTTCCTTATACTTACTTCTTTATTGTGGTTACTGAGTACGGTTATACGCTCGCGTCTTAACCGAAGTAAATTTGAGGGATACTGGCAACTTACGATTCGCAACCAGGTGCATGGCATTATAATTTTCATCAGCACTATTTCTTTTATCGTCATTGGTATAGCTACCATTTTATTTTTCATCAGCCGGTATGAAAATAACAACCGGGAGAAACTGAGCAGTACTATAAAAATTATGGAGAACCAGCTTAATAAACAAATTGCAGATTCAGTGATGACGACGGATAGCAGTGGTGTCCAGCGTTTCCGGCGCTTACAGGCGCTGGTAAATACCATATCAGAAATACACGGGGTAGATGTAAACCTCTATGACCTGCAGGGAGACCTGATCATTTCGTCACTTCCTTTGCCTTATGATAAAGGCATTGTAAGCCCTAAAATAAATCCCGTGGCGTACTTCCATTTGCATCACCTGAACGAGGTCCAGTTTTTTCAAAAAGAAAGTATCGGGCGGCTGAATTTTGTAAGCAGTTATGTACCTGTAGTGAATAACAGTGGTAACGTATACGCCTACCTGAATATTCCTTATTTTACTTCGCAAAGCAAACTTAAACAGGAGATATCTAATTTTCTTGTAACCATCATCAACCTGAATGCGTTCATCTTCCTCATTGCGGGCATTGTGGCCCTCTTCATAACCAACAGGATCACCAATTCCTTTTCTGTAATCAGTGATAAAATGAAAGAGATAAACCTGGGTACTCATAATGAAGCCATTGAATGGAGCCGTAAAGACGAGATAGGGGATCTTGTAAAAGAATACAATAAGATGTTGGGCAAGCTGGAACAAAGTGCCGAAGCGCTGGCGAAGAACGAGCGTGAAGGCGCCTGGCGTGAAATGGCCAGGCAGGTGGCGCATGAAATAAAAAATCCACTTACGCCGATGAAGCTGAGTATGCAGTTCCTGCAGAAATCTATTGAAAATGATTCCCCTAATGTAAAGCAACTGGCGCAAAGTGTTTCCAGTACACTTATTGAGCAGATTGATCACCTAAGTAATATTGCCGGTGAATTCAGCCAGTTTGCCAACATCAGCCAGGCGCATAATGAATATTTTGATCTCAATGAATCGCTGCGCTCCATAAAATTATTATACAGTTCCGGGGAATTGGATGTAGACTGGTACTTGCTCAACCAGCCGCTACGCATCTTTGGAGATAAAACACATGTAAACCGATTATTTACGAACCTGATCCAAAATGCGATCCAGGCAATGCCGGAGGGGCGGCGGCCACATATAGAAGTATTCCAGAAAATTAATAAGGGAAGGGTAGAAGTTCAACTGAAAGATAATGGTGAAGGCATTGACGAAAAAATCCGGGAGAAAATATTTACGCCCAATTTTACTACCAAAACTTCTGGCACCGGCCTCGGCCTGGCCATGTGCAAAAGAATCGTTGAACAAATGAACGGCGACATCTGGTTTGAAACTTCTGCCGGCAAAGGCACGAGTTTTTTCCTGAACTTTCCTTTAGCTTAAATGTTTTTAAGGGTTTTAATTTTCTGCAGGTAGGCTTCAAATTCCGGCAGGGAATAACTACTGAGGTTATGCTGTTTTTTTACAAAGGCTTTTTGTGCAACCATTATTCCAAACTGCGTATCATCTATCCCTGTTATGTAGTGAGCATCCGGGTCAATAGAAATTAAAACTCCTTTCTCCAGGGCATAATCAATGTAACGCCAGTCCATATCCAGCCGGTTTGGGTTCGCATTCAATTCTATCACCACATGATTTGCCGCACAGGCATCAATGATTTTATAATGATCAACAGGGTAAGCAGGCCGCCCCAGTAAAAGCCTGCCCGTCATATGGCCGAGGATAGTTGTAAAAGGGTTTTCAATAGCCCGTAATAAACGGCTCATGGCTTTTTCTTCCGTCATCTTCAGGTTACTATGCACAGATGCAATTACACAATCAAAACTTGCCAGCACGTCCTCACTATAGTCCAGGCTGCCATCATTAAGTATATCAGATTCTATACTGCGGAAAATTTTAAAAGGTGCCAGTTTAGCATTCAGTTCATCTATATGTTCATGCTGAGCCCGTATTTTTTCTTCATAAAGGCCCTGGGCATAGAAGGCAGACTTGCTGTGATCACTCAATACCATATATTCCAGGCCTTTTTCTATGCAGGCCTCTGCCATTTCTTCTATGCTGTTACTGCCATCGCTCCAGTTGCTGTGGCAGTGAATTAATCCTTTTATTTCAGAAGGCATTATCCAGCCCGAAATTTCTCCATTTTCTGCCTGGTTAATAATGCCTGGTTTTTCCCTGAGCATAGCAGGTATAAAAGCCAGATTCCTCTGTGCAAAAAAGTCTTTTTCACTGGCAGGCACATTGGTGCAAACGGGTAAGGCATTGTAAAATTCCGGGGCTGAAGATGTTTGTACAAGAACGCTGAAAAATTGAGCAGCCGGGGCCGCATTTATTTTAATATTTAAGCCTGTAGAATTTTTGTAGGTAAGGGAATTTTCAGATTCATTTTCTAACACCAGGCTGGGTTGTTTAAGCAGGATATTTTTTATTTCATCTTTGCCTGCCTCCGTTACAAATTCCAGCTCATGCATTATCTCCAGCTGGCGGTAATAACTACCGGTTAGGTGTAAACGAAAACCGGGTAAAGCGGCTTCCATAAAATGCACGATAAGTTCTTTCACGCCATCTACCTGCGCCCAGGTATAACTGCCTTTTGTTTTCTGGTAAAAACGTATGGCATCTGCAATATTGTTTTGTGTTTTTTCTCCAAAGCCCTTGTATATTTTTAACCGGTTTTCTTCACACGCATACAGCAATTCACCCACACTTTCCAGGGCCATTTCTTTCCAGATTGTATTGATTTTTTTTGGCCCGATTCCTTTTATATTTAGCATTTCCAGGATTCCGGCAGGTGTTGCCTGCAATAATTCCCTAAGAATTTTCAGCTCTTTTGTCTCCAGCATTTCAGAAATTTTCTGTGCGCCAGAGCTTCCAATTCCTTTTATACCGGCAATTTTTTCTGTTGGAAAATCTTCCAGCGGTGTATTCAATTTTTCTATTGCAAAGGCAGAAGCGGCATATGATTTTGACTTAAAACTATTCTCACCATGTATGTCCATCAGCTTCGCCAGTAGCGAAAAATTATCTGCTATTTGTGCATTAGTCATATGCGAATGTAAGAAGATTGTAGAGGAGAAAATGGGTAAAATAAACAAGTATTATCCATGTTTATTTACGGGAGATGAATATGCTGAAAGTGCATGCCAGCCTATATTACATAAAAAGTCCCGGCGAGCCGGGACTTTAAGAATAAAAATAAATTCAATGAAATTATTTCTTTTTTGCAGCGGCTTTTTTAGGAGCGGCTTTTTTTGCAGCAGCTTTTTTAGGAGCGGCTTTTTTTGCAGCAGCTTTTTTAGGAGCGCTTTTTTTTGCAGCAGCTTTTTTAGGAGCGGCTTTTTTTGCAGCGGCTTTTTTAGGAGCAGCTTTTTTTGCAGCGGCTTTTTTAGGAGCAGCTTTTTTCTTCATTGCCATTTTTTTAGAATTTAATTGGTTAGAAAATAATACTAAAAATAAATACTATTTCCAAACTACCAAAATAAATGTAAAAAAAATTTAAGCTGTAGGTTCCAGAGCAGCAACGGAAACGAAGGTCTTATCACCTTTTGTTTTACGGAATTGTACCACGCCATCTGTCAATGCAAAAATGGTAAAGTCTCTTCCTAAACCAACATTAATACCCGGGTGATATTGTGTACCACGCTGGCGAATAATAATATTACCGGCAAGCGCAGGTTGTCCACCATAAATTTTTACGCCTAATCTTTTGCTGTGTGAATCACGGCCATTTTTTACGGAGCCTTCACCTTTTTTGTGTGCCATGTTTATTTGTATTTAATTATTGCGTTGATGCAAAAATCAACTATGCTATTTCTGTTACTTTAATTTGTGTATAGTGTGTGCGATGACCATGCTTTTTGCGGAAGCCTTTCCTTCTTTTCATTTTAAAAGCAATTACTTTTTCACCCTTAACCAGGCTACTGATAATTTCTGCTTTAACCACGGCTTTTACATCTGCACCACTTTCAATATTCTTGTCGTTGTGCGTCATGAGTACATCCGAAAATTCTATAGAATCTCCTTCTTTGCCATCAATGTGCGGAACATATAAACTGTCACCCGCTTTTACTTTAAATTGCTGTCCCGCGATTTTTACTATTGCTAACATAACATCCAAAATTTAGGACGGCAAAGGTAGGCCTTTTCATTGATTTCAA
>JBDSWG010000261.1:0-4612 GCA_039926825.1 Ferruginibacter sp.
ACTATACAAAAAATGGTGTGCGCTTATTTTGATGTGCCGTATGATAAATTATTACAAAAGACACGGAAGCGTGAAATTGTACAAGCCAGGCAGATTACAATGTTCCTGGCCAAGGCCTTTACAAAAAATTCTCTTAAAACAATCGGAGAACACTTTGGTGGGCGTGATCATACGACAGTAATTCACAGTTGTCAGACAGTAAAGGATTTGATGGATACAGATACCTTATTTAAAGAAGATGTGTTGGAACTACAACAGAAGGTGCAACTGGCAGCAATGTAATGGTTAGGATTCAATTTTTAGATCAGCAATTTGAGTTTAAATTTCCTTTTTGGAAGTTAGGATTATAATAAAGAAGAATAATAATTTGCATCGTTTTTGGTGGTGAAAAAATAATTAAGAATTAAGCGGCATTTTTTGAAAATATATTTTGTGTTGTCGATTTAAGTGTTACTTTTGCAGCCCTTAATTAAATAAGAGAAGTAGAAAAAGTGGAGTTAGAAAGAGAGTCCTGGAGAGGTGCCTGAGTGGCCGAAAGGAACGGTTTGCTAAATCGTCGTACGGGTTAAACTGTACCCAGGGTTCGAATCCCTGTCTCTCCGCAAGGTTTTAGAAGTAGAGACAGTGAGGGTTTAACTGTTCCGCCGCGGTGGATCGAATCCCAGTCTCTCCGCAAGGTTTTAGAAATAGAGACAGTGAGGGTTTAACTGTGCCGCCGCTGCGGTTCGAATCCCTGTCTCTCCGCGAGGTTTTTAATTGCAGAGAAATATGGTATATCATTCTCTGCGAAGTTCTTTTTGAAATAAGTTTAATTATCCACCGGGAACAAATTTTTTGTTCGGGATGTAGCGTAGCCCGGTTATCGCGCCTGGTTTGGGACCAGGAGGTCGCAAGTTCGAATCTTGCCATCCCGACTAACAGAAGCCCTTCGATTTATTTCGAGGGGCTTTTTATGTAGGCTGGTTTAGGGTTTCACTCGAACAGGTAAATTATTGATTTTCTTTGTTTTTGTCCTCTAGTTCAAAAATACCGTCACCCTTTTAAACACCCATTTTTTATTCTTTCTCTTTGACATGGCATTTGGGATTTCATAATCTCAAATTAATTACAAATGTAATTCAAACACTGAATGTGCACTTTATCCTGAAAGAAGATAAAACTAACAAAAAGGGCTATGATACAATTTTTACCAGCATACGAAGGAATAGAAGTAAAGATTGAGTTAACCACTAACAGGAATTTTAATCCTGAAGATTGGCTGGCGGATGTTGAACAAATTAACAAGAGTATAAAAAAAACAGGAAATTAAATCAGTACCTGTTAAGCTTGTTTAAATTAAAATACTTTAATATTTATTGGCCACCTGAATTAAATATTCTGATAACCCGAAACCCGATAATGCTGTGACCATAAATTCTTCTCTTAAGCCTGTATCGGGGTTCCTTAACTGACCAATTAAAATTCCGTTGCCAGTATAAATCAAATAGCTTTTATTATCCATTCCAAAGTAAAAAGGCATGATACAATCAAGATGGTCTCGTCCTTTTACACAATCAATCAGGTCATTTAGCCTGTTTTTATAAAACGGATATCTAAGGCTTTTAAAATAAATATTAACATTATCAAAGATTTCAAAGCTTAAATTGCAATCACGCGAATATATAGTCAGGGTCATTTTAAAAACTTTGCTTTCAAAATCATGTATAAAACTTTCCATTCCTGATTTTTCTGAATTGTATAAATAATTCTTTTCACGAAAATAATATCTACTGCTCAATCCCACACACATAAATATTGCTGATTCTACCCTTCTGTTTAAAGTCAGCTTTCAAAATGAAGCAACAAACTATCTTGTAGAATTCATAGCAATAGTTCATGCGTTGGCCTTCAGCAAAAAGGAAGGTTTGAGTATGCCTGTTTATTCGAATTGTGAGGTGGCGATTAAATGGGTCCACTCCAAAAAGGTAAAAACAGCACTTGAAAGGACAGTCGATAGTTCAATACTATTCAATTTGACAGACCGAGCTTTAGCCTGGCTTAAAACAAATCAATATTGTAATGACGTTTTGAAATGGAACTCCCAGGAATGGAAAGAAAATCCTGCAACTTCTAAAACGAAAAACATTTAATTTCGGTCAGTCAGTCAATTTGTACTATGGAACAATTCATCAATCAAACCTTAAGCTTATATTTCCCCTTATATGAACAACACGCAATTATAAATGGGTATAGAATAAGGAGATTAAATGTCTACATTGATTTCATAGAAGAGTTACTTGTAAAACAGTTTGAATATTACAACGATAATTCAGACTTGATGCAGATAGATACCGAACCAGATAAAGAGGCATTCAAGGTATTCTCAATAGCCTGGCTAGAACTGGAAAAAAAACGTACCTGGCTAAAGGAGAGTACAGACTATGAGCATATGATTGATGAAATGCAAAAGCTTTTCCTACAGCAAGCAATACCTCAGGGTTATCACGAAGAGCATCAGTTTACCATTATGTACATTCCCCTGGTGAAAGAACTAAAGCTTTCGAAGGTACCAGGTGAGCTACTACTTCTAGCAGAGAATAAGGTATTGAGAAACTAATCCAGCATTTCGATAAATCTCTAAAAACAATCTAAGCCATTCAAAGAGCTAAACATGCCAGAGCACAGCCAAATTACTCACCTGCAATGTAACTGCACTTTCATTGGTATCGCTCTCTTAAATTTCAAACCTTAATTAGAGACTTATACAAACTTTAAAAATATATTCAACACCTTGCGTATTTAATTTGATTGAGGTAATGCATATGGATAAATACGTTGCCAAAGTATAAAACTAATTTAGACACCTGATAATTTTTCAAGCTTATAACTTATAAGCTTTAGTCGGGGAATGTGAAATTCACAGTAATATAAAATGACCGATACAAATATCAAAGGAATAACTATTTTTAAGACGAATTATAATAACTAATAACATGACTTCATATGACCCCTTCATCTGCGATGAATGCAAAGAACTTGGCTATTGTAGAAAGGCAAAGGCATTCATCTCTGAGAGCCTGGAGAAAGATGCATTTACAGCACGGGTTAACCTGGAAATAGCAAACCAGTTAGATAGTGTATTGCCCATACAAACCACTTTAAAGGCTAATAATAAGTTGGCTAAAACCATGCAACAGGCGCATGATTTACTCAGGCATCAGGACATTGAATCTGCCTATTTATTATATAGGGCTATAACATCCGACTTATACTATCATTGGGAAGCATTTTTAGGCCTTTCACTCTGTTGCTTTTATACAAAGGAGTATGAACAGGCAGCTTATTTTGCGAGCCAAATACAGACACAGAATGCCCGTGGTTGGCCAGATGCGATAGACCAATTTATTTACCTGTGTGAGAGTAGAGCTAATAATGCTCATGGTATAGATACAAAAGTCAACGCTTTAAACACCCATTTGCCAAAAATGGAATTAGATTTAAAATATGGATGATGGATTTAACTTTCAGGGCCAGGCTTGTCATCACGGTATCAGAGCTATGGCATTGACGGATTTTTCAAAAAATATTATTTTACAGCCGCTTTAAATGCACCAACAACATATCCCGCATCCTGGTAAAGTAAAGTTTCATTGACTGTGATCAAGGCTTCATTTTTTTCATCTAACCGTTGCATGATGACGCCAAAATTATTGCGTAAGATTTCCTGCATTTTCTTTGAGTCAACTTTTTTCAGAACACTAAGCTTGTAAATATTTGTACCTCCATCCAAAGCCGTAACCTTAAAATCTTTTTCATTATTCAGGATGCCAAAAATTTCTGCTGAACGTTGTTTTGCATCTGCCAGCCGTTGTTCCAGGCCCTTCAGCCTATACAAGGCCATAGCAGCATTCGTCCAGTTGTTATACATCGCAGCCCCGTGAATTTTCATGAGATGGGGAATTTTTTCAATCATAGACTTTGAGCCACATAAAATAGCCCCGGCCCCTGCGCCTAAATATTTATAAAGGGAAATGTATATGCTGTCAGTCAATACTGCAAACTCTTTAACGGGAATGCCAGACCAGGCAGAAGCCATATAAATTCTGGCGCCATCCATATGTAATTTAATATCATGATCTTTACACCAACGGCTGATTTTTTTAATTTCCTCAATTGGTATCATCCTTCCATCTGTTCTACGTACGGGGTTTTCTATAGCTACGGCACCCACTCCGCTTTCAAAAACTTCTTCATCTTTTAAATTTTCAACAGCCTTGCCTAACTGCTCTGCGGTAAAATAGGTTTTATCTTTTGCTAAAGGCATCAGCCGTTTACCAAATACAGATTGTGCTGCATCGGCTTCATCACGATAAATATGACTGCTGTCCTGAACAAAAACTTTTGTTTTTTCACCTGATAAAATCGCAAGGGCCAGTTGATTGGCTAATGTTCCGGACGGTAAAAATATAGCGGCTTCCTTACCAGTTATTTCGCAAAATTTTTTTTCTAATTCTTCTACAGCTCCTCCTGCGCCGTAACGATCCCTTGTGATGGCCTGGGCTACATTAGCTTCCTGCAAAATTCTGAGATAATCAGCAGGCTCAAACATTTCGCCATCACCATACAGCTTTAT
>JBDSWG010000262.1:0-6558 GCA_039926825.1 Ferruginibacter sp.
TCATTAAAATAGCGGAAATGTCTGAAGCCCTTGCCCAGCAAAATATTGTGTTGAAAACTTCCAATGGTACAACGGATGCAGCAGAGAAAAAAGCCCTGGCCTCTCAATTGAATGCCTATATAAAAAATATTGATAACTGCATTGCACTACTTAGTAAATAAAAATGGACAACCTCATACCTATAAATATTGTAATAGCAGACAGGACTTACCGTATAAAAACGCTGGCAGCAGATGAGGAGATCATCCGGAAAACAATAAAAATTATCAATGACAAACTCATTGAATTGAAAACTCAGTTTGCTGGAAAGGATATGCAGGATTACATTGCTATGGTTATCATTTGGTATGCAACTCAGGCAGAGACTACGCCAGCCGGGGAAGGCATAAACCCGGAAACCTTGCTTCGTTTACTTTCCCTGGAGAAGCAGGCAGATAAACTCATTTCTTAGCTTCTACCCATACACATCTCTAAATAATTGCCCTATCCGGCGGGTAAAACAAATTGCATATCTTCGCCTATATAGTTTTGAGTCAATCCTTTGCACTTAAAATTCCTTAATCATATTGTGAATCAGATAAAACATATACAAATACATGGATCCAAATATCATCTACATCGTCATAGGTGTTTCTGCCCTCATAGTGGGCATCATTCTGGGAAAAATCATATTTGCTAAAAATACCCAGTTTAAAATACAGGAGGCCGAAGCCCAGGGTCAGAAATTAATTTCCGAAGCACAATCAAAAGCAGATACTTACAAAAAAGAAAGGGAGCTGGAAGCAAAAGAAAAATTTGTTCAGCTTAAGTCTGATCATGATCGTGAATTACTGCAGCGCTCCCAGAAAATAAATGAAGGGGAAAACCGCGTTAAGCAAAAAGAGCAGAGCCTGAACCAGAAAGAAGCCAACCTGGAAAAGCAACTCAAAGAAAATGAAACCATTAAAGAAAACCTTAACCGGCAGATAGAGGTGGTAAGTATTAAAAGAACTGAACTGGAAAAACACCAGGAAGAGCACATCCGCCGCCTGGAAAAAGTGGCCGGCCTTTCTGCAGAAGACGCAAAAGCTCAACTCATAGAAAGCCTGAAACAGGAAGCACATAGTAAAGCCCTCACGATTCAGCAGGAAATCATTGAAGATGCAAAACTAAAAGCTAATAAAGAAGCCCGCAAAATTGTTATCCAGACAATACAACGTACGGCTGCAGAACATGCCATAGAAAACTCTATTACTGTTTTCAACCTGGAAAGTGATGAAATAAAAGGTTCTATTATTGGCCGCGAAGGCCGCAACATCCGGGCTATTGAGGCTGCCACCGGGGTAGATTTAATAGTAGATGATACACCGGAGGCCATCGTCTTATCTTCTTTTGATCCGCTACGCCGCGAAATTGCCCGTCTCTCCCTGCAACGCCTTGTGGCAGATGGACGTATACACCCTGCTCGTATTGAAGAAGTGGTGGAAAAAACCAAACGCCAGCTAGATGACCAGGTGATGGAAATTGGTGAACGTACCGTTATTGAACTAGGTATTCATGGCCTTCATAAAGAATTAGTGAGAATGGTAGGCCGTATGCGCTTTCGCTCTTCTTATGGGCAGAACCTACTCATGCATAGCCGGGAGACGGCTAACCTTTGCGGTATCATGGCTGCGGAACTGGGCATGAATCCCAAACTGGCCAAGCGTGCTGGTTTATTACATGACATAGGTAAAGTGCCGGACGAAGAAACAGAACTTAGCCATGCGCTTCTTGGAGCCAAACTGGCAGAAAAATATGGTGAAAACCCGGCGGTAGTAAATGCCATCGGTGCCCACCATGATGAAATGGAAATGCAATATGTAATTTCTCCTATTATCCAGGCATGTGATGCCATCAGTGGTGCAAGGCCCGGGGCCCGCAGGGAAATTATGCAGCAATATATTCAGCGGATAAAAGACCTGGAGAACCTTGCCCTGGCTTATAACGGTGTTGAGAAAGCATATGCCATACAAGCCGGCAGGGAATTAAGAGTAATTGTAGAAGCAGATAAAGTATCAGATAGTGACAGCGATAAGCTGAGTTTTGAAATTGCCCAGAAAATACAAACGGAAATGACTTTTCCGGGCCAGATTAAAGTTACCGTTATCCGGGAAAAAAGAGCCATTAATATAGCCCGTTAAGCGGGTTCAGCCGGTAGCGAGGCATAAAAAAGATTAATAATTTTTGGGGACATACATAAGAATTTCATTACCTTTGCCCTCCGTAAAAAAAAAGTTATGAACGCAGTTAATTTTGTTCATGAGCAGTTGACCACCACGCCAACCGTTCCAGAATTTAAAGCCGGTGACAATGTTACCGTAAATTATAAAATAGTTGAGGGTACTAAAGAGCGTATCCAAAGTTTTAAAGGTGTGGTTATTAAGCGCCAGGGTAACGGTGTAACAGCAACTTTCACGGTAAGAAAAATCAGTGATGGTGTTGGTGTTGAGCGTTTATTCCCGGTTTTTTCTCCAAACGTAGAAAGTATCCTGGTAAATAAAGTAGGCCGCGTACGCCGTGCTAAACTTTTCTACCTCCGTGAAAGAAGCGGTAAGAGTGCCCGTATTAAAGAAAAAAGAAGAGCTGTGGCTCCAAAGGCTAAGTCTTAAACATATTGTTATCAGCAAATTAAAAAGGGGAAAACTTAGTTTTCCTCTTTTTTTATTTAAAAGCTTGACAATGCAACATATGGATATTAGTTTTACACCCACTCTCCAACACCTTTGAAAGGTCTACAGCTTATTTTTTAGAACCTCTTTAAAACAAAAGACCATGAGAAGGAATTTTTTCATTTGGGCATTTTGCCTTGTTTCCCTGAGTTATGTTTGCAGTTCATGCGCCAAAGGTTTATCGCCTTACCAGGCTGCTAATGGCAAGGCAAAATGCGGAAGGTATATCCGCTAAGAGAGTTTAAACGTAAGTTAAAGCTGCGTTAAAGGAAAAATTCTTGCGGTTGTTTTAAAATACTGAACGCTTAAAATAAGTTTATCTTTACATACTTAATTTTCAAGTATGACAAACTCAATTTTCTTAATTTCTATGCCAGGAGGCAGCGAATGGTTACTCATCGTTCTGGTGGTTCTGATTTTCTTTGGAGGCAAAAAAATTCCTGAACTTATGCGTGGCGTAGGCCGCGGTATCAGGGAATTTAATGATGCCAAGACGAATGTAAAATCAGAAATAGAAGAGGGTATGAAAGATAAAGATGAACCCGCTGCTACCCGTCCGTAATTATTACAAAAATTAATTTATCTTAAGCCGGAGTGTACCTCGCAATTAATTGTGTTGTATGCTACGGCTTTTATATTTAGAGGAATTTTAAATTGACTATCATGTTCCAGTTTACCCATATAGACGGGTATCATAAGGCCTTAAAGTCAGGCACAACCACCTGCGAAGCCGCAGTAAATCATTACCTGGAATGCATACAGGCAAACCAGCACCTGAATGCCTTTACAGAAGTTTATGAAAGTGAAGCATTAGTAACTGCCAGGGCGTTAGATAACCGCCGCAATAATGAAGAAAAAACCGGGCGTTTACACGGTGTCGTTATAGCCATAAAAGATGTTATCTGTTATAAGGGGCATAAGGTAACTGCAGCCTCAGGAATATTGAAAGATTTTACTTCACTTTATACAGCCACTGCGCTGCAATATTTAATTGATGAAGAAGCCATCATTATTGGGAGTTGCAATTGTGATGAATTTGCTATGGGTAGCAGCAACGAGAGCTCTGTGTATGGCCCTGTAAAAAATGCCCTGGATGAAAGCAGGGTGCCCGGGGGAAGTTCTGGTGGAAGCGCCGTAGCCGTGCAGGCTGGCATGTGTATGTATAGTCTGGGTTCTGATACCGGAGGTTCCGTAAGGCAACCGGCAGATTTTTGTGGTATTATAGGTTTTAAACCATCTTATGGTTCTATTTCCCGGTATGGCCTGGTAGCGTACGCTTCTTCTTTTGACCAGATAGGTATTTTTGGTAAACACCTGAACGATGTCCGGTTACTTTGGGAAATCATGAGTTTACCGGATGATAAGGACAGTACTATGAACCACCTGCCCCCGAAACAAACACCATCTTCCCCTGCCAAAAAAAAACTCGCCATTTTTGCAGAAGCGTTGAACCACCCCGGCCTGGATGAAGAGATAAAAATCAGCCTGGAGAACTTTATAGAAAAATTGAGGGCAGCAGGACATACTATTACTGAAATACCTTTCCGGCTTTTTGATTATATCGTACCGTCTTATTATGTTCTGACTACAGCAGAAGCTAGCAGCAACTTATCCCGGTATGATGGTATTCGTTTTGGTAAAGCGGAAGAAGAAAAAGAAGACCTGGCGCTTTTTTATAGTAAAAACAGGTCTGCAGGCTTTGGTACTGAGGTAAAACGCCGCATTATGCTGGGATGTTTTGTATTGAGTACGGGTTATTACGATGCCTATTTTGCAAAAGCTCAGCAAATACGTCAACTTATTGTATCACAAATGGCTGAAATTTTACATGAATATGATGGGGTAATACTACCAGTAAGCCCTGCAACAGCCTTCAAATTTGGTGAAAAATCTGATCCGGTAAGTGCTTACCTGGCAGATATTTATACTGTTTTAGCAAACCTGGCGGGCCTTCCAGCTATTGCCCTGCCTATGTTTTCACACAGTAATAACATGCCTTATGGGGTGCAGGTTATGTCAAAAAGAGGAGATGAGGTAACTTTACTGGAAACCTCGGAAGTGCTATTAGCTGTTTCTGCTGGTTAAATTTATAGGATGATTAAATATCTCTACATAATCTTTTTATTTTTTATTAGCAATTCCGCTTATTCACAAGTTGACACCTCTGCAATTGATACTACCGGTAGTACTTCTTTGATAAAAGAAGTAATAGAAAACCGCTCCCAGGTTCCTAAACAAAAAGTACAATATATTAACCAGCTCACCCGCTATGGATTTAAAAACCTGTTTGCGGAAAATAAATATAGTGCTACCCAACCTTACCAGTCTCAAATAAACCCTTTAGCAGAAAGTTACATCCAGGGATACCTGAAAGGCAATCGTTCATATTTATTAAAAATGAAAACCTGGGGCATTCCATACTTTAATCTCATAGACAATATTCTTTCTCAATATGGCTTACCGCGGGAGTTAAAATACCTGGCGGTGATAGAAAGTAACCTGAGCACTAGCGCCACCAGTTGGGTAGGAGCCGGCGGCCCCTGGCAATTTATGCCATATACCGCCCGGGATTATGGGTTGGTAGTAAGTTCCACGAATGATGAGCGCCGCGATTATTTTAAAAGTACCCACGCGGCAGCAAAATACCTTTTAAGCCTTTATAACCAAATGCATGACTGGTTGTTGGTTATTGCAGCTTACAACGGAGGCCCGGGACGTGTTTTTGATGCTATGAAAAAAAGTGGCAGCAATAACTTCTGGGCACTGCAGTATTACTTGCCGGAAGAAAGCCGCAACCATGTAAAGAAATTTATTGCCACGCATTATATTATGGAAGAAGGCGATGATGGCAGTGCAGGTTTAGGCATTGGCAATTTGGGAATACAAAAATCGAAAGGTGTAAATCCTTATGATGTGCAGACACACATGAGTGCGGAAGAAATGATAACAGCGGATACTAAAACAATTTCCGGGAAATATAATGGGGCAGTAATTGCAAAAAACCTGGCGATGGATATAAAAGACTTTAATCGCTTCAATCCTTTATTTGATAAAATCCTCACACAAAGCGGTTCTTATGACCTTATACTGCCGGAAGAAAAAATGCAACTCTTCATGGCTATAAAATACCAGATTCTTAATGAGTGTGTTCAGCTACTACTGGATGATAATGATATACCTAATAACAAAACTGTATACCCCCAAAAGTATAGCCGCAAGTGGCGGAAAAATTCTTAACTGGCTTTATTCAGCACAGCCTGTATAGCTGCAGCTTTCAGCAGGCACTCTTCATATTCTGCTTCCGGATCACTATAAAAAGTAATACCGCTTCCTGCCCAGAATGACAACGTCTTCTTTTTTTTATCAATCAATATACTGCGAATCACCACGTTGAAATCACAATCCCCATTAGGTTTTATAAAACCAATCGTTCCTGAAAAAAGCCCGCGGCCGGTCGCTTCAAATTTGCGGATAAGTTCCAATACTTTCTTCTTGGGTGCTCCCGTCATGGAACCCATAGGGAAACTGGCTTCCACAGCATCTATCCAATTTAAACCTTCCACTAAATTACCACTAACGGTACTGACTAAATGATGTATAGCGGGGAAACTTTTCAACTTAAATAATTCTTCGACTTGTACTGTTCCTTCCCGGCACACTTTACTTAAATCATTTCTTACCAGGTCCACCACCATAACATTTTCACTTTTGTCCTTCGCACTGCTTAGCAATGCCCGGCGGCTTTCTTCGTCCTTTTTTTCATCCTCCGGATACCTCCTGGAAGTGCCCTTTATGGGTGAAGAAGAAATTTTATCTCCTTCTTTTTTAAGGTAGCGTTCCGGGCTTTCACAAATACAATATTTGTCGC
>JBDSWG010000263.1:0-2684 GCA_039926825.1 Ferruginibacter sp.
AGGGTGCGTTAAAAATCTCACTATAACCTTACCTTTGGCGATTGACAATTGCACATATGACGAGAGAAGAAAAATTTATGGCAGAAGCCATAGCACTGTCCCGCCGCGGTATGGATGGAAATGAAGGTGGTCCCTTCGGATGCATCATTGTAAAAGGAGATACCATCATTGGCCGCGGCAATAACAAAGTTACCAGCTGCCAGGACCCGACAGCCCACGCCGAAATTGTGGCTATTCGGGATGCCTGTAAAAATCTCCAAAGTCACCAATTAGAAGGCTGCGAAATATATACCAGCTGCGAACCGTGCCCCATGTGTTTAGGCGCTATTTACTGGGCACGCCCGGATAAAATATACTTTGCCAATACCCGCCAGGATGCCGCGGATATTGGTTTTGATGATTCCATGATTTACGATGAGATGGCCGCGGGTATTGAAGATCGAAAGATTCCTATCATTGCCCTGGGCCGGGAGCAAGCACTGGAAATATTCCGCCGCTGGCAAAATAAAGAAGATAAAACAGCTTACTGAGGCCTGTTCTTTACCGAAATAATTTCCGCTGCAATACTGATGGCAATTTCTTCTGGTGTCTGGCTATGAATAGAAAGACCAGCCGGAGCATGTATTTGTTCCAGCCAGGGTGCGTCTATGCCTTCCTGTGAATAAACCTGCATCATGGTCGCGATTTTATTTTTACTACCCAGCAAACCAAGATATTTGTATGATTTACCTACCAGCGCCCGCAGAGCTATATCATCTGTCCTGTACCCGAAAGTCATAATGACGACGTACACATCCGGCCCGGGCATAATCTTTAATTCACTATATGAAGAAACCTGGTGTTTTTCGTCGGCCGTGGTATTATATTCCAGGGTATTTAAACCAGGCCGATCATCATAAATTTCAACACAAAAGCCCAGGCCCGCCATTATTGCGGATAAAGCCAGGGAACAGTGGCCGCCCCCGATTATATGGAGGTAATCAGTAATGCCTGTTTTTTCACGGTAGGTAAAAGTTTCTTGTTCCTGGTGGAAACTAAATTTTAGCATTGGTATTTCATCGGAAAAAGAAAGCCCGCTATTATCCAGTTGCAGGCAGCCGTTGCCGTTATCTTTCCGGGAAATAAGCAGGTGTTCAATATGGGATATGGCGGATGAATTTAACCGCTGAATTAAAATGGTTTGTTCACCGGAACATATCATCCCACTTTGTTCTACAGGCTCTTTCTTATCATGTACCTGCCGGTATATTTTATTGAATTCGGAATCTTCCTGTAGCCGCTGCAGGGCAAGTTCCACAAATTTGTGTTCCATAACACCGCCCCCTATAGAGCCACACATTTCTTTCTGCAGGTTCACGATCATAAAGAAGCCCTGCCGGCCCGGGCTGCTGCCCCGGCTTTCCAGCACATACAACAACATAACGGGAATCTTATATTGCAGACTGCTTAGCGCCAGTCTCCAGCAATCGCGGTGTAAGTTCATATCCGGAAATTTTTTCTCCATACAGGCCCACGAGCACTTTTTCCGGCGTCATGGGCGCATCAAAACCAATCTCACTGTGTGGGCTAAACGCTTTTATAGCCTGGCGCAGTGCAAAGTAGGTGCCCATCCCATACATCAGTGGCGGTTCTCCCACAGCCTTGGAGCGAAAGATTGCCATGTTGTCTTTGTCCGTATCCAGGAATTGCAGGTCTACTATTTTAGGAACAGAATGGATATCCGGTACTTTATACGTACTGAGGGCATTGCTGCGCAGGATACCGTCTTTATCATAAATAATTTCTTCCATCGTCATCCAGCCAATACCCTGTACCAGCCCGCCTTCTATCTGACCACGATCAATTAAGGTGTTCATCGTATTGCCCACATCATGCAAAAGGTGTACTGCATCCACTTCATAAATTCCTTTGAGGCAATCCACCGTAACCGTTGTAATAGCTGTCCCAAAAACATGGTAAGCAAAAGGATGGCCTTTTTCTTTAGTATTATCAAAATAAATACCCGGGGTGGCATAGTGCGCATGCTCACTCAGACTAAGGCGGTTGAGGTAAGCGGCCATCACCACTTCATTCCAGCTTAAGCCATTACTTTTCTTATGGAAAAATATCCCGTTTTCTAACTTTACTTTTCCCGGTTTTACCTGGAGCATTTCTGCAGCCTGGCCCATAAGCCTTTCCAGGAGAGTATTGCATGCCAGTTCAACCGCCTTTCCATTCAGATCCGCCGTGGCACTGGCTGCAGAAGGAGACGTATTAGCAATGCGATATGTGTTTGTGCTATTTACTTTTATATTTTCCGGCGGGAGTGAAAAAACATAGGCTGCTACCTGGAGCATTTTTGTATTTACGCCCTGCCCCATTTCCACCGCACCCGTACTAATATTAACCGAACCATCCATATAAATATGCACGAGGGCACGAGCCTGGTTCATCAAAATTTTTGTAAAGGAAATCCCAAAACAAATGGGCATGAAAGAATATCCTTTTTTAAAACGCTTATTTTTTTTATTAAAGCCGGTAATATCCTTTTCAATTTTTTTTATATCATATACCTTGCAGGCTTTATCCCAGCAAGCTTCGGCCTCACTTTCTACTTTCTGACCATAAGGAAATTCATCCCCCGTTTCCAGCAGGTTTTTACGCTGAATTTTTTCTACCGGTACACCAATCTTTTCTGCTGCGGC
>JBDSWG010000264.1:0-3211 GCA_039926825.1 Ferruginibacter sp.
TAATCCCCTGGAAGAGATGATGGAAATACGGGAAGAAATTGCGGAGAATGAAGCGTCGCGGGAACAGGAAGACGGGGAGCAAGGCACTGCAGAACACCCGGATCTTACCGGTGAAGAAGATACGACAGCAGCATAATTTTTTCATCTCTATAAGGCAATATGCAAGCAGCATTAACACGGGAAGATTTAAAGGCCATAGCTGCCGAATTCGGCACGCCGGTCTACGTTTATCACGCGGAAACAATAACCGAACAATATAAAAAGCTCACAGATGCTTTTAAAGGTTGTGATGCGAAAATATTCTACGCCTGCAAGGCCCTTACTAATATTAATATTTTAAAACTCATGCTGGAACTCGGCGCTTCGCTGGACTGTGTGAGCATACACGAAGTGAAGCTGGGCCTCCTTGCAGGATTTTCCAAAGAGCAAATTCTCTTTACGCCTAACTGCGTGGATTTTGAAGAGATGGTGCAGGGCAAAGATTTGGGTGTGCACATCAACATAGATAATATTTCCATCCTGGAGCAATTCGGAAACAAATATGGCAGCAGTTATCCTGTCTGTATCCGCCTGAATCCGCACATTATGGCGGGCGGAAATTTTAAAATATCCACGGGTCATGTAGATAGTAAGTTTGGCATTTCCATTCACCAGATGCGGCACATAGAACGCATTGTAAAAACAACTAAACTGCAGGTAGAAGGCGTGCATATGCACACCGGCAGCGAAATAAAAGATATCAACGTTTTTCTTACCGGCCTGGAAGTAATGTTTAGCATGGCAGAACATTTCCCTGACCTGAAATATATTGACCTGGGCAGTGGATTTAAAGTGCCCTACCAACCCGGTGATCCGGAAACAGATGTTGAAGAACTGGGGAAAAAATTTGCAACAGCTTTTGAAAAATTTCAAAAAGAAACGGGCAGGAAATTACAGGTCTGGTTTGAACCGGGAAAATACCTGGTGAGCCAGGCAGGATATTTTATTACCAAAGCAAATATCATCAAGCAAACACCCGCCACGGTTTTTGTCGGCGTAAACAGCGGCTTCAATCACCTCATCCGCCCGATGATGTACGAGGCATATCATCATATTGAAAACATCAGCAATCCCGACAGTACGTCGCGAATTTATACGGTAGTTGGAAATATCTGCGAGACAGACACTTTTGCCTGGGATCGTACGTTGAGTGAAGTAAGGGAAAGAGACCTGTTGGTATTTTATAATGCCGGGGCATATGGCTTTGAAATGGCTTCTAATTTCAACAGCCGGCTGAAACCTGCAGAAGTGCTGGTGCGGGATGGAAAAGCTACACTTATCCGCCGCCGTGATGAGTTCGAAGATCTCCTGCGCAACCAGGTTTATTAAAAACTCAACTTAATCTTAATTTATTATTACCCAAAGGCAGCATACATGAAAACTTCTGCGTCTGATATGTAGGGATTTTATGCCCTGCCTTGAACCATTAAAACCATATAATGAAAACACTACTGCTTTCCTGTTTGCTATTCTTTGCCCTATTTCTCGTGGGTTGTTCCAAAGACGGATTATCAGATATGAGCTCCGGTGTCTCAGGCAGCGGAAGCGGTTCATCTTCCGGCGGTGGTTCTTCTAATCCCGGCAATCCCGGCCCGGGGCAGGCTGGTGTAATTACAGCAGCAGAATGGAATGATATAAACAACTGGGCCTTTTGGAAAAACCTTATGGTCAACGATACTTTTTCTGCCTTTAGCCAACGCTGGAAAATTTATAATAATAACAGGGTATCCGTTCACGTTATGAGCAGCACAGGACTGCCAGCAATTGATGTGGTGATTCAATTGAAAAAAAATAGTACCGTAATATTTACCACCCGGACAGACAATAAAGGAAGGGCAGAATGCTGGGCCGGCTTGTTTCAATATAATAACCCTATTAATTTGAATGAGTATAGCCTGGTTGTGAATAATGGCAGCATGGTTTTGTCTACAGTGAAAAATTATGAAGTAGGCATCAATGAAATTATTTTACCTGTTGCTCCGGTATACCAGGATAATATTGATGTTTCCTTCGTGGTAGATGCGACCGGCTCCATGGGTGATGAACTCAACTATCTTAAGACAGAGCTGAATGATGTTATCAGCCGGGCCAAAGCTGCGCACCCAACAGCCTCCTTTAAAACTTCAGCGGTTTATTACCGGGATGAAGGTGATGATTATCTTACCCGTGTTTCTCCCTTTACCAGCAACACAGCTACAACCTTAAGTTTTATAAATGCACAATCTGCCGGTGGTGGCGGAGATTTTCCTGAAGCAGTACATACGGCTCTTGACAAAGCCGTGAATGAACTTACCTGGTCAGCTTCTGCTAAAACAAGATTGATTTTCCTGGTGCTGGATGCGCCACCACATTTTACCCCGGCCGTCATCTCCAGTCTGCAGGCCTCACTTAATAAAGCAAATGAGAAAGGCATAAAAATTATTCCTGTTACAGCCAGTGGCATTGATAAAGAAACCGAATTCCTGATGCGCTTTTTTTCTATATCTACCAATGGAAGTTATGTTTTCATAACCAATGACAGCGGAATTGGTGGCAATCATATCACGGCAACCGTTGGAGCATACCAGGTAGAATTTTTAAATAACCTTATGGTGCGCCTCATCAATAAATATGCAGAATAATATTTTCCAAAAGCATTAATCAATATTAATTTCTGAATTTTACAGGAATTAATTAATGATGTTGACATATACCCGGACAGATTCCCACAATAATAATTTCATCAGCCTCGTGGCTTTCCTGGATGCTGAATTAGCCATTCGTGATGGTGAAGACCATGCCTTTTATAATCAATTTAATAAGCTCAATAATATCAATCATGTTATTGTTGCTTATGAAGATGATGATGCTGTAGCCTGTGGTGCTATGAAACCCATCAGTGGGGAAGCTATGGAGATTAAGCGCATGTACACGTTGCCCGGTTACCGTGGCAAAGGCATAGCCGCAACCCTTTTAAGCCGCCTGGAAAAATGGGCCACCTCCCTGGGTTACAAAAAATGTATTTTAGAAACAGGCATCCGGCAGCCGGAGGCCATTGCCTTATATGAGAAAATGGAATATAAACGCATAACTAATTACGGTCAGTATGCGGGCATCGAAACCAGCCTGTGTTTCGGGAAAGTATTATGAGCTCCAATCTTTACCTTTAACATTCCCTGCGAATCTTCTTTTG
>JBDSWG010000265.1:0-4407 GCA_039926825.1 Ferruginibacter sp.
TAATCCCCTGGAAGAGATGATGGAAATACGGGAAGAAATTGCGGAGAATGAAGCGTCGCGGGAACAGGAAGACGGGGAGCAAGGCACTGCAGAACACCCGGATCTTACCGGTGAAGAAGATACGACAACAGCATAATTTTTTCATCTCTATAAGGCAATATGCAAGCAGCATTAACACGTGAAGATTTAAAGGCCATAGCTGCCGAATTTGGCACGCCGGTCTACGTTTATCACGCGGAAACAATAACCGAACAATATAAAAAGCTTACAAATGCTTTTAAGGACTGTGATGCGAAAATATTCTATGCCTGCAAAGCCCTGACGAATATCAATGTTTTAAAACTCATGCTGGAACTCGGCGCTTCGCTGGATTGTGTGAGCATTCACGAAGTACAGCTTGGCCTCCTTGCAGGATTTTCCAAAGAACAAATTCTCTTCACACCTAATTGTGTAGATTTTGAAGAAATTGTGGAAGGTAAAAACCTGGGTGTACACATCAACATAGATAATATTTCTATCCTGGAGCAATTCGGAAATAAATATGGCAGCAGCTATCCTGTCTGTATTCGCCTGAACCCGCATATTATGGCGGGTGGAAATTTTAAAATCTCCACGGGGCATGTGGATAGTAAGTTTGGCATTTCCATCCACCAGATGCGGCATATAGAACGCATTGTAAAAACCACCAAACTACAGGTAGAAGGCGTGCACATGCACACGGGCAGCGAAATAAAAGACATCAAAGTTTTTCTTACCGGCCTGGAAGTGATGTTCAGCATGGCAGAACATTTTCCTGATCTGAAATATATTGACCTGGGCAGTGGATTCAAAGTACCCTACCAACCCGGTGACCCCGAAACAGATGTTGATGAGCTGGGTAAAAAATTTGCAACCGCTTTTGAAAGCTTTCAAAAAGAAACGGGCCGGAAATTACAGGTCTGGTTTGAACCGGGAAAGTACCTGGTAAGCCAGGCAGGATATTTTATAACCAAAGCCAATATTATTAAACAAACTCCAGCCACGGTTTTTGTGGGTGTAAACAGCGGCTTCAATCACCTCATCCGCCCGATGATGTACGAGGCCTACCATCATATTGAAAACATCAGCAATCCGGATAGTACGTCACGAATTTATACGGTAGTGGGAAATATCTGCGAGACAGATACCTTTGCCTGGGACCGCACCCTGAGTGAAGTAAGGGAAAGAGACCTGTTGGTATTTTATAATGCCGGGGCTTATGGTTTCGAAATGTCTTCTAATTTTAATAGCCGTTTGAAACCTGCAGAAGTGCTGGTACGGGATGGGAAAGCCACACTTATACGCCGCCGTGATGAATTTGAAGATCTCCTGCGCAACCAGGTCTACTAAATCTTATTTTAAAAATAATGTCATTCGGAAGGCAGCATAAATAAGATGTTCCGGGTCTTACCCATGTGCAAATAAACCTGGCATAATCCTTAAAAATTACAAATGAAAACACTGCTGATTTCTTTTTTGCTCTGTATTGCTATTTTTCTTTTGTCCTGTTCCAAAGAAGGTTTATCCGGTGCCGGTTCAGGTTTAGGCAGTACCGCTGGTGTTTCTGGAGGAAGTTCCGGTGGTTCTTCCAACCCCGGAAATCCCGGTCCCGGGCAGGCTGGAGTTATAACAGCAGCAGAATGGAATGACTTAAACAACTGGGCCTTTTGGAAAACCCTGATGGTCAATGATACTTTTTCTGCCTTTAGCCAGAGCTGGAAAATTTATAATAATAACAGGGTATCCGTTCACGTTATGAGCAGTACCGGCTTACCCGTCATTGATGCTATGGTACAATTGAAAAAAAATGGCAACATAGTTTTTAACACCCGCACAGATAATAAAGGCATGGCTGAATGCTGGGCTGGATTGTTTCAATACAACAGTAATGTAAACCAGGCCGATTATTCCCTGAATATCAATAACGGCAGCGCCATTGTATCAACAGTAAAAGCTTATGATGCAGGGATTAATGAAGTTATCCTGCCTGTTGCTCCTGCTTTTCAAAATAATATCGATGTATCCTTCGTTGTAGATGCCACCGGCTCTATGGGTGATGAACTTAACTACCTGAAGACAGAATTAAATGATGTTATCAACCGGGCCAAAGCTGCGCACCCTACGGCATCATTTAAAACATCAGCAGTTTATTACCGCGATGAAGGCGATGATTACGTTACCCGTGTTTCCCCTTTTACCAGTAACACATCCACAACCTTGAGTTTCATAAATGCACAAAGTGCCGGGGGTGGTGGAGATTTTCCGGAAGCCGTACATACGGCACTTGACAAAGCCATGAATGCACTTACCTGGTCTGCTTCCGCCAAAACAAGATTGATTTTCCTGGTGCTGGATGCACCACCACATTTTACTCCAGCCGTTATTACCAGCCTTCAGGCATCACTGGCTAAAGCCAATGAGAAAGGCATAAAAATTATTCCTGTTACGGCCAGTGGTATTAATAAAGAAACCGAATTCCTGATGCGCTTTTTTTCTATATCTACAAACGGCAGCTACGTATTTATTACTAATGACAGCGGAATTGGCAATAACCATATTACTGCAACTGTTGGCGCTTACCAGGTTGAGTTTTTAAATAATCTTATGGTGCGCCTCATCAACAAATATGCAGAATAATATTTTTCAAAAGATGTAATCAATATTAATTTCTGAATTTTACAGGAATTAAGTAATGATGTTAACATATACCCGCACAGGTTCCCACAATAATGATTTCATCAGCCTCGTGTCTTTCCTGGATGCTGACTTAGCCATAAGGGATGGTGAGGATCATCCGTTTTATGATCAATTTAATAAGCTCGATGACATCAATCATGTGCTCGTTGCTTATGAAGGTGATGATGCCGTGGCCTGTGGTGCCATGAAGCCCCTTAGTGGGGAAGCTATGGAAATAAAGCGCATGTATACTTTGCCTGGTTACCGTGGCCAGGGGATAGCCGCAACCCTTTTAAGCCACCTGGAAAAATGGGCCGCTTCCCTGGGTTACAAAAAATGTCTTTTAGAAACAGGTATCCGGCAGCCCGAGGCTATTGCTCTATATGAGAAGATGAAATACAAACGTATATCAAATTACGATCAGTATGCGGGCATCGATACCAGTGTATGCTTCGGGAAAGAAATATGAGCCACGATCTTTACCTTTTACATTCCCTGCAAATCTTCTTTTGAAAGTCCGGTAAATAATGTAGTAATTTATACCTGTATAAATAACCTGCATGATAAGTTTTAAATCAAATCCATTAACAGCGTCCCTTCGCCTGCCTGTTTTCTTATTTATTTGCTTAATACCCGGCCTCCAGGCCTGTAAAAAAAAAGAAGCCATATTACCTGTTGATCCAGCCTATGCCCGCTACGTGCAGGCGTATACGTCAGGTGTGGTTTCTAAAGCCAGTACCATCAGGATTGTACTGGCAGAAAATGTGCAGACTACCCATAAAACAGGTGAAATACTGAGAGACAACCTGGTATCCATCAGCCCGGCGGTAGAAGGTAAAGCTACGTGGACGGATGCCCGGACGATCGAATTTAAACCTGCTAAAACCCTAACCCCTGCCACCTTATACACCGTCACCTTTAAATTAGGAAAAATAATACAGGTGCCGGAGAAGTTCCGGGAAATGAGATTCACTTTCCAAACAATTACACCCGCCTTCACTGTGCGGGAAAATGGTTTACGGAGTGATGGCACTAAAGAACATATGTACCTGGAAGGTACTGTTCAGACAGCAGATGTAGAAAATTCGCCGGAGGTAGAAAAGTTATTGTCTGCACAATATGAAAAAGGAAAATATAAAATAACCTGGCAACATACAGGAAGCACAAAAAAGCATGATTTTAAAATTGAAAGCATAAACAGGACTGCGTTGGAGTGCCCCCTCCGACTTATTTGGAATGGCAAGGCCCTGGGAATAAAAAATACCGGTGAAAAAATAATCCAGGTTCCCGCTTTAGGTGTTTTCAAAGTATTACAGATGGTGGCTATAAATAATGAACAGCAATATGCGTCTATACAATTCAGTGACCCCATCGCGGTAGGCCAGGAACTTATAGGCCTCGTCAGCTTTAGTAAACAGGAAAATCCTGCTTATAGTATTAACGGCAGCGAGGTTAAACTATTTGGCAGCGAACCGCTGGATGGCAATTACAGCATTGGCGTTTACCCCGGCATAAAGAATTCCTGGGGACAAATACTGGAAGGAAATTACGCCGCCAATATTGTTTTTGATAACCTCATGCCCGGTGTAAATATCCTGGGTAAAGGAAATATTTTACCCCATAGCGGAAAATTACTGTTGCCCTTTGAAGCGGTGAATCTTTCTGCCGTGGATGTAAGTATTGTAAAAATTTATGAAAATAATATCCCCCAGT
>JBDSWG010000266.1:0-12877 GCA_039926825.1 Ferruginibacter sp.
TCTTTAAATTCTCCTTCTGCTGCATTCATGTCTTCTGTAAGGAACAGGCGCTCATACAAACGTATTTCTGCATCAACTGCATCGGCTGCATTCACCCAATGTATAGTACCTTTTACGGCGATGCCACTCGTGTCTGACCCGCTTTTGGAGTCCGGGAAATAGGTGCAATGCAGTTCCGTTACATTTCCTTCTGCATCTTTAACAACCTCATCGCACTGTATAATATAAGCGCTCTTTAATCGCACTTTCTGACCCGGCGCCAGGCGAAACCATTTCTTTGCCGGTACTTCCATAAAATCTTCCCTTTCAATCCACAGTGTATCTGAGAAAGACAGCATGCGTAAGTCTTCCGGGTTGTCCGGCAGGTTTTCTGAGGGCAATAACGCTGTCTTATCTTTTTCATAATTGATTATTACCAGTTTTAGCGGGTCCAGTACAGCCATGGCCCGTGGTGCCGTTTTATTCAGGTCTTCGCGGATGCAAAACTCCAAAAGGCTCATGTCTATGAGGTTATCCCTTTTAGCCACGCCGATTCTTTCGCAAAAATTACGGATGCTTTCCGGGGTATAACCTTTACGCCTGAACGCAGATATCGTGGGCATCCGTGGGTCATCCCAGCTATTTACATAACCTTCCTTTACCAGCTGCAGCAAACGGCGTTTACTCATTACCGTATAGGTAAGGTTAAGGCGGGCAAATTCATATTGATGCGACGGAAAAATTTCCAGCTTGTTAATCATCCAGTCATACAAAGGGCGGTGAGAAGCAAACTCCAGCGTACAGATACTATGGGTAATTTTTTCAATACTGTCACTTTGCCCATGGGCAAAATCATACATGGGGTAGATGCACCAGGCATCACCCGTACGGTGGTGCTCCGCATGTTTTATGCGGTATAAAATAGGATCCCGCAGCAGCATATTGGGCGAAGCCATATCAATCTTAGCCCGCAGCACTTTTTCACCATCCTTATATTTTCCTGCCTTCATCGCTTCAAATTCTTTCCTGCTATCGGCCATCGGCCTGTCACGGAAGGGGCTGTCTTTCCCAGGCTGGGTCGGGCTGCCTTTCAGCGTGGCTATTTCTTCCGCCGTACTTTCATCTACATAAGCCAGGCCTTTGTCAATAAGGTCCAGGGCAAAGGCGTATAAAGCTTCAAAATAATCAGAGGCAAAATGTTCATTTTCCCAGGTAAAACCCAGCCATTTAATGTCTTCTTTTATGCTGTCAACATATTCTGTTTCTTCTGTAACGGGGTTGGTATCATCAAAACGCAGATTGGTGGTGCCGCCATACTTATCTGCCAGGCCAAAGTTCAGGCAGATAGCTTTTGAATGGCCGATATGCAGGTAACCATTGGGCTCCGGCGGAAACCGGGTAGCAATAGTTTTATATTTTCCAGACGCCAGGTCAGACTCTACTATTTCTTCAATAAAATTTAAAGAGGATTCTTCCGTCATATACTTACTTATGCCACAAATTTAGTTTTTTATACTAAGAATTAAGAAGCCGCATACTGGGTACAGCATGCGGCTTAAAAAATATTACTATAAAGTAAATTTTAACGTCCCATGCGCTTCAGGTAAGAAGCGTGAGATGCAATAGCATGGCGCATATGCCGGAATTCAATGTATTTCACATTAAACTCTTCGCAGGTCTTTTTAATTATTTTGCTGATGGCAGGGTAGTGTACATGAGAAACTTTTGGAAAGAGGTGATGCTCAATCTGGAAATTTAATCCACCAACCAGCCAGGAAATAAGTTTATTTCTTGTAGCAAAATTTGCTGTTGTTTCTATCTGGTGAATAGCCCACTCATTTTCAATTTTATTAGATTCCTCCAATGGTGTAGGAAATGAAGTATGCTCTACTGTATGCGCCAGTTGAAAAACTATGCTCAATACAAAACCACTAAACATAGCCATTACCAGGAAGCCGGTTAACCAGGGTAAAAAACCCAGGAGATAAATGGGCAAGGCAATCATCATAAATGCATACCCGATTTTTGCTGCCCAAAAAGCGAAATGATCAAAACGGCTCATCTTTTTTATAGGAACAATGCCGACCCGCTTTTTAAAATATTTACTGTAATCCGTCACGAATAACCATACGAGTAAAAGCAAGGTATAAAGGAACCAAACATAAATATGTTGGAACCGGTGAATTTTTCTTTTCTTCTGTGTCGGGCACATGCGGAGCAAAGGCTTAATTTCTATGTCATCATCCACACCATCTATATTGGTATAGGTATGGTGAATTATGTTATGCTTATTATGCCACATGATACCACTTGCGCCCAGGATGTTTATAGAAAAAGTGGCCAGTTTGTTGGCAAATTTGTTATTGCTGAAACTGCCATGAGAACCATCGTGCATCACATTAAACCCAATAGCAGCCGTAAGGCCGCCCATAAGCAAACATTCTGCCAGCGCCCACCAGGTACCCGGTGTAAAAAATACTAAATGAATATATAAACTTACATAAGCAATAAAAAACATGATGGCTTTAAGATACAACCATGAATTGCCGGTACTTTTTTTCTTATTGTCCGCAAAATAATTATTTACGCGACTCTTTAATTCCTGGTGAAAATTGGTGCGTTTTTCATTGGAAAACTTTGGGGTGGTCATGGGATAAGTAGATGATTGCATGGATGTTTGCATGTTGAATTCTTATTTTGTTATGTATTTTCTAAAATTAAACCTTCCAGGTTTTTAAGCCCCGTCATCTTTTCGGTGATGAAACCTTCAGCATATTCTACCCCAATCATTTTCCCAAACATTTTATACCGGCCAACTACACTATCTAAAAATGCAGCAGAAGAAATATAGGTTTGTGGCCCTTTATCGTCCCCGGAATAAAACTGCGTTGTGTATGCCTTTACAGAGGCAATCTTTTCTTCCCATGACCCGGAAATATCCACCACAAAAGAAGGTTGCAAAAACCTGTCCTGGATATAATGAAAAACATATTTTGGTCGCCAGGCCTGCTGGTTTTCGCCATCTCTGCTGGTTACTATTTTAGAGAGGCCGGAGAGAAACGCTGCATCTGAAACTAACCGTGCACTACGCCCATGGTCCGGGTGGCGATCTTCCGGGGCATTGCAAAAAATAATTTCCGGCTGGTATTTGCGTATGGCCGAAATCACTTTACGCTGATGTACCTCGTCATTCTGAAAAAATCCATCTGCCAGGCCCAGGTTCTCCCTCACATCTATCTTCAATATTGCCGCCGCATCAGCAGCTTCTTTTTTCCGGGTATCAGCCGTACCCCTGGTTCCAAGCTCACCCGCAGTAAGATCTATAATGCCCGTTTTTTTTCCTCTTTTCTTTTCCGCCACTAAAACGCCTGCACATCCCAGTTCCACATCATCAGGGTGTATACCAAAGGCGAGTAAATCCAACTTCATTCCTAATCTGTAAATTTTACCTGCAAGGTACTGTTTTACGTTCAAATTTTTAAGGTGAGGCACAAATTCTGAGTGAATATGAACGAAGATTAACAAGTCCGGAAGTGAGCGGAATTAATTTATTGCCAGGCGATGATTGTCTTCATAGCCATACATGCGCTGCACTTCTTTTACAAAACGCTCTATGATAGCATCTTCATGAATGGGATCATAAGGTTGCTTCAGGTTGCTGCTGAAGAAGAAGGCAACCGTCTGGTACAATCGGGCAGTGAGGCCGCCGCGGTATTCTTTTATAATTTCGAAACAATCGTTGCCGGTTTCCCGGTTTATAAGTTTCATAAGTACCTTACCCTGGTAAACACTCAGGTTGGTTAGTGGATCAGTAAATTCTTTTTTGAGTTCTTTCTCGCGGGTTTTTATATAGGCCTTTCGCTTATCTTCTTCCTTAATAGCTGCGAGCTTATCATTGATGTCGTTCATTATCATGCCAGCACGCCGGGCATAAGGGTAGGTAACATAAACAGCATTACGCAGGCGGTCATATTTAGCTTTATTGGCTTTTTGTGCGTCAGTAAGCTGGGGATAAAGAAAAACAATTTCTAATGTTTTGGCTTCTATCGTATCTCCGTTATAGATTACTGCTTCGTGTACGAGTGTATCATAAATTCCGGTCTGGGCCCGGGTGCCTGTATTGATGGCGAAAATCATCAGCGCCAGCAGAAATAAAAAAGGGTATGGCAGTTTTTGCGGTTTCAATACGTAAATTTAACGAACAAGTTTTAATAATTAATACGTGAGGGTCATTAAAGTAACCTTAAAAATTTTATTAATTTTTTGCCTGGGCTGCCGTCAGGAAGCTCCGGTGGATATGGTCGCTTTTGAACTTGAGCTAAACCGACAGACTGAAGCCAGTATAGACAGTGCCTACAAGGTAATCAACGATCAATGTGATAGCCTGGTTTTAATGCAGGCTACACTTTACCGCGACAGTCTCATAAACGCAGGTAAAAAGTAAAAATGAAAAAATTAATATTCATCTTCTTTATAGCGGCTACTTCCTGTACGTCTGATCATACAGAAGAGCAGAAAGCCGCACTTATTGCTGCTGCCCATCTAAAAAAACAAAAGATTATAAAACAACTCCTGGAAGACTGTACGGCTAATTTGCCAGCAAAAACATATAAAAAAGCCCAACAGCTACAAAAAGAAGCACGCCACCCCGCTGCCAGGAAGAGAAGTTAGCTCTCTTTACCATACTGAGGGCCAGGCCCAATGCCATAATAATAAGGCCCAGCCATACCAGGTTGATGTATGGAAACACAAAGGCTTTAATAGTAACGAAGTCTATAAGTTTATCACTTTCCTTTACGCCAAGTTTTATCTTCTTATCTGAGCCTACACCAGCAAACTGTATATAGAGATTTTGAGCAAATATGGTATCATCTAAATTTACAATACCTAAGCTATCCACAGAAATAGCAGGGTAAGCCGGGTAGTGTTTTGCATCTTTGGTTACAACAGTAACATCGGCCATAAGGGCCACATCATTTTCTTTAAACTGGTATTTGCTGTTATTAGGATTTTTCACCACCTTATTTAAAAGCAGGTAGCCGTTACTGTAATACATGGTGTCACCCACACCCATTTCTTTAATATTAAAATGGGCCGTGTCTTCGTTAGCCTGCTCATTTAAGGCATATGAAATATAGGTAAATACATCTTTGGTGAGGTAAGATTTTGTATCCGGGTTGCTGCTCATGTTATTATCTTTCATGAGGTAAACATCCGGGCTAAGCCTGAAACTTTCTGCAATACTATTGTCTGCATTCTTCCGCGTAAAAGCGAGCTGGTAAAACTTGCGGCCTTTCTCGTGGCCCGAAGAATCGTGGCTGTAGGTCACTTCATAATTGCCCAGCGTGGCCGGCACCTGCCGAATGAGCGTAAGGTTTTCCCGCGGGTCATCCTGTTGCCTCGTCATCGGGTCCTTTCCTACCGGCAGGTTAATGCCATTAGAACGGCTGCTGCTTATCACTTCCTTATTGGCAGAAGAGATGAGCATGCCCGCAAGCATGAGGGCAAAACCGGCATGCGCAACAGAAGCGCCTGCATGCAGCACATTACCTTTTATCACCGTCCAGATATACATCGCATTGGCCACAAAAGCAAAAACGGCAGCAAAGAACGCGGCATAAATCGCATACAGGAACCCAGCCCCATGGGTATAAAATTTAAATGGATAATTAATAAATACCAGGGTTGAAATAACGGCCGCTATAAGGGTGGGTACCAAAAGTTTTTTGCGGATATAATTGCTGGCGGTTTGTTTGTATTTAAGGTATTGGGTGATGGCCGTTAATAAACCAATGAGCAATGCTACCAGTATCGCCACTTTATTGTAAGAGAATTCCACATTCTCCGGCGGGGCTATTTTTGTACCCAGTATGATATTAAAAACAGGTACGGAAGTTTTGGCAATGATGAACATAGACGTAAGAAAAAATACGAGGCTGCCGATGAACATCCAGAACTCCCGCGAACTGCTTTCTTCTTCTTTTACCACACCCGGAATTTTTTTGTAATTCAAGGCCAACATAACCAAAGATCCTGCAGCAAATATGCCGGCAAAAAGCCCAATCATAATATTGATGGCTTTGCCTGCTTCTGTAAAAGCATGCACGGAAGTATCGCCCAGCACGCCGGTGCGGGTAAGAAAAGTAGAATATAAAATAAATATGAATCCCAGGAAAGCGAAAAGATAGGAGGCTCGTAAGGAGTGACCGGTTGCTTTATATACAACCATCGTATGTAGCCCCGCAATTAATAATAACCACGGAACAAGCGACGCATTTTCTACCGGGTCCCAGGCCCAGTAGCCACCAAAGCTTAAAGATTCATAAGCCCATTTGCCACCCATCATAATGCCCACGCCCAAAACCAGGCAGCAGAGCAGCGTCCAGGGCAGAGCCGGTTTTACCCATTCGCCAAACTTACGGGAATGGATACCCGCATACGCATAGGCAAACGGGATGGCCGTGCTGGCAAAGCCCAGGAACAATACTGGTGGGTGTATCACCATCCAGTAATTCCGCAGCAATACATTCAGGCCCATACCATCTTTCAGGAAGTTGAGGTAGTTTGGTTGCGAAAAAATAGGGCCGGCTATTTCATTACGGGTCAAGGTAAAGGGACTGTTGCCCAACCTTACGTCACCCACATAAATTCCCACAATCATCATCAGCAGGAAAACCTGTACCAGGCTTATCACCGTCATAACCCGCGTATCCCATTCCCGTGCCTTAAACATCAGGATGCCACCCAATACAGCATTCCAGATGGCCCATAAAAGGAAACTGCCTTCCTGGCCTTCCCAGATGCAGGCGAGCAAATATTTAGGTTCCAGCTCTTTACTCGCATGCTTGTAAGCATACATATATTCATACAGGTGATGGGAGCAGATGTAAAATATGAGGGCGAATATGCTAAAGACAGAAATGGCTTGAACGAGAAATGCGCCGCGGGCCATTAGCTTCCACTCCCGGGCAGCCGTTAAATCTTTTTGTACAGAGGAAAAATAAAATGAAACCGTGGCAATAACAGCCGATATAAAACCCAGGATGACTAAAAAATGGCCAATGCGGCCGGGAAGTAAATTTTCTCCTATAAATTCCATTCGTTTTGGTTATAGCAAAAGGTTATGCGCCCGAGACCTGCTCCGTCACATTTTTCTCCAACTGCTTTTTATCGTCTTTATATTTACTTGGGCATTTCAGCAGGATGTCGCTGCATTCAAAAACACCATTCTTCATTTTTCCTTTCATTACGATCCTTTCGCTTTTTTCCAGGTCTGTGGGTTTGCTGTTGCGGTAAATCACTTTTGTATTTCCACCCAGGCTGTCCACGGCATAAAAAGAAAGATAATTCGGATTTTTTGCGGGGTCATATTCCACGCCTTTGCTGGCGTCGAGTTTGGCAATAATATGCACAAACTTGCCAGGCTTTTGTTGAGCTGCCTGTATGCTGTCGTATGTTGAGAAGTCAACCGCATAAGAGAGCAGGCCCACGATGAGTGCCGCAATACCAACCAAAATAATGATGTGTGTTTTTTTCATTTTAGTAAGAAAAAAACCGGGGTAGATCTACTATTCCTGATTTTTTGCAAAGTTAACTCAATTGCGTCAGGAAAATGGTAAGAAAAAACAAAAGTCGAGGTAGGAGGCAGTGATGCCAAATGAAGGACAATTTTTTTTTGAAAATGGCTCTGTACATCGGCTCATTAGGCAGCATTTGTCCGGGCTATCCGCTGTAGCCGGCATTTCGCTTTGCTCCATGCCGGGCTGCCGCTGCTATCCCGCAGCTCTTCAGCGGTATAATTTGTCTCAACTTTTTTAAACCGCTTCAAATATTGAGTTCGAGTCCCCTCTCCCCTTGGAGAGAATTCAATTTTAAGACAATCAATGGAATTTATAGGCTTTTAAACTTTTAGGTTGCACCTGGAGAAAGAAAACTTTTCAACTTTATTAAACCGCTTCAAGTATTGAGTTCGAGCCCCCTCTCCCCTTGGAGAGGGGGTTGGGGGTGAGGTCTCGTACATAATTATTATGAATCCATACATTAATCCCCTTTTTCCAGCCTAAAGATTTCATCCACAGTCGTTTTAAATGCTTTCGCCATCTTCAACGCCAGCAGGGTAGAAGGAATAAACTTACCGGATTCAATAGAGTTTATAGATTGCCGGGAAACATCAATCGCGTTAGCCAGGTCTTCCTGGGTCCAGTTCTTTTTTGCCCGTTCTACTTTAATCATGTTTTTCATTACCGGTATTTATATTTTGTTATGCAAAGACCGGTGAAGTACAACAGCCAGGATATGTGCATCACCTGTCCATAGCCCCAGTCTTTTACATTTAATGGTTTTATATAAGATAGGAATGCCAGCGTCATCAGCAAAAGCACCGCAAGGGCAAAACCTATTACTACAGCTTCCATGTGAATGCGCACCTGTACTTCATCTAACCTGGATATATCTTTTATGTAAAAGAAAATGAACGCACCAAAACTGATTACCGATAATGCAACGGCAGCATAACTCACGGGCTCTGTCACTAGTTTTTTCTTTAAGACAAAAAGGCTCACCAGGTAGATCAATGAAAATACGAGAGCGGAAAAAATTACATACCGGGCATTACGGTTCTTTACTATTTGCATAATCATCTTGTTTAGAAAACAAAGATAAGCAAACTATTCAAAATGTAAAATAAACTTTACAAAAAGAAAATCTAACTGTTCTTTTCATCGGGCAATAAAGCACCCGGGCAGCCCTCAATATCATATTCACCACTCAGGCAGTAATACCCGAATATCATGAAGCCAATGGCAATGGGCGTAAAGATTGAAATGATGATAATCCAGGGAATAGGTTGGTTAATGTCTTTACTGCCGCCCATAGTAATATTATCAATGGCAGCCTTTACCAGCAAGAAAATTATAATAGGGGCGAGTGCCAGCCAGACCAGGCCCATTATTCTTTTAAACGTATTCATAATCATTTTTTATTCTGATATAATGTCGGTTTTATTCCGCAGGTAGAATGCACCAATAACAAAACACAGCGCCGCTATACCAATGGGATACCATAATCCCACCAGCGGGTCGCTTAAAAAGCTTGCCGAAAGCAACGTTGCTATGAACGGTACCAATCCCCCAAAAACACCATTGCCAATATGATAGGGCAGGCTCATAGACGTGTACCTGATTTTCACCGGGAACATTTCTACTAAAAATGCAGCGATGGGCCCATATACCATAGTCACAAACATTATCATAACCCACACTAAGAGTATATAGTGAAAAAATAGTTTCCGGTTCACAATTTTGTTTGTATAAGTAATTTTTTGTGTTTGAGAAATTACTCCGGGTGATTGATAAAGTGTATCCACCATTTTTTGCGTGTATACATTACCGTCAGGTGTCCGGAATGTTGTACTCGCGGTCCTTATTGAATCATTTCCCGCAGCGGTCATCGTAAAAGATTCTTTTACTATTTCATTCGTGGTCATTATCCAGGCTTTTTCATCCCCCGCTTTCAGCATGCTGTTAAAAATGGGTCGGTAGAATATTACACCCAGCAACATGCCCGTGAGGATAATCCATTTGCGGCCTATCTTATCACTTAGCCAGCCAAAGACCACGAAAAAAGGCGTGGCCAGGCCAATGGCCCAAAGCATAATTTCCCGGTTCTGTATAAACTCCAGGTGTACCGTATTCTCTAAAAAAGATTGTGCATAAAACTGTCCCGTATACCAGATAACGCCTTGCCCCATAACGGCACCGAATAACGCTAACAAGACCATTTTAAAATTCTGCTTTTTACCAAAGCTTTCGTTCAGTGGATTAGAAGATGTTTTCTTTTCTGCCTTCAACTTTGCAAATACGGGAGACTCATTCATTCGCTGGCGTATGTAAACGGAAACGCCTACCAGCAAGATAGATATCCAGAAGGGATAGCGCCAGCCGCCCCATTCACTGTTAAATGCGGCATCACTCATGTTGGCTTTTACAAACATGATTATGCCGAGGGCCACAAACAAACCCAGGGTTGCCGTCGTCTGTATCCAGGATGTGTAAAAGCCACGCTTACCTGCGGGTGCATGCTCTGCTACATAGGTAGCTGCACCCCCGTATTCTCCCCCGAGGGCCAGGCCTTGCACAAGCCTTAGCAATAACACAAGGAGGGGAGCGGCCAACCCGATAGTTTTATACCCCGGTACAAGGCCAATAAGAAAGGTAGACAAACCCATTATAACAAGCGTGATAAGGAAGGTGGCTTTACGCCCGATAATATCTCCCATGCGCCCAAAAACCAAAGCACCGAATGGCCTTACAATAAAACCGGCTGCAAAAATAGCCAGCGTACTTAACAAGGCTGCTGTTCCATTACCTTCCGGGAAAAATTGCACTGAAATAGTTTTGGCCAGCATTCCGAAAATATAGAAATCATACCATTCTATCATCGTGCCCAGGGAAGATGAAAATATAATTTTAACGATACCCGATGGGGCCTTTACTGCCATGTAATATTTTTTTTGTATTGAAACTTTGGCTGCTGAAAATTCAGTTAACTAACACATTAAATCTAAATATATAAAGAAAACACGTAAGCACAGGATTAAGGAATATGAAATGCGGGAAATTATTTTATCCTACTAAAAATACCTGTTAGTAGGTATTTTTTTTTGGCCGAATGATCATCAACTTTACTTCGTGAAAACGGATCATCCATATTTTCCTGCCAAAAATAATCTGGAACGCCTAAGTAAATCCGAACTGAAAGTGCTGGAATTGGTGAGCCAGGGACTAACAAGTGCAGAAATAGGTAAGCTTTTAACTATTGCCTGTTCTACTGTTCAAACGCACCGGAGGAATATGTTACGCAAAACTAATTTTTCAAATAGCCAGCAGTTAGTTGCCTGCGCTGTAAGGGAAGGATGGTTAAAATAAATACCCATTTATAGGTATTGCTTTTTTAATGTCTGTGTTTTATTTTGTGCTCTTTATTACCATAACTAATTTTTGCTTTTCCAATCTCCCGAATAACAAACTGATCAAGCTTTTATTTTATTCACAGGCAGCTGGTTGGCTGATAGGGCACCGCCATGTTCCTGACTAATCTATTTAAAAATTATCTACAATGACAAAAATTTATGCTGGCCTTTTCCTGCTGTTTGCCACCGTATCGGCAAAAAGTCAAAACCCTTTTTTACTTAAAGACATTTACCCCGGCGCTACGGGCAGTGGCATCCAGGAAATTGTAAAGACATCGGGCTTTACTTTTTTTAATGCCCTGGATGGTTCATCTGCAGATCGTGGTCTTTATCGTACTGATGGCACTACCGCCGGCACTATTAAATTAAATCTTACCTATCCAACATACATCAGTACCAAAGCTGATAAGCTCACTGCCCTGGGTAATAAAGTCGTTTTTGCCGGCGATAATTTTTCCAGGTATGGTGAGATATGGTCCAGCGATGGAACACAAGCAGGCACTATTGCCCTTGAAAGATACCAACCAACAATCAGCACAACCCGTCCTGTCATCAGCGACGTAATAAAGCTGAATAACGAGGTTATATATTCTGTAAGAAATACGGATAATCATTTGTTATTGAAAAAAACCAATGGCACTGTTGGATCGTTGGAGGTGGTACATGATTTTGGTACCTATCCTACCGGCAATGCACAGGTTACCTTATTTAATATAATCAATAATTTTTTATATTTTATAGTGTACGATGGTGCAGACAATGACCAATTGTGGAGGAGTGATGGAACTGCGGGGGGTACGTTCATGCTGTATGACTTTGGCCCGTCGCAATACGTTGCCGGGGGTCTGATGCCTGCCGGAAGTAATTTTTATGTAATGATTGTAACGCCTGGAATAGGCAATGTTCTCTGGAAAAGTGATGGAACAGTCGCGGGAACTGCGGCGCTAAAAACAATTGGTACTACGGGTAATAACAACTATCCTTCAAATACGGCCATCGGTAATACCTTGTATTTTGCTGGATTAGATGGTAATGGAAAAGAACTCTGGAAAACAGATGGAACAGGCGGCGGAACTGTTCTGGTAGCAGATATTAATTCGGGAGCTGGAAGCTCGAACCCCAGCAATTTCACTGTATTAAACAACAATCTTTATTTCGCTGCCAGTGATGGTACAGGGAATAAGTTGTGGAAATATGATGGCACAGCAGCGACACTGGTAAAAGATATAAATCCCTCTGGTCAAACCTCAGTACAGTCATCTTTTGTGGTTTCCAATAACAACATTATTTTAAGCGCAAATACAGCAGTTGGCGGCACGGAATTATGGATAACAGACGGCACAACAGCTAATACTATGCAGGTAGCTGATATTAACCCGGGCACTGCAAATTCCTCACCCGCCTTTTTAACCCCCGGTAACCCTATATATTTTTCTGCAAACAATGGCGTGAATGGTGCAGAAATATTCAAGTATAATAACAATGGTGATGTCATTCAGGCCAACCGTAGTTTCTATGTAAATGATAACAGCACTACCGGAGATGTATTTACACTTGCTGTAGGAAACAATGCAAACAATGGCTCAAAAGCCTTTCCTTTTGCAACGCCCGATTATGCATACAGTATTGCACAGGCTGGGGATACCATTTATGTAGATGCAGGTAGTTATGATCTTGGCGGCCTGACATATTCTTTCCCAAAACCTATTACCTTCAGGGGAGCCAACTACACTGTTTCTCCTAATGATCCTGCAAATAAATTATTGCCAAATGGCGGGCGTAATTCAGAGACTGTTATCACCAATGGACAAATAAACATTGCCAGTAATGATCTATCCTTCGAAGGCTTTACCCTGGACCTGGGCGGCAACCGGGCGGGCTTTGTTTTACAAAACAGTGCAGGAACAAATAATGATTTTGGAAATTTCA
>JBDSWG010000267.1:0-11172 GCA_039926825.1 Ferruginibacter sp.
CGTTTTCACCTGCATCTTTATGAAAAAATCCACTGTCTATTATACCATTAGGATTTCTTAATAAGGATTCCGGCCTGTCCTTGAGAAATGGTAAAATATATTCCGCTACGGACTGGTAATATTCCACTAGCATACCCTTGGTAATTTTTTCCCCGGGCCAATAAATTTTGTTGGGATGGGATACCGGAACTTTGCTGCGGCCTTCTTTTATTTCCAGTATCTGTTCAACAGGTTTAATGGATTTTCCGGTAATTTTTTTTGCCATAAAATATTAATTTCCGGAGATGAAGTTTTAATACCTGGTTATTTTTTAGGGGCTTTTTTTGTTTCCTTTAAAAGTTTATTTATCGGGGAGGTTTTTAGCGTGTGTTCCTCACTGTTATATTCTTTATCTACAGCAAATTTATCCCGGTGCTTTATTAAAAGCCACGCATTTTCTGCACGGTCATTATTTTTCAATTTCACCAAGGCGAATTCTCCTTTCAATTTTTTTCCTTTAAGCACAAATTTTAAACTCCCTGCTTTTAACCCTGCACGTAAAAGTTGTATATCATTCTTATTTTCATCTTTTTCATTCAGCGCCGTATAGTAACCTTTATCCCAGATTTCCACTATACCCGCTCCATAGTTACCTTCTGGGATAATGCCCTTAAAATCTTTATAATCGTATGGGTGATCTTCTACCATCATGGCCAGCCGTTTATCAGCCGGGTTCAGAGATGGACCTTTTGGGACTGCCCAGCTTTTGAGCACGCCATCCATTTCCAGCCGGAAATCATAATGTAACCGGGAAGCTTTGTGCCGCTGAATAACAAAGGATAATTTTTCCTCCCCAGCAGTTTTTTTGCCGGACGGCTCCGGTGTGTCTTTGAAATTTCTTTTTTTATTATACTTAGTAAGTGACATGGTCAGGAAGCTTTTTTGTTTTTGGTTGATAAACTGGCTTTAAGTTGTTCCATTAAATCTTTTGTTTTGTTATGTACAACTTTAAGTTTTGGCGGTGCAACTTTTTTACCTTTTGCTTTAGCTTTAATAATTTTTAATAATGCATCACTATAGGTATCCTTATATTTTGAAATATCAAATTTTGCACTCAGTTGATCAACCAGGGCAATGGCCATTTTTAATTCAGCCGGTTTAACGGTAGTTTTCGCCGGCAAGGGAATTTCTTCAGTGGTACGTATTTCTTCCTGGAAACGGATGCGGTTCAAAATTATAGCATCTCCTGACACTCTTAAAATGGCCAGGTTTTCCCGGTTACGCATTACAAAACTGGCGATGCCTGCTTTCTTTGACTTGGTGAGTGCAGCATGCAAAAGTGCATAAGGACGAACGCCGGATTTTTCCGGTGCCAGGTAATATGGGGTTTCATAATACATGCTGTCTATCTCTGACTCTTCCACAAAATCACTGATTTCAATCACCTTCGTTTTTTCAGCATTCGCTTTTTCAAAATCCGCATCTTCTAACACCACATATTTATCTTCTATCATGTAACCTTTTACAATATTTTCCCAGGCCACTTCTTTCCCTGTATTTTCATTTACTCTTTTAAATTTTATATTATGCAGATCTTTCTTATCGAGCATATCAAAATCCAGGTTGCTGCTCGTTGTAGCACTATAGAGTTTTACCGGGATGTTTACGAGGCCGAAGCCGATGGAACCCGTCCAAAGAGGTCTTTGCATAATAAAATTTTAAGCCGCATAGCGGATTTCATAAGTAAGCTTTTTTATGATCATTTTCCAAAGTTCATTTTCTACCATAGGTGTTTTTCCATTAGGTTCACGCAAAATTTTCCATTCATCTTCTTCATCCTGGTATGTTGTAAATGAATATTGCTCATTCAGGAATACCGGGTAAATGATAGCAATTACATTTTCTTCTGGTTCTGTATCTACCACGATGTTATCTCCGAGGTATGATATATTAAATTGAATGTTATCCATTGGTTAGGTTTAATGTTTACGTAATATTTTTAAAATAATCTTTTCTTCTTTTGTGAGGTCATAATGAGAATCTGGAGCTTCTTCTTTTTCCAGTGCATTAAAATATTTCTCCAGTTCCTTACTTTCATATAAAGTAAGGATAGAAGGATGTACATAGTATTTTTTGCATACGGTACGTGTATTCCCCAGGTGTTTGGCCACACTATCCAGCGCTGCAACAATATTTTTTTTTGTGGCCGTGGCGGTCTCTTCGAAACCAATTTCTTTTAATGCGGTAAAAGCATGTACCGTACCGGCCCAGGTTCTAAAGTCTTTCGCAGTAAAGTATTCTCCGCTTATCTGGCCTATATAATCATTCACCATCCCGGAATCTATACTGTGGTGCTTTCCTTCAGCATCCAGGAACTGGAATAGTTCTTTACCAGGAATATCGCGGCAGCGCAAAACAATATTTGCCAGGCGCTTGCTCTTTAAAGAGATTTTATGGCTGACGCCTTTTTTTCCTTTGAAGCTGAATTCTACATTAGCCCCATTTATTTGTACATGTTTATCCTTTAATGTAGTAAGTCCGAAGGATCCATAAAGTTTTTCGTAAATACTGTTACCTATGCGGATGTGGGTAAGTTCCATGAGGCTTACTATGGCTGCCAGCACTTTATTTAATGGTAGCCCTGGTAAAGAAAGATCTTTATTGAGTTGTACTCTTACTGAAGGCAAAATATTGCCGAACTGGATCATACGGAAAAATTTGGTCTGGCTCCGTAAAGCATTCCAGGAGGGATGATAACGATATTGTTTCCTGTTCTTTACATCAAATCCCGTCGCTTGCAGGTGACCGTTATGTTTGCGGCAAATCCAGACTTTCTCCCAGGCAGGGGGAAGTACAAGACTTTTGATTCGTTGTAGTTGTTCTGCGTCCTTAATTTCTTCATCACCTTCTACAAATACAAATGATTTTCCTTTCTTGAGTCGGGTTATTCCTTTATCACAATCACTTACATAAACAAGTTTCACTGCTTTTGCAGTTTGTTCAGGATCATGCAAAAGTTTTTTAATGGTGGAGGCTGGTAATTTTTCTATGGTTTGTTCGATATCCATTAGTCAGGTTTAATATTATGGGTAAGTAAAATAATAATTGCACCTTTTGTGCCGGATACATTTCAGGAGAAAACGTGGATTACAAATAAATCTTATGTATGAAAGTTTGATTTGTAAAAGGCTTTAATGATTTATATAATAACCTTATAAATACCTCTTTCATTCGCTGCTATTACACGCCAACAGTACGTTTCGGAAGGAATGGTATAATGATAGTTCCTAGTTTTAACTCATCCTGTGGAATTTGTTCTACAGAAGCTTAAAGAAATTAATAAAATGCCGTGAAAAAAATTTGGTATGTGCTTTGAATTTTTGTATGTCAAACACTACCTCATGCAACACTTAGACGAAAACTTACATTTCCTGAAAAGCAAAATCAGCGAAATTAAATTTGCGATTTTCAAATCAGAAATAAACTCAGAGCTCCAGCTTCCAAATAACATCATCCAGGTACTTCAGGTAGATGATGAAGGCCAGGTTTGGTTTTTAACTTCCTGCAAGCATAATCAGAAATTGGAAATAAATCCGTCTTTCTATGCTTACCTGGATTTTCATAAAAAAGGCACAGATTGTAAACTACAAATTTGTGGCAAGGCAGAAATTGTTGAAGATCAGGATGAATCATTTTTATCTAAAAGCAATTATAGCAAATCTACCGTCAATCAGTTAGTGCTCATAAAAATGAAAATTATACAGGCTGAATATTTTGAAAATAAAACCGCTGAGAATATTTCCTGGAAAGAAAAATTGAAATACACATTAAGCAGCATGTTTTACAACCCTGCCCATCGTGTTTATGATTTTACTTAAGTCTATTATTACGCTCAATATATAAGACGATAAAGACAGGCAACCGAAACACCAGTTATATTAAAGGACTAAAAGAAATAAATTTTGAAACCCCTCATGCGAGGGGTTTTTTTATGGAAAAAATTAAAAAAAATTCTTTTTGTCCAATAAAAGTAAAAATCCTTCGTTTTAGGCTTTACCTCAAACAAACCCAATCTTATGAAAAAAATCAGTTTCATACTGGTAGTTTTATGCTGCCCTGTAATGGTTATTTGCCAGGATATAACTGGCCTCTGGGCTGGCACTATTAAAAATGATAGTACAGGTCTTACACACTCATACGAAATCGGCATCAGGAAAATAAAAGGAAAGTATACCGGGTTTACCCATACCTGGTTTTCTATTGGTGATAAACGTTATTATGGTTTGAAAAAAGTACACGTGCGTATAGCCAATGACGGTAAAGTAATCGTTGTAGATGATGAGCTCATTGCAAATAACTATCCCGTTTCGCCCAATAAAAATGTGCGGCAATTGAATGTCCTCTCCCTTTCCGGAAGTGAAGAGAATCCTACACTCAGCGGTCCGTTTGTAACCAATCGTACCAAAGAGTTTTTGCCACTTTCAGGAGAAATTACACTGGTGCGACGCAAAGATGTGGCACAAAGTGATTTGGTTGTTTACCTCCAAAAAGCAGGATTTGCCACCAATGACTGGTCCTTTATGCAGGCTGGTACAGAACCTGTTTTAGCCCGGAGCGGAAACGAAAAATAATTTTATTAAATATTCAAAACTTCAACTGCCGCACTGTGGCAGTTTTTTTATTTTTTAGCCCGGAATTTTTCAATTGCATTCCGGCTAAATGTACTGAGCACCAGTTTCCCGCTTATCGCTGCTCTCTCATGAAGCAAGGAATCCCAATGTTCCGTGCCTTTCCAGAATATATTCTTCATGGAAGCCATCGCTTGTGGGTTGCTATGCGCCAGGCTTTCGGCCAGGCGATGTACGGACTCATCCATATTTTCAACACTTTCATGTACCTCTGCAAATAGTCCTTTACGCCTTGCCCAGTCACTGTTCCGCCACATATGTGCATCTAATGCCAGGGAGCTAAAAGCGGAAACACCTATTTTTCTTTCTATAGCTGGGCCTACTACAAATGGCCCTATGCCTACAGCAAGTTCACTGAGTTTTACGTCTGCTTTATTAGTTGCAATGGCATAATCTGCTGCAGCCACCAGGCCCACGCCACCACCTACACACTTCCCCTGAACCCGGATGATAATCATCTTTGGACATTTGCGCATAGCATTTATAACATGTGCAAAACCGCTGAAAAAGGATAGCCCCTGTTTTTCATTTTCGATGGCCAGCAGTTCATCAAAAGATGCCCCGGCACAAAACGCATTCTCCCCGGCACTTTTTAAAATTATAACCTTACTGTCATCATGCGTGCCCGCGAAATGAATTTCCTGGGCCAGTTGTTCCAGCAAACGGGAAGGAAGCGAATTGCTTTGCGGGTGAAAGAATTCTATTGTGGTAAGGCCACGATGGGTTTCAGACCGGACGTATTCCATAAAAAACAATTAAGGTTTAAGAGGGTGTTTGATATTCGAAATTATATAAATATGCTGTAGGCTTCACATTTTTCTCTGTTATCCCCGGCTTTATTTTAAATTGAGACTTTTCAATAATTTCCAAATGGATATTCTTTTACAAATATTAGATGCTGCAGTGAAGTATAGGCCAGACAGCAGCTTTTTAAAAAGCCTTCACCAGCAGTATTGTGAGCGGGGAGGCTTAAGTAAAAAACAGCTCGAAGGGTTGCATCATAAAGTATCACGCATAGAAGACATTCCTCCCAGCTGGCTGGTAACCCTGGAGGCTATTATAAAAAAGAAACCTACGCGGTATAAATCTGAGGTGGTAATTAAAGCACCCGATACGCCTGCTTTTGAAAAAGAAAAAGCAGGGTTGGAAGAAATGCTGGTGAAATTTCCCACGCATAAAAGGCTGATATTTTTGAAGGCAAAAATCCAGAACCATGATATACTCTCCCCGGTGGAAATTGCAGAAATAGAAAAGTTCCGGAAACTTCTGCTTAAATAATTGGGGGATATGAGATTACTTATCGCTCTCCTGGACCATACTTCTTGCATTATTCGCACAGGATTTGTATAATAGCATGTAGTTATTTATTTACTTTTGCCAACTAAATTAAAAAATGAAGTCAACTCCTTTTACCGGTAAACACCAGGCCCTGAATGCTAAGATGGCAGATTTCGCGGGTTTCAATATGCCCATTTCTTATAGTGGTATAAATGATGAACATGCTGCTGTACGGAAAGCCGTGGGTGTTTTTGATGTAAGCCATATGGGCGAATTTATGGTGAAGGGCCCGCAGGCATTGGATCTGATTCAGCGGGTGACCACTAATGATGCCTCAAAACTCACAGCAGGCAAAGCGCAGTATAGTTGTTTGCCCAATAAAGAAGGTGGAATAATAGATGATTTACTCGTCTATTGCATTGAAGAAAATAATATTTATATGCTCGTAGTCAATGCCGGGAATATTGCAAAAGACTGGGCCTGGATTCAACAACACAATACCGCAGGTGCAGACCTCCTGGATATTTCTGATAAAACCTGCCTGCTGGCAGTCCAAGGCCCGCTGGCTACAAAAACACTACAGCCACTAACGGATATGGATATCCTCAATTTAAAATATTACACTTTTGCAAAAGGAAATTTTGCCGGGGTAGAAAATGTTTTAGTGAGTGCCACAGGTTACACGGGTGCCGGTGGTGTGGAGATTTATTTTGAAGATAAAGATGGTGCGGCAGAAAAAATCTGGGATGCCATTTTTGAAGCCGGAGCAGCTAATGGAATAAAACCTATCGGCCTGGGAGCCCGTGATACACTGCGCCTGGAAATGGGTTTCTGCCTTTATGGAAATGACATAGACGACACCACTTCTCCCCTGGAAGCCGGCCTGGGCTGGATTACAAAATTTACCAAAGACTTTACATCGAGGGAAATTTTTGAAAAGGAAAAGGAAAAAGGTGTAGCTATGAAACTGGTGGGTTTTGAAATGACAGAAAAAGGAATTGCGCGGCAGGGATACGAGATAAAAGATTTTGAAGGCAGCAATATCGGGAGGGTTACTTCCGGTACCCAGTCCCCTTCGCTGGGTAAAGCCATTGGAATGGGCTATGTAGAAAATTATTATGCGTCGCCTGGTAGTGAAATTTTTATCAAGGTGCGCAATACACTTCTCAAAGCACAAGTGGTGAAAATACCTTTTCAATAAATTAATAAAACGTTCTTTAAAAATACCGGTTAGTGTTGATCAGATAATATGAAGAAACCTGCATTATTTACCTCTTTTTCTCCTTCCCTGCTTAAGTTGTATGATGTTACTAGTAGCATTGTGGTTATTATAGATGTGCTGAGGGCTACTTCTACTATTGCAACAGCATTGCACAATGGGGCAAAGGGTATTGTGCCTGTAGACAGTGTAGCTGAATGCCTGCGCCTCGGAAAACAGATAGATGCCATCACAGCAGGTGAAAGAGATGGGCAGGTGGCAGAAGGCTTGTCTTATGGTAATTCACCTTTTGAATACCCCGAATCTTTTATCAAAAATAAAACCCTTGTGCTCACGACCACCAATGGAACGCGGCTCCTGCACATGGCGCTTGATAAGGGAGCGAATAAAATCATTACCGGCGCTTTTGCAAATCTTTCAGCAGTATGTGATTATTTAGTATCGGAGCACAAGCCTGTATTACTGGCCTGCGCTGCCTGGAAGGATCGGGTAAACCTGGAAGATTCTTTATTTGCTGGTGCCATAGTTTCCCGTATCGGATCTCACTTCGATATTAATTGTGACAGCAGCCGCATGGCTGAAACGCTTTATAATTATGCAGCGCCGGACCTGTTTGAATTTATGAAAAACAACCATGCCTCTCATTACCATCGTCTTATGGGTTATGGACTGGAAAGGGATATCCGCCATTGCCTTCAGCCAGATACTGCGCCGGTGCTGCCTTTATACCATGAAGGAAAATTATTGGCTACGCCTTTGAAAAAATAATTTTTAAAATTTCTATGCCGGGGGCAATAATAGTTTGCTCAATCCTTCGGACACTCATATAATTTCCTTTACTTTTGCAAAATTGCCCTTTTCAGAATGGCAGAATTGCTCATAGGATAATACCGTACCCTGGCTTTTCCATTGACTATTTTAACCCTGGAGAGTTCTGAAATAAAAAGGCATTAAATTTTGCATGGCTTTACCGCACCTTATTAAACATATATATAATAATGGTACTGATGAAGTGATCCGCCGCGGAAAAAAAATTCACGGTTTGGGTTACGTAGAACTTGTGGATCATGACGAACTCATGAGCACCATTACCTTCCGGGTAAAAGATGACAGTTACCATACCTACTATAAAGTAAGCATTCAGAAATACACAGATGATAAACTGATGGCGTTGCGCTGCACGTGCCCGTATAATATGGGTGAAATCTGCCGCCATGAAGCTGCTGCACTTTTCCGACTGCAGGATATGGTTGATAAAAATCTTCTTCTAAGCAGTTCTATTCAGCATAACCAGCTACATACAGTTGCTAAAATGAAGTTCCTGGATCTTAAAATGATTCGCATGCTCTCTTCCCCGGAAATTATGGAAGAAGCAGAAGCAGCCCTGCGCACCACAAAAGCCACCATAAACAACGCTGCCGATGAACGTGTAGAAGCAGAATTGATTTATAATGATCATAAGTTCCCGCTTGTAATACAGAAAAATGACGAGCGTAATTTTGATACTTCCTGCTCCTGTCCGGAAAAGCAGCATCCTTTGTGTATGCACAAAACATTGTTGTTCCTGCAGTTGCTCGATTCCTATGGCCCGCATTATTTTGACAGTATCCGTAACTGGGATAAGGAGAAAAATAAATTACTGCAGATTTATGGTTACAAGTTGGAAGATGACCTGGCCGGTAAATTTGAATTTACTTATAAAGATGGCAAGCCGTTTTTAAAAGTTTTGGATAGCAGCATCAAGAGAGTTGCACAAACATCCTCTCCTACACCTTTCCAGCGGCCCATGGTTACTGCGGCATTACCGGAAGAAGTAGTGGAAGAAAAAATTGAAAAAATCCTGAAGCTAGGGATAGTTATCAATTTCAATGAAAAAACATATCCGGGTTTTTCAGTAGATGTATTACAGGGAGAGCCCAACAGTGAGAAAACAGCTTACATTAATAAAGCTGAAAAATTAGACCTTACGAAATTTGTAGAAACCGAAGGCCTGGATGATGAAGATAAAATATTGTTCCAGCAACTGCGTAAACTCCAAGAGTCTGAGGTGAACAAATATCTTAACCGAAATTCTCCTTTCAGCGGTATTTGGGAAAACATAATTCATACTGACGGTGAAGACCTGCCGGATGAAACAAAGTCATTAATGACAGAATACCTGCATCCTAAATTGCGCAAAATCTTCCAGGAGCAGGCGGAGAACCCATTTATTTTTTACTTGCCAAAAGGCAAGCCCTTCAGAAATGTAAACCTGGTTCCGCTGCGCATTCAACCTGAGCTTATTGCCCCGGTTTTTCGTGTGCTGGCAGAAAATAGTCATTATGAACTGGGCTGTATGGTTCGTATGATGGGCCAGCTCATTCCGGTAGGTGAAAATGAAGCGCCTTCCGGTTTGCTTTTCCTTCATGCAGATACCATGTATATGTGGGAAAAGCCTGAAGATGTATTACAGGTAGAAAAATTTTTGAAGACAGGCAACCCCGTTTTAAAGAAAGAAAACTGGGAGGAGCAAATGAAGAAGCTCGTGATGCCCCTTACAAAAGATTACCAGGTAGAATTTGATAAAAGCCTGGTGAATGAAGTTAAGGGTTCCGTTCCGGAAGTGAAACTCATGCTGCAGGAGAAAGGCGATTACCTGTTATTTCTCCCGGTATTTACCTACGAAGGATACGATGCCAAAACCACTGATAAAAGCAGCATAACCATTCCTAACGGAGATAAAATTCTGGTCATACACCGCAACCGCGAAGTGGAAGAAGAATTTACTAAAAGCCTGGAAAACCTACACTCCCAGTTTATCCGGCAGGAAGAAACCGGCTCCCTGATTTTAAAAGGTATAGATGTGCTGCGCAACAACTGGTTCTTTCTTTTTATAGATGCCATGAAGGAAAGAAAAATCCCGGTGTATGGCTTTGAAGCGCTGAAAAATTTCCGGTTCAATACGGCCCGGCCCAACACGCATATACATGTGAGCAGTGGCCTGGACTGGTTTGATGCTAAAGTTGAAATTGCTTTTGGAGAACAGCGTGTAGGCATTGCCGATATTAAGCGGGCTATGTCTGCCCGGCAGTCTTTTGTACAACTGGGCGATGGTACGCTTGGTATTTTACCAGATGAGTGGCTGAAAAAATATGCATTGTTATTCAAGGTTTCAGATGGCAGGGCAGATAAGCTTCGCCTGAGCAAATACCATATGAGCGTAATAGATGAGCTCTATGAAAACCGGAATGAAGAAGAACTGAGTTTTGCCCTGGATGAGAAATATGAAAAACTTAAAGAATATAAAAATATCCCGGAAATAGAAACGCCGCCGGAACTGAAAGATATACTGCGGCCCTACCAGGTTGCCGGTTTCCAGTGGCTCAGTTACCTCAATGATGTGGGCTGGGGCGGCATCCTTGCAGATGATATGGGTCTGGGTAAAACAGTACAGGCCCTCACCATGCTGGACCACTATAAAACAGAAAACGGTAGTTTAAAGACCCTCGTTGTTTGCCCCACTACACTTATTTACAACTGGCAGAATGAGGTCCGGAAATTTACACCCAACCTTACTTACCATATTCATCATGGCAGTGCCCGGAGCCGCAGTGCTGAGGTGCTTCAGCAGCACGATATAATTATTACAACGTACGGCACACTGCGCAGCGACATTCAGTTACTCCTGAAAATATTGTTTGATTATGTCGTACTGGATGAGAGCCAGGCCATCAAAAACCCGGCCTCTAAAGTAACTAAGGCTGCTACATTACTCACGGCAAAAAACCGTATCTGTATGAGTGGTACGCCGTTGCAGAATAACACCTTTGATATTTTTGCCCAAATGAATTTCCTGAACCCGGGCCTTCTGGGCTCAATGGAGTTTTTCCGGAATGAATTTGCAACGCCTATAGATAAATTTGGTGAGCAGGAGAATAAAGATCATTTGCGCAAGCTTTTATATCCTTTCATTTTGCGTCGTACCAAAGAACAGGTGGCTAAAGATTTACCCGATAAAACGGAGACCAT
>JBDSWG010000268.1:0-3614 GCA_039926825.1 Ferruginibacter sp.
TAAAAATTAGCGGACATAAAGGAAGAACTTTTGGCATAAAGACAAAAAAATGATGAGGAATTTAAACTTTATGTGAAGCTGTGTTCTATTCAACTTGTGTGTGACCTGGGTGAAACGCCAGAATTTAAAAATGCAAAGACAGAAGAATCTACTTCGAATGGAATGTCTGATGAAAGGCTGTTGAATATTATGCTGAGAAACTTTAGTTACCTGTATTGTTGAATAAAAAAAGCCGGGTCAGCCCGGCTTTTAAAAATAACACAAAAACGATTTACATACCTTTTTTGGCAGGGCTTTCCGTCACACTCATATCCCGAACGCATTGGTATTTGCCATTACGCTTTTCAAAATAGGACATATAATAACCATTTTCTAATTGCTTCCCAGCAGGATCCATTCTCGTCCAGGAGCCAACTTCTGTCGCAGTAGTGCCCTGGGCAAATAAATCAACCACCTTATATACCGAGGTATTTACACTATCTTTTACAAACCCTTTTCCAATTTTTTCTTTGATGGCAGCCATACCTACGGAGGGTGGTTCATTACGGTTATAGCTAATGGCATCATCAGCATAATAAGCTGCCACAGCGCCCACATCTTTTGCTTTCTCGCCGGCGGCGTAGGCATCTTCCATCGCCTGTATTTCCACTTTTACTTTATCCAAGTCTACTGCAGAGTCGGTCGTGGTCATAGCCGTTTCTGTTGTGGCTTCCGTTTTTTCTTCAGGGGATGAACAAGCTGAATAAGCAAAAAGACTCACCGCCAGCAAAGCTGGAATTTTGAATTGCATTCTCATAATTGTTGTTTTATTGGTTTAACTGCATAAGGTAACATAATTAATTCAAAACAACATTTATTTTAATATGTTTTATGCTGATGATTTCTTACAATATGAAAGGACATATTCTGGAATGGCTTCTTAAAAATTCAAACCACTACTTCTTACAAATTTTATACAACCGCTGTCTCTATTCACATAGGGTGCACATTTGATAGGTGATACAATATTTACCCAAGTCCGGTTGGCTTTACCCTTGTGGAGCATTACAGTCACAAAAAATAGTATAAATTTAAGCATCTCAATTTCACCTTTTGGACATACGTGTAATACATCTAGACCCGGAAATTTTAGGTGGCACTCCTGCTTTTTTTTTAACGAGAGTTCTCATTAAAAACCTTTTTGATTATTTAGAAACTGGTGACACAATAGAGATTTTTCTTGAAGACTTTGAAGGTGTAAGCAGAAATAAAGTCATACGCATTCTTGAAATGTCACAGAAGCAAATTGAAACATCATCAAATATTATCAATGAAAATATTACTTGATGAGTGCGTAACCAAACGCTAAAAAAAACATTTAGAAGGATTTGTAGTTATTACAGTTAAGGAATTAGAATTGAGCGGAATTAAGGATGGCAGGTTGATGGATTATTGTGTCGAAAATAAGTTTGACATTCTGCTTTCTATTGATAAAAACTTAGTTCACCACCAGAATCTAAACAAAAATCCTGTTACAATCGTTGTTCTCAATTGCTTTACAAGCAAAATACAAGAATTAATAACTTTTCTCCCGTCGCTCAAATTACAAATAGGCTCATTCCAAAAACATAAGGCTTACATAATATACAAATAGGATACATACCCTGCCTGGCGCAGATATGCAGCATGGCTTCGAGAAATGGCGTATCAGGATTGAAAGCAGAAAACAGTTCAAAATTCCCCCGCCTGACCGCACGGATGGAGAATGGCAACTAGTGCCTCATTCGCAGGAATTATCAACTTTGCAAATAGCTCATCAAAAATTAAATTACACACTTTATAATTCTTTAGAATAAGGGTTTATAAGCGTAGCAGGAAATTGCAAATATAGCAGTGCTATTATTTATAATGCTGGCATAGGTTTATTTAAAAATATCCCAATGAAATCTATGATAATTTAGAAAATGATAGAAGGCACAGATACGCCGTTTCAGAAGGCCGGGCTGCATATCTGCGCCAGGAGTAAATGGGCGGGCAGTTGAACAGTTATGGTAATGTGTAATGAAATATAATTTAGCTTCGATTGAAAATCATAGCATAAACGTAAACAAATATTAATGGAACTCATCATTGCCCTGTTAACCTTAATACTTTTAGAAGTTGTTTTAGGCATAGACAATATTATTTTTATTTCAATAGTTACTGCACGATTGCCGGCACATCAACAGAAGAAGGGAAGGCAGTTGGGGCTGATATTGGCTATGGTAATGCGTCTTTTACTGCTCACCTTAATTTCATTTATTCTTAAATTAGAGGGAAACCTTTTCACCCTGTTTAATATGGGTATCTCTGGTAAAGATTTAATCTTAATTGCCGGAGGAATATTCCTGCTGTACAAAAGCGCCTCGGAAATCAATCATAAAATGGAGGGCGAAGAAGGAGACACATCTAAAAATATCAAGGTCACTAGTTTTGCCAGTGCTATTGGTCAGATCCTGATTCTTGACCTGGTTTTTTCGGTAGATAGTATCATAACGGCCATAGGTATGGTAGATGAGTTATGGATAATGTATACAGCTGTGATAGTTAGTGTAGGTATTATGTTGGTTGCAGCAGAACCGATTAGCAAATTTGTAAACAAACATCCTTCCTTTAAAATACTTGCGTTGAGTTTTTTGTTGTTGATTGGGGTCTCGCTGATTGGTGAAGGTTTAGAATTTCATATACCCAAAGGATACATTTATTTTTCTATGGCTTTCGCTATGCTGGTGAATTTTTTCCAGATGCGGGCGGGTAAATCAAAGGAAATAACCCCTGTGCATACCCACGAACATTACCTGCCTGATGAGGGAGGTACAACAAACGATATAGTTTAGGGAAGGAACAGGCAACATTCAAAATGAGTACTGTTCTTACATTGAAAGATTACATTGGATAAGTTTACAGAACATAAAACCTCCAGCCAATAAAAAAGAAATCAACTCCCCCACCCGCAGGTATACAGCATGGCTGAAAAGGATGGCGTACCTGTGCCTTGCACAGCAGGGTTTGCAGGAGTAGCAGGAGCCTGGAATAAAGCAGTGCAAATGGATTACAATGGTGGCACAGGTTTTATCAAAAATATCCAATTGGAATCCATGATAATTTAGACAATTATAAAAGGTAAGATACGCTGTCGCACAAGGCCGGGCTGAATATCTGGGCCAGATGGAGAATTATGCATAGTCTGCGGCATAGTTTTGCCACGAACCTGGTATATAGAGGAACAGACGTAACAATGATACAAAAATTGCTTGATCTTAACGATATAAAAACCACCATGCGTTACCTGCATATGAGCAATAAAGACCTGCAAAAGATAGTGAGCCCGTTAGATAATATAGATTTACATTAGTTGTATATACGCTATTGTTTATGAGTCGCGGATATTTTTATAAGAGGTTCAAAATAAAGCTGTTAAAAAAATATACGCGGATAAAAAGTAGCGTATATTAGCGTATATACAAACGTTGGCAGCAAGGCTAAATGAACTCTACGTTTATGAAACGAACTTTTATTTTTTTACCGCTCTTACTTTCATCATTCATAATATTCGGACAAGACAAATTCTTTGCGCCGACCTATGTTTTTGAAGG